>NZ_BAAAJK010000001.1:220903-373826 GCF_039526905.1 Pseudonocardia kongjuensis | reverse complement strand
GCCGCGTCGACCAGGGCGCGCGCCAGCCGCAGGTCGTCCGGGCTGCGCTCGGGGTGCGACTGCACGCCGAGCACCCACGGTCCGCCGGGGGCCGGCTCGATCGCCTCGACCACCGGGCCGGACCGGGCGGTCACCCGCAGCCCGCTGCCGGGCCGGTCGACCGACTGGTGATGGTGGCAGCGGACGGTGACCGGACCGGTGCCGAGTGCCGCCGCGATCCGGGAGCCGGGCTCGGCGACGAGCTGCACCGGCGCGTAGACGCCCGGCCCGGCCGAGTGCGCGGCGGCGACGGCGTCGCCGACCGCGTCCGGCAGGTGCTGGTGCAGCGTCCCGCCGAGCGCGACGTTGAGCAGCTGGTGCCCGCGGCACACGCCGAGCACCGGGATGCCGAGCTCCAGCGCGCGGTGCACCGCGGCCAGGTCGGCGGCGTCCCGCTCGGCCCGCGGCTCGTCGTCGTGCGGGCCGCGGACCGAGCCGTGGTGCGCGGCGCCGATGTCCGGCCCACCGCTCAGCAGCACGCCGTCACAGGCCGCTGCGGCGTCCGCGGCGTCCGCGGTCGGCGGCAGCAGCACCGGTGTGCCGCCGGCCGCGGAGACCATGTCCAGGTACCCGCGGGGCACCAGCACGGTCTCCTCGTCCTCGACGACCCAGTAGCTCGCCCGCTCGGTGTAGGCGGTGATCCCGATCAGCGGCCTCATGCGTCGGCACCGCGCAGGACGTCGAGCACCTGGTCGCCGTAGCGGGCCAGCTTGCCCTCGCCGATCCCGGCGATCGTGCCCAGCGCGGCCCGGTCGGCCGGGGTACGGGAGGCGATCTCCCGCAGCGTCGCGTCGTGGAAGATCACGTACGCGGGCACCCCCTGTTCCTTCGCCGTGGCGGCCCGCCAGCTGCGCAGCCGCTCGAACACCGGCGCCGCCTCGGCGGACAGCTCGACGGCGGGTCGGGAGCCCGATCCGGACCGGGTGCGCGGGCGGGCCGTGCGCTCCGGCTCGGCGCGCAGCATCAGTGGCGTCTCGCCGCGCATCACGGCGGGGGAGTCGTCGGTGAACACCAGCGTGGAGTGCAGCCCGCCGACGGCCAGCAGCCGACGCGCCACCAGCTGGCGGATCACGCCGCGCCACTGCACCTCGGACAGCTCGGTGCCGATCCCGAACACCGACAGCTGGTCGTGCGAGAACTGCTCGACCTTCGGCGTCCGCTTGCCGAGCAGGATGTCGATCAGGTGCACCGCGCCGAAGCTCTGCCTGCGCTCGTTGCGCAGCCGCCAGACCGCGGACAGCACCTTCTGCGCGGCGACCGTCCCGTCCCAGGACGTCACCGGGGTCAGGCAGGTGTCGCAGTTGCCGCAGGCGGTGGCGCCGGTGCCGAGGTCCTGGCCGAAGTAGCGGAGCAGCTGCACCCGCCGGCACTCGGTGGTCTCGCAGAGCGCGAGCATGGCGTCCAGGTGCATGCCCAGGCGGCGCTTGTGCGCCGCGTCGCCCTCCGAGTCGTCGATCATCTTCCGCTGCTGGACGACGTCGGCGAGGCCGTAGGCGAGCCAGGCCGTCGACGGCTCGCCGTCCCGGCCGGCCCGGCCGGTCTCCTGGTAGTAGCCCTCGACCGACTTCGGCAGGTCGAGGTGCGCGACGAACCGGACGTCCGGCTTGTCGATGCCCATCCCGAACGCGATCGTCGCGACCATGACCAGGCCGTCCTCGCGCAGGAACCGGGACTGGTTGGTCCGGCGCACCGACGCGTCCAGGCCCGCGTGGTAGGGCAGCGCCCGGATGCCCTGCCCGGACAGGAACTCGGCGGTCTGCTCCACCGACTTGCGGGACAGGCAGTAGACGATGCCGGAGTCCCCGGCGTGCTCGGAGCGCAGCAGGTCGAGCAGCTGGCGGCGCGGCTCGTTCTTCGGGGCGATCCGGTACTGGATGTTGGGCCGGTCGAAGCTGGCGACGAAGTGCCGGGCGTCGGTGAGCTGCAGCCGCTGCGCGATCTCGGTGCGGGTGGCCTCGGTGGCGGTCGCGGTGAGCGCGATCCGCGGGACGTCCGGCCAGCGCCCGTGCAGCTCGGAGAGCAGCAGGTAGTCGGGCCGGAAGTCGTGCCCCCACTGCGCGACGCAGTGCGCCTCGTCGATCGCGAACAGCGCGATCCGGCCGCGCTCCAGCAGCCGGACGGTGGACTCCACCCGCAGCCGCTCCGGCGCCAGGTAGAGCAGGTCCAGCTCGCCGGCCAGGAACTCCTGCTCGGTGAGCCTGCGCTCGTCGGCGTCCTGGGTGGAGTTGAGGAACCCGGCCCGCACGCCGAGCGCCTGCAGCGCGTCGACCTGGTCCTGCATGAGCGCGATCAGCGGCGACACGACGACGCCGGTGCCGGGCCGGACCAGCGCCGGGACCTGGTAGCAGAGCGACTTCCCGCCCCCGGTCGGCATGAGCACCAGCGCGTCGCCGCCGCCCGCCACGTGGGTGACGATCTCCTCCTGGTCGCCGCGGAACGCGTCGTAGCCGAAGACCCGCCGCAGCACCTCGTGCGGGTCGGAGCTGCGCACCGGCGCCGGGACGGGCCCGCCGGGGTCGTCGGGGGGACCGTCGCGGTCGTCCGGCGGCGGTTCCCAGCCGTGGTCGTCGTCCGGCTCGGGTGGGAGCGGGACCTCGTCCGGTGCGGCAGGGTCGAACACGCACCCGATCGTAGGGGCCGGGATCGGCCGGGCCCGCCCGGCTCCGGGGATCCGGCACCGTCCGGTGGCGGGCCGGCGGGTGCGGGTGACCGGATCGGTGCTGCGCGCGGCGCGCCGGGGGTGTAGGTACTCGGGTAGGACACGGCGCGCCGACCCCGGTGCGCGCCCTGCACGCGGTAAGGAACAACCTGTGGATCTCAAGATCGGGTACAAGGCGTCGGCCGAGCAGTTCGGCCCGCGCGACCTCGTCGAGTATGCGGTGCTGGCCGAGCAGGTCGGGCTGGACAGCGTCTGGGCGTCGGACCACTTCCTGCCCTGGCGGCACACCGGCGGGCACGCCCCGGCGGCGCTGCCGTGGATGGCCGCGGTGGGGGAGCGCACCGAGCGGGTCCAGATCGGCACCTCGGTGCTGACCCCCACCTTCCGCTACAACCCGGCGGTGCTCGCCCAGACCTTCGCGACGATGTCGCTGCTCACCGGCGGCCGGATCGTCGCGGGCGTCGGCACCGGCGAGGCACTGAACGAGATCGCCGTCTCCGGCCGCGAGTGGCCGGAGTTCAAGGAGCGCTTCGCCCGGCTGCGCGAAGCGGTCCGGGCGATGCGGGCGCTGTGGACCGAGGACACCGTGTCCTTCGAGGGCGACTACTACACGCTGGTCGACGCGACGATCTACGACCGCCCCGAGCAGCCGGTGCCGATCTACGTCGCCGCCGGCGGCCCGATGGTCGCCCGCTACGCCGGCCGGCACGGCGACGGCTTCATCTGCACCTCCGGCAAGGGCATGGACCTCTACACCGAGAAGCTCGTCCCGGGCGTCGAGGAGGGCGCCGCCAAGGAGGACCGGGACGCCGCGACCATCGACAAGATGATCGAGATCAAGATCAGCTACGACCGGGACCCGGAGGCCGCGCGGGAGAACTGCCGGTTCTGGGCGCCGCTGTCGCTGACCGCCGAGCAGAAGCACTCGGTCGGCTCGTCGCAGGAGATGGAGCGGCTCGCCGACGAGCTGCCGATCGAGCAGATCACCCAGCGCTGGATCGTCGCCTCCGACCCGGACGAGGCGGTCGAGCAGATCCGCCCCTACGTCGACGCCGGACTCAACCACCTCGTCGTGCACGGGCCGGGCGACGACCAGCGCCGCTTCCTCACCCAGTTCTCCGAGGACGTGCTGCCGAAGCTGCGGGCGCTCGGGTGAGCGCTCTGGAACGCGACGGCCGGGTGCTGCGCTGCCGGATCTCGGCCGGCCGGCACGGCACCCTGGACGGCCCCGCGATGCAGGAGGTCGCCGGGGCGCTGGAGAAGCTGGCCCAGGCGGACCCGGCCGATCCGGACGGCGTCGGTGCGGTGCTGCTGCACGGCGACGGCGAGAACTTCTGCACCGGCGGCGACGTGCGCGCGTTCGCCGGCGCCGAGGACCGGTACGGCTACGTGCACGGCCTGGCCGACACCTTCCACGCGATGCTGCGCCCGCTGGCCGGCTCGCCGGTCCCGACGGTCGCCGCGGTGCCCGGCTGGGCGGCGGGCGCCGGGATGAGCATCGTGCTGGCCTGCGACCTGGCGGTCGGCGGCCGGTCCACCCGGCTGCGCCCGGCCTACCCGGCGATCGGGTTCTCCCCGGACGGCGGGATGACCTGGACCCTGCCGCGGCTGGTCGGCGCGGCGCGGGCCCGCCGGATCCTGCTCACCGACGAGGTGCTGGACGCCGACGCGCTGGCCGAGCTCGGGATCCTCGCCTCGGTCGTCGACGACGACGCGGTGGCCGACGAGGCCGCCGCGCTGGCGCACCGGCTGGCGCAGGGCCCGACGGCGGCGCTCGGCCGGATCCGCGGGCTGCTGGACCGGACCTGGGCATCGACCCTGGACGACCAGCTGGCGGCGGAGGCGGACTCGATCGCGACCTGCGCGGCCGGGCCGGAGGGGACCGAGGGGCTCGCCGCGTTCACCGAGAAGCGGCGGCCCCGGTTCCACTGAGGATCACGGCCCGGGAGCTGTGCGCGGCCCGGTCAGCGTCCGCTGGCCGGGCTGCCGGCGGCGAGCCGGCGGCCACGCTGCGCCGGCCGGGTGGCGCCGGGCATCCCGACGCCCCAGCGCTGCACCGGGCGGTGCAGGCCGGGACCGAGCGGCCAGCCGGAGTCGAGCGGGGCGAGCAGCCGGTCCAGCTCGGAGTCCGGGGTGGCACCGACGCTGTTGCGCAGCAGCCGCTGGAACTCCTCGTACTCGGCGAGCGCGTCGGCGACGTGGCCGCCGGCCAGCAGCGCCTCGACCAGGGCCCGGCGGGAACGCTCGCGGCTGGGCGCGGTGGCGACCGCGCGCCGGGCGACGGCGACGGCGTCGTCGTGCCGGTCGGCCGCGGTGAGGGTGCCGGAGAGCCCCTCCAGCGCGGAGAGCCGCAGCTGGCGGAACCGCTCCCGCTCGACGGCGATCCACGGCGCCGTCCAGGACGGCAGGATGTCGGCCTCGAGCAGACCGGTCTGCGGGCAGCCGATCTCGCGCACGGTGCGCAGCAGCTCCGGCGAGGACAGTCCGCGGACCAGCAGCAGCGCCTCGGCCAGGTCGACCCGCACGTCGTCGGCGAGGTGCAGCCGGCCGCGGTCGTCGGCGGCCAGCAGCTCGGGCAGGTCCACACCGGTCACGGCCTCGTCGAGCAGCCGGGCCGCGGGGCCCGGGCCGACGCCGGCCCACAGGTCGGCGGCCAGCGCGGCGGTCGGCTGCGGGCGCGGGTGCACGGCCAGGTAGGCGATGAGGCGGCGCGAGTCGACCGGCAGCGGGACCGGATGGTCGCCGACGCGCAGGCCGAAGGCACCCAGGACCCGTACCTGCGGTGCGGTGCTCCCGGTGTCGGCGGTGGACGGTGCGCGTTCTGCGGACTCGGCGAGTGCTGGTGTCACAGCGCACTCACTGGATCGACAGTGATCGTCGGACATGCGGTTTTCCCCGGATCGTTCGTGACGTGCGGCCCGCAGGCGGCCCTGCGCCGGGCCGCGGCGCGCCACCCGGGCGGACGACCGGGGCGCGGAGAGGGCACGACGAGACCGCACCGCACGGACGGCGGGCGGCGTCTCCGTGCGATGTGCTCGGTCGCCGAGGATAGCGGAGCCGGGCCCCGGACGTGAGATCCGGGTGAGGATTCACTCCGGCGGCGGGGTGCGCGCACCGCCGAACGGGGCTCAGGCCCGGACGAGCAGCCGGACATGGGTGCCGTCGGGGGCCCGCCACACGTGCAGGCTGTCGCACAGCTGGCGGGCGATCCAGGTGCCGCGCCCGCGCGGGCGCGACGGGTGCGGCGGCGCCAGCCCGATCAGGGCCAGCGGGATCGAGCCGGTGTCGTGCACCTCGCACACCAGCTCGCCCGGGCGGGACCAGACCGACAGCGCCGCCTCCGGCGAGCCGTGCTCGACGGCGTTGGTCGCCACCTCGTTCACCGCCTGCACCATGTCCTCGCTGCGCACCGGATCGAACCGGCAGGCGCGGGCGGCCTCCTCCACCGCGTCCCGCACCCGGGACAGCTCGAAGGTGTTGTACTGCAGCTGGACGTCCGGCGGGCCGAGCAGGTGCGGCGGGGCGAACGGGAGCGCCGCGAGCACCTCGGCCGGCGGCCGGGACGCCGGGTTCGCGGTGAGCTGCTCGCCGCGCAGCTGCAGCGGATGGTTGGCCAGCGCCGCGTCGCCCACCGCACCGTGCAGCGGGATCCGCGGGTAGACGCACAGCTGGGTGACCGGCAGGCCGTCCAGCGAGATGTTGAGCGCGGCCTCCAGCTCGATCCAGAACCCGCCGTCGATCCCGTCGAGATCCGGGTCGTGCTGCGCCACGACGAACACCGGCCTGCCCGACGACGACAGCGCGCGCAGCTCCCTGGCCCGCCACGCGGCCACCGTCTGGCCGGACTCGCGGGCCGAGCGGGTCAGCGTGGTGAGCCTGCCGATCCCGCCGGAGCAGTCGGCCAGCTCCGCGCGCAGCGCCTGCTCGGCCTCCGCGGAGACCGCGAGCGCGATCTGGGCGCCGGTGTCCCGGTCCGCGGCGGCGGCCACCGGCGCGACCCGGCGGACCAGCTCCGCGGTGTCGTCGGCGTGCACCAGCGCGTGCGCGAAGCCGGGCGGCCGGGGGACCGCGTTGACCTTCATCTCTCGACCTTCATCGGACCGTCACCGTCCCGGCGCGCCGGGCGGCCCGACCGGGGGCGGCGCGTCGTCGAAGGCCAGCTGGGGGGAGAACGCGGCGCCGCAGCGGTCGAGGATCCGCTGCACCCGGGGCCGCACCCGGTGCAGCACCAGCCGGTGGGTGGACGGGAAGCCCTCCGCGGCGTGCACCAGCGCCACCGCCGAGGCGACGTCGATGAACCGGACCGAGGCCATGTCGAGCCCGATGTCGGTGGGGGCGTCGGCCGAGCGCAGGGTGCCGTCCAGCGCCTGGTGCAGCAGCGAGGTGATCTTCGGCCGGTTGCTGTGGTCGATCTCGCCGGCCAGCCGGGCGTGCCCGATCCCGAGCCGGACGATGCGCAGCAGCCCGTCGTCGTAGGCGCCGGTCACCGCGAGGTGGTCGCGGTGCAGCGCGCGCATGATGTCGATCGACTCGTCCGGGAAGTGCACGTGGTCGAACGTGCAGAGCGCGGCGAGGCTGTCCCGGTTCTCCCGGATCAGCCGGGCGAGCAGCCCGTCGTACTCGGGCAGGGTGCCGGACGCACCCGGGTCCAGCGCCCCGTGCATCTGGCCGGTGATCCGGGCGCCGGTCCAGCCCGCGTCCAGCGCGCGGGTCACCTCGCCGGTGATCCCGGCGTGGATGTCCGGCAGCGGGGTGCGGAAGGTCCGCCGGGTGTCCTCCTCCGGCAGGATCTCCAGCTGCCCGACGCGCAGCGGCTCACCGATCTCGTGGCCGTCCTCGGTCATCCGGCGCAGCAGCCCGTCCGCGGCGCCGTCGTCGTCGAAGAAGAGGACCTTCTCGCCGCGGGCCAGCCCGTGCGCGACGAACCCGGAGGTGATCTCCCCGAGGTGCTCGACGCTCTCCGGGACCGCGCAGACGTGATCGCCGGACGAGACATCGTCCGCCAGCTTGATCACGTGTCACCTACCGGGGCGCGGTCACCGGCTGTCGGTGGGCACGCCCTGTCACGCCTACCAGGACGCCGTCACCGTACGGAGACCGTCTCCGGGCCCCGGAGACCCGGAGCGTGCCGGGCGCCGAACCGACGGTGACGCGCGACGAGCGGCCCGCCACCGGCGGTGGTCCGCAGGTGATGGCGCGCAGCACATGCCGTTCGGCGCAGTGCGCCGACCCCCGGACGGAGCAGGACCGGCTCGACCGGCGGGCTCAGCCGGCCGGCCGGACCTCGACCGACGTGCTCGCGCTGCCCTTGATCGTCTGCAGGACCACGCAGTACCGCTCGGTCAGCCGCACCAGGGTGGCGACCGTGTCCGGGTCGGCCGGGGCGTCCCCGGAGCGGACGTCGACGTCGAGGAACAGCCGGATGTCCCGGAAGCCGACCGGGGCGTCCTTGGCGACGCCGAGGGTGCCCCGGAAGTCGAGGTCCCCCTCGGCCCGCAGGCCGCCCTGCACGTCGAGCTCCAGCGCGGTCGCCACCGCCCGCAGCGTCACCCCGGCGCAGGCGACCAGCGCCTCCAGCAGCATGTCCCCGGAGCACAGCTGGGTGCCGTCGCCGCCGGTCGCCGGGTGCAGCCCGGCCTCGGCGAGCGCCTGGCCGGTGCTCACCTTGCAGGCCACCCCCGCGCCGAGCTCGCCGTCGGCGGACAGCGTGACGACCGCGGATCCCGGGTCGTCGCGGTACTGCTGCTTGAGCGGGGCCTGGATGTCCTTGAGCGTCACGCCTGCGGCCGCGTGCGGGCCGGGCACGGAGTCGGCGCCGGAATGGGTGTCGGAATGAGTGTCGGTCACCGCGCCATCCTCACCCGCGGGGCCGGGCTGCACAGTGCGGGAGCCGTCTAGGCTGCCCGGGTGGGCGGGGAATCCGATACGGGCAGGGCCGCGGCGGTCCGGCGCGGCGCCCGTGAGGCCCGGGACACGGTGCGCGACACCGTGCGGGACACGGTGCACGACGTCGCCGGTCCGCCCACCGGTGACGACCGGCTCTGGACGGTGCCGAACGCGCTGAGCATGCTGCGCCTGGCCGGGGTGCCGCTGTTCCTGTGGCTGATGCTCGGCCCGGAGGCCGACGGCTGGGCCGTCGCGGTGCTGGCGATCGGCGGCTTCACCGACTGGCTGGACGGGAAGCTGGCCCGGGTGCTGGACCAGTACAGCCGGTTCGGGGCGATGCTCGATCCGGCCGTCGACCGGCTCTACATCCTGGCCGCGCTGGTCGGCCTGGCGATCCGCGACATCGTGCCCTGGTGGGCGGTGGGTGCGCTGCTCGCCAGGGACGTCGTGCTGGCCGTGTGCGTGTTCGTGCTGCGCCGCCGGGGGTACGGCCCGTTCGAGGTCGTCTACCTCGGCAAGGCCGCGACCTTCGTGCTGCTCTACGCCTTCCCGCTGCTCCTTCTCGGGGACGGGCCGTCCGCCGCGGAGACCGCCGTCCGGGTGATCGCGCACGCGTTCGCGATCTGGGGCGTGGCCCTCTACATGTGGTCCGGCCTGCTCTACCTGGTGCAGTTCGGGCTGGCGATGCGGCGCCCGTTCCCGCCCCCGGCGCCCCGGTTCGGTCACCCGGATGGCGGGGGCTAGGCTCGTCGCGTGAGTTCGGAGATTCCCTCGGACCTGACCTACACCGAGGCCCACGAGTGGGTGCGCGACACCGGGAACGGGGTGGTCCGGATCGGCATCACCGACCACGCCCAGTCGCAGCTGGGGGATGTGGTGTTCGTCCAGCTGCCGACCGTCGGCGACGTGCTGTCCGCGGGCGACACGATGGGCGAGGTCGAGTCGACCAAGTCGGTGTCGGACATCTACGCACCGGTGGCGGGCGAGGTGGTCGCCGTCAACGAGGCGCTGGACGCCGGTCCGGAGCTGATCAACTCGGCTCCGTACGGGGACGGCTGGATCGTCGACGTGCGGATCGCGGACGGCGCCACGCCGGCCGGCCCGCTCGACGCCGACGCCTACCGTCAGCTCGCCGACGGTTCCTGACCACCCCCGGCGACCGCCCGTCGCACGGGTCGCCCGGACGCCGCGGCCTGGCGTATCGCGGCGACACCGGGGCGGGTAGGTTCGGTCCCCCTGACACGTCGACATCGCAGCCGGTCGAGGCGACATCCGCCTCAGCGCAGCACCGCACCAGTGCGGCCGGCCCGCCTGCATCACCCGGACCGTGTCCGGGACCCCCGCTTCCGGAGGAGGAGACCCCGAGGTGACCACGAACGACCCGCGCGACGTGCCGCCGGAGCGCGCACCGGAGACCACATCGGTCTTCCGGGCGGACTTCCTCGCCGACGTGGAGCAGCCGAGCGCCGAGCCCGCCGTCTCCGGCGTCGACGGGCTACCCGCCGGGTCGGCCCTGCTGGTGGTCCGGCGCGGCCCGAACGCCGGTTCGCGCTTCCTGCTCGACGTGCCGACCACCAGTGCGGGCCGGCACCCCGACAGCGACATCTTCCTGGACGACGTCACCGTCTCCCGCCGGCACGCCGAGTTCCGCCGGGACGCCGGCGAGTTCGTCGTGGTGGACGTCGGCAGCCTGAACGGCACCTACGTGAACCGCGAGCCGGTCGACACGGCCGTGCTCGCCAACGGTGACGAGGTCCAGATCGGCAAGTTCCGCCTGGTCTTCCTGACCGGTCCTCGCGAGGGCGACCCCCGGGGCTGATCCACCGGCGGCGGTTCAGCCGACACGCCGTGCGGAGGCGGGCGTGTGACGATCGTCGAAAGGACGCTGTCACACCCCGTCCGGAGGCGCGCATCGGGGGCCCCGCCCGTGTAGCGTCGGAACGTGTCGGTGGCGGGGGTACGAGCGACCACAGCTCCCAGGGCACGGACCAGGGCGAGCAAGGCGATCAGGGCGGCCGGGGTGGCGGGTCCACCCCGGGCGGCCGACAGGCCCGACAGGGCCGGGGAGGCGGGCTGATGAGCGAGATGCGCGTCGTGGGCGTCCGGGTCGAACTCCCGGCGAACCAGCCGATCCTGTTGCTGCGGGAGACCAACGGTGATCGCTACCTCCCGATCTGGATCGGATCGGTCGAGGCGACGGCCATCGCCCTCGAGCAGCAGGGGGTCAAGCCGGCACGGCCGTTGACCCACGATCTGCTCAAGGACGTCATCGGGGCACTGGGCCGGCGGCTGGAACAGGTCCGGGTGACCGACCTGCAGGAGGGCACCTTCTACGCCGAGCTGATCTTCGACGGCGGCGTGACGGTGTCCGCCCGGCCGAGCGACTCGATCGCGCTGGCGCTGCGGACCGGTGTCCCGGTGCACGCCGACGAGAGCGTGCTGGCCGAGGCCGGGCTCGTCATCCCCGACGAGCAGGAGGACGAGGTCGAGAAGTTCCGCGAGTTCCTCGACTCGGTGTCACCGGAGGACTTCCGCGGCGCCCAGCCCGGCTGACACCCGAACGGGTGTTCCGGACCATTCGGCGACACCGGGTGCCGCTCGGCGTGACCGGGCCGCCCGTGCTCCGTCACCTGGCGTTGTGCGGTACGGCCGTGTCGGCGAGCCGCGTTGACCACTCCGGCCGCCGGGCCTACCGTCATCAGCGTTGATGACATCCGTGCAACTCGCCTTCACCGAGAGTGATGGGACGGCGAGGACGGTCACGGTGCGGCCGACCGAGGGAGACCACGCGGTGCAGACGCCACCACCCGAGGGGCCGGGGCAGGCAGAGCTGTTCCCGGACCCGCTCGTCGGTGAGGGGCTGGACGGGGTGTCCGATCGCCTCGTCGGCTTCCGCGGCCCGACCGCGTGCCAGGTCGTCGGCATCACCTACCGGCAGCTCGACTACTGGGCCCGGACCGGGCTCGTCGTGCCGTCGATCCGCGGTGCCGCCGGATCCGGCAGCCAGCGGCTGTACTCGTTCAAGGACGTACTGGTCCTCAAGATCGTGAAGCGGCTGCTCGACGCCGGGGTCTCGCTGCAGAACATCCGGATCGCGGTCGAGCACCTGCGCCGGCGCGGGATAAGGGATCTCGCCGGGATCACTCTGTTCTCCGACGGGACCACCGTCTACGAGTGCACCTCCCCGGAGGAGGTCGTCGACCTGCTGCAGGGCGGCCAGGGAGTGTTCGGGATCGCCGTCTCGGGCGCGATGCGCGAGATCAGCGGTGTGATCAAGGACTTCCCGGTGGAACGCGCCGACGGCGGCACCGTCGACGAGTCCCCGGAGGACGAGCTGGCCCGGCGCCGGTCCCGGCGCGCGATCTCCTGAGCGGCCGGCTCACGCGACCGAGCGGAATGGGTCGTGCTCGGCGATCAGCTTCTCCAGCCGCGCCTGGTCGACCCGGTTGACGACGGTCAGGCTCTCCTGCTTGTCGCGGACGCACTTGGCGAGGGTGAACGCCGAGGTGATGGCGTACAGCACGGCGATGGCCAGGAACGCCTTCACCCAGCCGTCGACGGGCAGGTAGAAGGTCCCGACGACGACCGCGGCCAGCGAGACGCCGAAGGACAGGACCGCCTGCAGGTGGAAGGCGGCGGTGGTGGCGGGGACGGTGTTCGGAGCGCTGCTGTTCGACATGTGAGCAGCCTGGCGGGACGGTTCCGGCCCCGGTGCCGTGGAAATACTGACCGGACCGGTTATCCTCGGCCCGGTAGTCGTTGACACCGAGCGGGAGAGACCCGGTGCAGTACAGCCGGGCGCCGAAGGAGCAAATCCCTTCCCGGAACCTCTCAGGCACCAGGACCGCACGGCAGAGACGCCTCTGGAAAGCGACGGGCCACCACGGGGGGCCCGTCCGCCGACGGGGAAAGCCCGAAGCCTCGGGTGAATCTCTCAGGCGCCCGGATCGCGGGTACGGACAGAGGGGGAGGGGCGAGACAGCCCTGCCCCGCCCGAGCCGTCACCTTCGGAGGCGCCGTGAGCCCGACCCCGCAGCAGCACCGTCCCACCCTCGCCGAGCTCGAGCGTGGACTGCCGTTCGCCGACCGGCACGTCGGGCCCCGGCCCGGCGAGCTCGCCCGGATGCTCGACGCGCTGGGCGTCGACTCGCTCGAGGCGCTGGCCGACCGGGCGCTGCCCGCCGCCATCCGCGATCCCGAGCCGGTCGGCGGTTCGCTGCCGGAGCCGGTCGGTGAGGCCGAGATGCTCGCCGAGCTGCGGGCGCTGGCCGACCGCAACACGGTGAACGTCCCGATGATCGGGCTCGGCTACCACGGCACCCGGACGCCGTCGGCGATCCGGCGCAACGTGCTGGAGAACCCGGCCTGGTACACCGCGTACACGCCGTACCAGCCGGAGATCAGCCAGGGCAGGCTGGAGGCGCTGCTGGCGTTCCAGACGATGGTGTCGGACCTGACCGGGCTGCCGGTCGCCGGTGCGTCGCTGCTGGACGAGGCGACCGCCGCCGCCGAGGCGATGACGCTGCTGCGCCGGGCCGGGCGCGCGAAGTCGGCCCGGTTCGTGGTCGACGCCGACACGCTGCCGCAGACCCTGGACGTGCTCCGCACCCGGGCCGAGCCGCTCGGCATCGAGCTGGAGGTCGCCGACCTGTCCGGCGGCACCCTGCCGGACGGCGAGATGTTCGGCGTGCTGCTCAGCTACCCGGGCGCGTCCGGGCGGGTGGCCGACCCGTCGGCGCTGATCGAGCAGGCGCACGAGCGGGGCGCGCTGGTCGCGGTCGCCGCGGACCTGCTGGCGCTGACCCTGCTCACCCCGCCCGGCGAGCTGGGCGCGGACGCGGCGATCGGCTCCACCCAGCGGTTCGGTGTCCCGCTCGGCTTCGGCGGCCCGCACGCCGCCTACCTGTCGGTCGGGCAGCGGCACGCCCGCCAGCTCCCCGGCCGGCTGGTCGGGGTCTCCCGGGACGCGGACGGCAACTACGCGCTGCGGCTCGCCCTGCAGACCCGGGAGCAGCACATCCGCCGGGAGAAGGCGACCTCCAACATCTGCACCGCGCAGGTGCTGCTGGCCGTGATGGCGGCCTGCTACGCCGTGTACCACGGCCCGGAGGGGCTGCGCGCCATCGCCCGGCGGACCCACCGGATGGCGGCGGTGCTGGCCGCCGGGCTGCGCTCCGGCGGCGTCGAGATCGTGCACGACGCGTTCTTCGACACCGTGCTGGCCCGGGTGCCCGGCCGGGCGGACGCCGTCGTCGCCGCCGCGCACGACGCCGGGATCGCGCTGCGCCGGGTCTCCGGCGACGAGGTGGGCATCTCCACCTCGGAGATCACCACCGTGGCGCACCTGCGCGCGGTGTGGGAGGCGTTCGGGGCCGGCCCGCAGGACGCCGCGGCGCTGGACACCGGCACCGCCGACGCGCTGCCCGGCGCGCTGGCCCGGACCAGCGACTACCTGACCCACCCGACGTTCCACGAGCACCGGTCGGAGACCGCGCTGATGCGCTGGCTGCGCCGGCTCGCCGACGCCGACCTGGCGCTGGACCGCACGATGATCCCGCTCGGCTCGTGCACGATGAAGCTCAACGCCGCCGCCGAGATGGAGGCGGTGACCTGGCCGCAGTTCAGCGACCTGCACCCGTTCGCCCCGGAGTCCGACACCGCCGGTTCCCGGGAGCTGATCACCCAGCTGGAGACCTGGCTGGCCGACCTGACCGGCTACGCCGCGGTCTCGCTGCAGCCGAACGCGGGCAGCCAGGGCGAGTTCGCCGGGCTGCTGGCGATCGCGGCCTACCACCGCAGCCGCGGCGAGGCCGAGCGCGACGTCTGCCTGATCCCGGCGTCCGCGCACGGCACCAACGCCGCGTCGGCGATCATGGCCGGGATGCGGGTGGTGGTCGTCGGCACCGACGCCCAGGGCAACGTCGATCTCGACGACCTCCGGGCCAAGATCGACGAGCACGGGTCCCGGCTGTCCGCGCTGATGATCACCTACCCGTCCACGCACGGCGTGTACGAGGCGCAGGTGCGTGACGTGTGCGGTGCGGTGCACGACGCGGGCGGCCAGGTCTACGTCGACGGCGCCAATCTCAACGCGCTGGTCGGGGTGGCCCGGCCGGGCGCCTTCGGCGGCGACGTGTCGCACCTGAACCTGCACAAGACGTTCTGCATCCCGCACGGCGGCGGCGGGCCGGGGGTCGGCCCGGTCGCGGTGGCCGAGCACCTCGTCCCGTTCCTGCCCGGGCGCGGCGAGGTCGGCCCGGTGTCCGCGGCGCCGCACGGCTCCCCGGGCGTGCTGCCGATCTCCTGGGCCTACCTGCGGATGATGGGGCTCGACGGGATGCGGCGGGCCACGCTCACCGCCGTCGCCGCCGCGAACTACGTCGCCCGCCGGCTGGGAGAGCACTACCCGGTGCTGTACTCCGGGACCGACGGCTCCGTCGCGCACGAGTGCATCCTGGACCTGCGCGCGATCACCAAGGAGACCGGCGTGACGGTGGACGACGTCGCGAAGCGGCTGATCGACCACGGCATCCACGCCCCGACCATGTCGTTCCCGGTGGCCGGGACCCTGATGGTCGAGCCGACCGAGTCCGAGGACCTGCCCGAGATCGAGCGGTTCATCGCCGCGATGATCTCGATCCGCGGCGAGATCGACCGGGTCGCCGCGGGGGAGTGGCCGGCCGACGACAATCCGCTGCGGGGCGCCCCGCACACCGCGGCCTGCCTGGCCGACGACAAGTGGGACCACCCCTACCCGCGCGAGCTCGCCGCCTACCCGACCGGTGCGGCGCCGGGCGTGCACGACCGCAAGGTCTGGCCGCCGGTGCGCCGGATCGACGGTGCGCACGGCGACCGGAACCTGGTCTGCTCCTGCCCGCCGCCGGAGGCGTTCGCCTGACGGCACCCCCCGGCGTCCCGCCCGCCCCTCGACGAGCGGGCGGGACGCGCGGCAGCCGGGCCACCGGTGCCGGCTCCCGCGCAGCCGGGTGCCTCAGCCGGCACCGGCGCGGGTGAGGCGGGACCGGCGGTGCGCCGCCATCCGGACCGGCGCGTCGCTCCAGCCGTGGCCGTCGTGCCGGCCGGTGCGCTGCACCAGCACGAGGAACAGCCGCCCGCCGAGCAGCTCGGTGCACACCTGGAGCAGGTCGCCGTCGGCGTCCCGCTCGTGCAGCACCCCCAGCTCGCGATAGACGGCGATCCGCTCGTCCGGCAGGTCCAGGCGGGCCGCCAGGTCGTCGTGGTAGTTGCCCGGCACCGGCAGCAGCGGGACGCCCGCGGCCCGGGCGGCGGCCGCCGTCGCGAGCAGGTCGTCGGTGCCCAGCGCGACGTACTGCGGATCGGCGACCCCGGGACCCCACTCGCCGCGGCGCAGCAGCGACACGGTCAGCGCCAGCCGGACGGTGCGCCCGGCGTCGGCCAGCGCGCGGCTGCGGACCAGGCCGAACGGGGCGGCGAACTCGCCGTCGGCGACCGGGTCCAGGCCGAGCACGGTGCGGTGGAACAGCACCGCCTCGTCGAAGGCGTCGTAGGGCTGGGTGAGACCCACGTGGTCGATCCCGGTGATCCCGGTGCCCGGGACGCGCGGCTCGGCGGTGGCGACGAAGTCGCCCGACCAGCCGGAGCCGTGCGGGCCGGTGCGGCAGAACAGCAGCGAGGTGCCGTCCGGGGCGCCCACCTCGGCGAGATCGGCCTCGCCCGGGCCGGTGCTGCGGGGCATCCGCGGGGCGCACAGCGCGCCCGCCCGGCGGGCCGACGCCGCCGGATCGGCCGACTCGATCCCGAGCGCGACCACCGCGCTGCCGGAGCCGGCTGTGTCGGTCGGGCCGCCTGCGGCTGTGCTGATCGAGCCGCCCGCGGCTGTGCCGATCGCGCCGCCTGCGGCTGTGTCGACCAGGATGCGTGCCCCGCCCTGCTCGTAGCGTTCCACCGGCTTCGTGCGGTGCACGCCGGTCCGGCTGAACCCGAGCGCCCGCAGCACCCGGCCCAGCTCGGGGCCGGCCCGCAGCTCGGCGAACGCGATCCCGCCGAGCGCGGGCGGCCCGGCCGCGACCGGATCGGTCCCGGCGCCCCGGTCCGCGGTGGCCTCGGCGAGCGCCAGCAGCGAGCGGCGCGCGTCGACGGCGGTGCGCAGCGGATCGGCCTGCCGGAAGACGTCGTTGAACACCTCCAGCGACAGCGGCCCGGCGTACCCGGCGGCCAGCACCGGCCCGAGCAACGCGGGCAGGTCGAACCCGCCCTGGCCGGGGAACAGGCGATGGTGCCGGCTCCAGCTGAGCACGTCCATCGTGACCTCGCGGGCGTCGGCCAGCTGCAGGAAGAACAGCTTGTCGCCGGGGACGTCCGCGATCGGCGCCGGATCCGAGCCCCGGGCGAGCACGTGGAACGAGTCCAGGCACAGCCCGAGCGCCGGATGGTCACCGGCCCGCACGGCCCGCCAGGACGCGTCCCAGGTGTGCACGTGCCGGCCCCAGGCGAGCGCCTCGTAGGCGATCCGGACGCCGCGGTCCTCGGCACGACCGGCGAGGGTGTGCAGCTGGCCGGCGAGCCGGTCCGGATCGGCGACGGCGTCCGGCGCGACCGAGGAGCACACCAGCACGGTGCCGGCGCCGAGCCCGGCCATCACGTCGAACGTCGCCTCGGCCCGCCGGAGATTGGCGGCGAACCGGTCGGGATCGGTGGAGTCGATGTCGCGCAACGGCTGGTAGAGGTCCACGGTGAGGCCGAGGTCGCGGCAGCGGGCGCCGATCCCGGCGGGCGGCGCGGGATCGGCGATGAGATCCGGGGCGAAGATCTCGACACCGTCGAAGCCGGCGGCCGCCGCGGCGTCCAGCTTGTCGTCCAGCGTGCCGGACAGGCAGACGGTGGCGATCGAGAGCCGCGGCCGCCCGGGGGCCGGCTGCTCAGGCGACACGGTCGTCGGCCCGCTCGGTGGCGACCAGCTCGGCCAGGTGGGCCAGCATCCGCGCCGGGTCCGGGACGTGGCCGGTGAACAGCCGGAACGCCTCGGCCGCCTGGTGCACCGCCATCCGGCCGCCGTCGACGGTCCGGCAGCCCGCGGCCCGGGCCGCCCGCAGCAGCGCGGTGTCCAGCGGCCGGTAGACGATCTCGGCGACCCAGGGCAGCCCGGCCAGCAGCGCCGGATCGACGGGCAGACCGGGATGGGCGGCCATCCCGATCGGGGTGGCGTGCACCAGCCCGTCGGCGCGGCCGTGCGGGCCGTCGAGCAGGTCGTCCAACCCGGCGCGGGCGTGCCCGCGGGCGACCGCGCCGGGGGCCAGGTGCGGGGTGAGCGCGGCGGCCAGCGCCGCGGCGCGGCCGGCGTCGACGTCGACGACGTCGAGGACACCGATCCCGTCCCGGGCCAGCGCGTACCCGGCGGCGGCACCGGCGCCGCCCGCCCCGAGCAGCACCACCCGGCCGGTGCCGGCGCCGGGCAGCCCCTCGTGCAGACCGTCCCGGAACCCGGTCCAGTCGGTGTTGTGTCCGGTGAGCGTGCCGTCCTCGGCGATCGTGACGGTGTTGACGGCGCCGATCGCCGCCGCGTCGGGGGACAGCGCGTCCAGGTGCCGGATCACCAGCTGCTTGCACGGGTGGGTGATGTTGAGCCCGCGGTAGCCCTCGGCGCGGGCCCGGGCGAGCAGCTCGCCGACGTCGTCCGGGCCGGCGGACAGCTCGTCGAGGTCCCAGCGCAGGTAGCGCAGCGGCAGGCCGAGCGCCGCGGCCTCCCGCTCGTGCAGCGCGGGGGACAGCGACGGTCCGATCCCGGCTCCGATCAGTCCGGTCCGGACGGTCCCGGCCGTGGTGGCGGTCTGGCGCACTGCCCCTCCTCGAACTATGTACCGTTTAGTTAGTTGTACCGGACGGCGATCGGGCCGCGCCAGCCCCGGCCGGGCCCGCCGGTAGCGTCCGGCCCGGCGGCACCAGCGAGGAGGGGGACCGGCGTGGCGGCAGTCCCGGAGGAGACCGGACGTCAGCGCGACGCGGAGCGGACCCGCGCCGAGATCCTGGACGTGGCGACCGCCGAGTTCGCCGAGCGCGGTCTGGCCGGCGCCCGGGTGGACGAGATCGCCGCGCGCACCCGCACCACCAAGCGGATGCTGTACTACTACTTCGACTCGAAACAGGGCCTCTACCTGGCCGTCCTGGAGCGGGCGTACGCCGGGATCCGGGCGCTCGAGCGCGATCTCGACATCGCCGGGCTCAGCCCGGTGCGCGCCGTGCGGGCGCTCGCCGAACTCACCTTCGACCACCACGAGGCGCATCCGGACTTCATCCGGCTGGTCGCCATCGAGAACATCCACCACGCCGAGCACCTGCGGGCCTCGCCGATGCTGCCCGGGCTCGCCGGGCCCGCGGTCGACGTGCTCGACGGCATCCTGGCCCGCGGCCGCGAGTCCGGCCTGTTCCGCGCCGACGTGGACGCGCTCGACGTGCACGTGGTGATCAGCTCGTTCTGCGTGTTCCGGGTGGCGAATCGGCACACCGTGTCCGCGATCTTCGGCCGTGACCTGCTCGAACCCGCCCGGCGCGAGCACTACCGGCGGATGGTCGGCGACCTGGTCGTGGAGTACCTGACCGCGCACGTCGGCCGGGACTGAGCCGCAGCGGCCGGCATTCGGGGCTTGACACGGCCCGGGGCTCAACTCACTATTCGGTACGTAACTGTTTGGTACATAAGAGCGTGCCCGGTCGCGGCCCGCCCGTGCCTGCAACGACGCACACGCCTGGAGGACCCGGTGAGTCCCATCCCGTCATCGGCCGGCCCGGAGGGCCCCGGCTCCCCGTCCGGCGGCGCCCCGCACGAGGGCGCCGCCACCGACGAGCTCCCGCCGACCGCGCAGCCGAAACGGGCCGCGCTCGCCGCGTGGGTGGGCAGCGCGCTGGAGTACTACGACTTCTTCATCTACGGCACGGCCGCGGCCCTGGTGTTCAACCGGGTCTTCTTCCCCGACACCAGCCCGGTCGCCGGCACCCTGCTGGCGCTGGCGACGTTCGGCTTCGGCTACGTCGCCCGCCCGCTCGGCGCGGTGCTGTTCGGGCACATCGGGGACCGGATGGGCCGCAAGAAGGTCCTGGTCGCGACGCTGCTGCTGATGGGCGGCGCGACGCTGGCGATCGGCTTCCTGCCGAGCTACGAGCAGGTGGGCGCGCTGGCGCCGGCGCTGCTCGTGACCTGCCGGCTGCTGCAGGGCCTGTCGGCGGGCGGGGAGCAGGCCGGTGCCAACTCGATGACGCTGGAGCACTCGCCGCAGCACCGTCGGGCGTTCTTCACCAGCTTCACCCTCTCCGGCACCCAGGCCGGGCAGATCCTGGCGACCGCGGTGTTCCTGCCGGTGGCGCTGCTGCCGGAGGAGGCGCTGCTCAGCTGGGGCTGGCGGGTGCCGTTCTGGGCGAGCGTGCTGGTGCTGATCGCCGGCGTGCTGATCCGGCGCACCCTGCACGAGACCCCGGTGTTCGAGAACGAGCTCGCCGACGACCGCCGGACGGCCGCGGACGGTGCCCCGGCGCCGTCGAAGAAGGAGCAGCTGCCGATCGCCGCACTGGTGCGCGGGCACTGGCCGAACCTGCTGCGGGTCACCCTGGCGGCGACCGTCGCCTCGGTCAGCACCCTGATGACCGTCTTCGCACTCTCGTTCGCCGTCAACACGGTCGGCCTGGAGCGGTCGACGATGCTGTGGGTGGTGGTGTCCGCCAACGTGGTCGCCCTCGGCGCGATCCCGCTGTTCGCGACCCTGGCGGACCGGATCGGGCGGCGGCCGGTGTTCATCGGCGGTGCGCTGGGCAGTGCGGTCATGCTGGCCGCGTACCTGTGGGCGGTGTCCACCGGTGACTGGGTGATGATCTTCGCGACCGGCATCCTGCTCTCCGGCGTGGTGTACAGCGCCGCGAACGGGGTCTGGCCCTCGCTCTACGGCGAGATGTTCCCGGCCCGGGTGCGGCTCACCGGGATGGCCGTCGGCACCCAGCTCGGCTTCGCGCTCGGCGGCTTCGCCCCGACCATCGCGACCGCGCTGGCCGGCGACTCCGCAGCGGGCTGGTACCCGGTGGCCGTGTTCGGTGCGGTGATCTGCGTGGTCGCGGCGGCCTCGGCGTACAGCGCCCGGGAGACCGCGCACCTGTCGATGGCCGAGATCGAGACCGTGCAGGACCGCACCCGGGAGCCGGCCCGGGTGTGAGCCTCACCGGGAGGCGGCGGCGACGAGCAGGCGCACCACGCCGTCGTCCTCCCGGTCGGCCCGCCAGACCGCCTCGGTGGTGAGCCGGACGTCGGCGCCGGTCACCGGCAGCACGTGCACCGGCTCCCCGACGAACGCCTTGTGCGTCGCCCCCGATCCCAGCCCGACCAGGGTGAACGCCTGTCCGGCCGCCACCACGTGGGCGAGGTCGCCGGGGCTGTGCGTGTCGAGCTCGATCCGCCGGTGCACGCCGTGCCCGGCCAGCAGCTCGCCGGTCGCCCGGTAGACGGCCGGGGCCGCGTCGTACCGGATGGACGCGTAGGGCAGCCCGGCCAGCTCGTCGAGCCGGACCTCGGTGCGGTCGTCGAACCCGAGACCGTGCCCGACGGCGACGCCGGCCGGCCGGGAGTCGACCCGCCGCTCGCGCAGCCGCGGGTCCTCGGCCCGGCCGTGCACGAAGGCCAGGTCGAGATCGCCGCGGGCCACCGCGGCCGCGAGCTCGGCACTCGAGCCGGGCCGGATCCGCACGGCCAGCTCCGGATGCGCCGCCCGCAACCGCTCCAGGAAGCCGTCCCGCACGGCGGCGGTGACGTCCGGCGCCAGCCCGACCGCGGCGACCGGGTGCCCGCCGGCGGCGGCCAGCTCGCCGGGCAGCGCGTCCACCCGGTGCACGATCTCCCGGGCCCGGGGCAGCAGCGCCCGGCCGGCCCCGGTGAGCGCCATCCCGCGCGGGGACCGGACGAACAGCGGTGTGCCGAGCTCGCGTTCGAGATCCCGGATCCGCCGCGACAGCGGCGACGCGGCCAGGTGCAGCCGCGCCGCGGCCCGGGTCAGGTTCAGCTCGTCGGCGACGGCGATGAAGTAGCGCAGGTGGAACAGCTCCACGTCGCATGACCCTAGAGGTCACACCATGCTGCGTACATCGGTCCTGGTCGGAGGCGGTCCGCGGCTCTAGCGTGACCGGTATGGGCACACGATCGCTGCGGATCGCGAACGTCTCCGGCTACCTGGGCGACCGGTTCACCGCCGTCGACGAGGCGATGGCGGGCGATCCGGTGGACGTGCTGATGGGCGACTACCTGGCCGAGATCACCCTCGCGGCGCTGGCCGCCGGGGCCCGGCGCGGCAAGCCGGGCTACGTCGGCTACGCCCTCGACCAGCTCACCCCGCACCTGCCCGAGATCGCCCGGCGCGGCATGCGGGTGGTCACCAACGCCGGCGGCTTCGACCCGGCCGGGATGGCCGCGCAGCTGCGCCACCGGATCGCCGACGCCGGCGTCGCGCTGCGGGTCGCCCACGTCGCGGGGGACGGGGTGCTGGACCGGCTCGCCGACTTCCACGCCGACGGGCACGGCCTGGAGCACCTGGACACCGGCGCCCCGCTCAAGGACTGGGGCGTCGAACCGATCGCCGCGAACGCCTACCTCGGCGGTTTCGGCATCGCCGCCGCGCTCGCGGCGGGCGCCGACATCGTGGTGACCGGCCGGGTCACCGACGCCTCGCTGACCGCGGGCCCGGCCGCCTGGTGGCACGGCTGGACCCCGGACGACCACGACGCGCTGGCCGGCGCGGTCACCGCCGGGCACGTCATCGAGTGCGGCGCGCACGCCACCGGCGGCAACTTCTCCGGGTTCCGCGAGGTGCCCGGGATGCTCCGGCCCGGGTTCCCGATCGCCGAGATCGCCGCCGACGGCTCCAGCGTGATCACCAAGCACGCCGCCGACGGCGGCGCGGTCACCGTCGACACGGTCACCGCACAGCTGCTCTACGAGATCCAGGGGCCGCGCTACCTCAACCCGGACGTCACCGTGCACCTGGACACCGTGCGGCTGACCCGGCAGGGCCCGGACCGGGTGGCGATCGGCCCGGTCACCGGATCCCCGCCACCACCGACGGCGAAGGTCGCGGTGTTCGCCCCGATCGGCTTCGAGATCTCGACGATGCTGTTCTGCACCGCCCCGGACGTCGAGGGCAAGGTCGCGCTGCTGCGCAGGCAGCTGGCCGACCGGCTGGCCGGGCACGTCGACCAGCTCGACGTCACCCCGCTCGGCGTCGCCGCGACCGATCCGGCCGACCAGTGGGCGGCGACGGTGCCGATCCGGGTGATCGCCACCGCCCGCGACCCGGAGCCGCTGCGCCGCTTCGCGCCCGCCGTCGGATCGCTGTACCTGCAGGGCTTCCCCGGTTTCCACCACGACGGGCACGCGCCCCGGGCCACCGAGCCGTGGCCGCGGATCGAGTACTGGCCGGCGCTGCTGGACGCGACGCTGCTCGACGAGCACGTCGTGCTCGACGACGGCAGCCGGATCGACCCGCCGCGCACCAGCCGGACCGCCACGCCGGACGAGCTCGCCCAGCCGGTGCACCCGGAGCCGGATCTTCCGGAGCCCGACGGCGAGCCGGTCGAGCTCGGCCGGTACGTGCACGCCCGGGCCGGGGACAAGGGCGGCAACGCCAACGTCGGGATCTGGGTGAAGGACCGGGCGCACTGGGACTGGCTGCGCGCCACGCTGAGCGCCGGACGGGCGGCGGCGCTGCTGCCCGAGGCGGGCGGGGCGATCGTCCGGCACGAGTTCCCGCACCTGGGCGCGGTGCACCTGGTGCTGACCGGGCTGCTCGGGTCGGGCGGCTCGGCGAACCTGCGGGTCGACCAGATCGGCAAGTCCGTGGGGGAGTACCTGCGGGCCAAGCACGTGCCGGGTCCCCGGTGACCGGGCCCGTCGTGGACGGTGCTGCCGGGAGCGGGCCGGCCGACGACCTCACCGCCCGGGTCCGCGCGGCCGTCGAGCACCCGGCCACCGGCGACGCGTTCGACCCGGCCGCAGCCCTGGACGGCCTGCTCGCCGGGACCGGGCTGTCCGCCGCCGACACCGGCGGCCGGATCGGCTTCGTCGGCGCCGATCCGGTGGTGCCCAGCGCGCTGCGGCTCGGCGGGGGAGCGGCGGTCGCGCTGGCCGCCAGGTCGGTCGGCGTCGCCGCGATCCACCGGGACCGCGGCGGCGACGGCCAGGACGTCACCGTGGACGTCCGGCGTGCCCCGCACCGGCTCTGCCCGTTCTACGACCGGCGCTGGGAGCTGCTCAACGGCTACCCGGCGGCCAGCCCGGCGATCACCTCGCAGGCACTCGGGTTCTCCTTCCACGAGACCCGGGACGGCCGCTGGGTGATGCCGCTCAACCCGTACCCGAAGCTGCGCCACGCCGCCGAGACCTTCCTCGGGGCACCCGAGGCGGGCGTCGCCGACGCGATCCGCCGGTGGGACGCCGCGGAGCTGGAGGAGGCCGCGGCGGCGGCCGGGATCGTGCTGCCGATGGCCCGGACCCCGCAGGAATGGCTGGGCACCGCCCAGCACGCCGCGATCGCGGACACCCCGCCGATCACACTGCGCCGGATCGGGGACGCCCCGCCCGAGCCGTTCCCGGTCCGCGGCCGCGCCGACCTGCCGCTGGACGGGCTGCGCGCGCTCGGCATGGGGCACGTGATCGCCGGGGCGGGCACCGGCCGGTCGCTCGCCCTGCACGGCGCCGACGTGCTGAACGTGTGGCGGCCCGACGAGTTCGAGCACGACACCACCTACGTCAGCGCGAACGTCGGCGTCCGCTCCTGCACGGTGGACCCGCGCTCGGCGGACGGCCGGGCGCTGCTGCGCGGGCTGCTCGCCGGCGCCGACGTGTTCCACGCCAACCGGCGGCCCGGCTACCTGGACTCGATCGGCCTCTCCGCCGCCGAGGCCGCGGCCGTGCGGCCGGGGATCGTGCACGCCACCACCACCCTGCACGGCCCGCACGGTCCGTGGGCGGACCGGATCGGCTTCGACCAGTCCGCGGGCACCCTGGTCGGGATGATGACGCTGGAGGGCGGCGGCGGGCGGCCGCGACTGTCCCCGATCCTGGTCGTCAACGACTACATCGTGTCCTGGCTGACCGCGACCGGGATCTGCGCGGCGCTGCGCAGGCGCGCGACCGAGGGCGGCTCGTGGGCGGTCGAGGTGTCGCTGGTGCGGGCCGCGCTGTGGATGCTGGAGCTCGGCGTGTTCGATCTCGGCTACGCCCGGGAGGTCGCCGGGACCGGGACGGAGCACGCCTACCCCGATCCGGAGACCTTCGCCGCGTCCACCCCGCTCGGGCACTACCAGGGCGTCACCGACCAGGTGACGATGACGGCGACGCCCGGCGAGTACCGGACGGTGCTCGTGCCGCGCGGCTCGTCCCGCCCGGAGTGGCTGCCGCGCCCGGCCTGAGCGGGCACCCGGGCCTCCCGGCACCGCACGGTGCGGCGAGCGCCGGTCGGCTCACCCGGGCCCGGGAGGGGCCGGTGCCGGAGCCGGGGCGGGGGCCGGTGCCGGGGCGGGGGCCGGTGCCGGAGCCAGGGCGGGTGCCGGTGCCGGTGCCGGGGTCACGGTGGCCGGTCTCGGTGTCACGGTGCCGGGGTGGCCGATCTCGGTGTCACGGTGCCGGGGTGGCCGATCTCGGTGTCACGGTGCCGATGCCGGTGCTCGTGTGCCGGTGCCGGTGCCGGTGCCGGTGTCCCGGTGCTGGTGTCACGGTGCCGGTGTCGCCGGTGCCGCGGGGTCGCGGTGCTCGCCCTGCACGGTGCGGTTGTGCGAGGTGCCGTCGACCTGCGCCAGCACCCGTTGCGGCCGGATCCGGATCACGCCGGGCGCCCCGCCGCGGAACGGCCCGCCGGGCACCTCGCCGGGCAGCAGCTCGGCGGTGCCGCGCACCTCGACCCAGCGCGGCGACCAGCCGGGGCCGTCCCCGGTGTCGTCGACGACGAGCGCGACCCGCGGGTCGCGCCGCACGTTGCGCCACTTCTGGGTGGCCGGGTTGTCGATGCCGCCGACGTCGATCGTGCCGTCCGGGTTCACCAGGTAGCCGACCGGGCGGATCTGCGGGCCGCCGTCCGGGCCGATGGTGGCGAGCCGGGCGAGCCGCCCGGTCCCGCGCAGGTATCCGAGCTCGCTGTCGCTGAAGATGCTCATGCGAGCGATCCTCGGAGGTGAACCCGGCTTCAGGTCAAGGGTTTCCGGGGCCGTCCCGCCGGTCGATCCGGGGGAGCGGGCGGGTGACGTCGGCGTCCGGGCCGCCGGATCCCTCGGCGGGGCGGACCGGGCGCAGGAACCGGGTCTCCTCCTCGGCGGACACCGGGGCGGGCCCCGAAGACGACACCGGGGCGGGCCCCGAATCGGACACATGGGCGGGCCCCGAGGCGCCCACCGGGGCGGGCTCGGTGCGCGGCTCGACCCGGCGCTCCAGCACCATGATGCCGATCACGAGCGCGGCGCCGAGCAGCGCCGGGACCAGCATCGCGATCCAGCCCGGGTCCGGGGCGAGGACGCCGCGGGCGTCGTCCTGCCAGGGCCACAGCGCCCGCAGCGCACCCAGCAGCACGCCCACCATGATCACCATGAGGGTGCGGCGGTGGTGCTCCAGCAGCCACTGCAGCAGCGAGACGAAGGTGCCCAGCCCGACGATCGCGCCGAGCGCGAAGACCGCGATGTAGGCGATGTCGAACTCGGCGACCGCGCGCAGGGTGGGCTCGTAGAGCCCGAAGACCAGCAGCAGGAACGAGCCGGAGAAGCCGGGCAGCACCAGCGCGCAGATGGCGATGGCGGCGGCGAGCCCGATCAGGACGTACGGCGGCCGCCCGTCGCCCGCGGCCGGCGGCAGGCTGCTCACCAGGTACGTCACCGCGAAGGCGACGACCACGATCGACCACTCGCGCCAGCCGCGCAGCATCCCGGTGATCCGCAGCGGCACCGCGACCGAGGCGGCGACCATCCCGAAGAACACCGCCCGGGAGCCGACCGGATGCGCCTCGATCAGGTCGGGCAGCACCCGCGACGCCAGCACGACGGCCAGGATCATCCCGACCGCGACCGGCACCAGCAGGCCCCAGTCCAGCCGGCGGAGCTGCTCGCGCGGCCGGACGTCGCCGCCGGCCTGGCCGGGGAGCAGGCCGCGGACCGCGCCCACCAGGTGGCCGGCCTGGGCGATCAGCCGCTCGTAGATCCCGACGACGAGGGCCATCGTCCCGCCGCTGACGCCGGGGATCGTCTCGACGACACCGATCGCCGCGCCACGCGCGAGGTGGACTCCGGACATACGCGACAACACGACGGGTCAGGCTACCGACCGGCGTTCGGGGACGAACCACTCGGGTGAGCAGGACCCGCCTGAACAGGGTGATTGCAGGACGGAACGCTACGCGGGGCGGGCATGCGGGCGCCCGGGACCGGGCGGCCGGCCAGGCTGCGGACCGGCACGCGTGTGAACCGGCACGCGTGTGAACCGGCACGGGTGTGAACCGGCACGGCCGGGTACCTACGGTGGGACCGCAGACCCGTCCGGAGAGGACCGCATGACCCGCACGCACCGCACCCGCCGCGATCGTCGCACGGCCGTCCCGCCGCCGTCCGGTGTGCAGGGCGACGGCCGGGAGCTCGCCGCCCGGCTGCACGGCCTGGACGGCTCGGGCTACGGCGCCTACAAGGGTCTCACCGGGCGCTGGTCGTTCGACGGCGTCGAGCTGGCGGTCCGCAAGGTCCAGGCCGATCCGTTCGCGCCGCCGTCGCGGCTGCGGATCACCGTGCCCGCGGCGACCGCGGAGCTGCCCGACGAGCTGTACCGGACCCCGGTGCGGGCCAGGGCGCTCGGCGGGTTCCTGCTCCGCGCGCTGCGCGCCGCCCTGCGCGACACCCCGCTGACGGTCGACGCCGGCGGCCAGGAGGTGCTGGAGCGCAGCGCGATCCGGATCGACCGGGAGTCCGGCGACGTCGTCGTCGAGCTGGGGATGCCGCTGCCGGGGCACGGCCGCCGGATCGCCGGGCACGCCGCCGCGCGGACCCTGACCGACGACCTCCCCGCCGCCGTGCACAGCGCGCTGACCTGGACGAACGCCGACCGCGACCGGGCGGTGGAGTTCGTCGAGACGGTCGAGGACGCCGGCGCGCTGCGGGACGCGCTGCGCGCCGAGGGCCTGACCGGGTTCGTCGCCGACGGCGCCGTGCTGCCCCGCGCCTCCGGCATCGACGACCGCCCGCTGCGCGACGCCGTCCCGTTCGAGGCGCCGGAATCATTGCGGGTCACCCTGCACACCCCGAACCGCGGCCCGGTGCGCGGGATGGGCGTCCCCGAGGGCGTCACGCTGATCGTCGGCGGCGGCTACCACGGCAAGTCCACCCTGCTGCGGGCGCTGGAGACCGGGGTGTACGACCACGTCCCCGGCGACGGCCGGGAGCTCGTCGTGACCCGGCCGGACACCGTCTCGGTCCGGGCCGAGGACGAGCGGTCGGTGCAGCGGGTGGACGTCCGCGCGTTCGTCTCCGACCTGCCGTCCGGCCGGCCGACCGACGACTTCTCGACGCCGTCGGCGTCCGGCTCGACCTCGCAGGCCGCGTCGACGATCGAGGCACTCGAGTCCGGCGCCGACACGCTGCTCGTCGACGAGGACACCTCGGCGACCAACGTGATGATCCGGGACGCCCGGATGCGCGAGCTGATCTCGGCCGAGCCGCTGGTGCCGTTCGTCGACCGGGTCCGCCCGCTGCACCGCGAGCACGGCGTGTCCACGGTGCTGGTGATGGGCGGCTCCGGGGACTACCTGGACCGGGCCGACACGGTGATCCTGCTGCAGGACTACCGGGTCACCGAGGTCACCGGGCGGGCCCGGGAGATCGCCGGGGTGGCGCCGGACGCCGACGACGCCGGCTTCCCGGCGTTCGGGCACCGGGTGTTCGATCCGGCGAGCGTCGATCCGCAGGTCCGCGGGCGCCGCAAGATCACCGCCCGCGGCCGCGGGCGGCTCACCTTCGGCGCCGACGACATCGACCTGTCCGCGGTGTCCCAGCTGGCCGACCCGTCGCAGACCACCGGGATCGGGCTGGCCCTGGCGCACCTGACGCTGGACGGCCGCACCCTCGCCGAGGCACTCGACCGGCTCGACGACGACCTGCGCCGCGACGGCGCCGCCGCGATCGCGCACGGCACGCTCGCCGACTTCGCGGTGCCCCGCAGGCACGAGGTCGCCGCCGCGGTGAACCGGCTGCGGTCCGCCCGGGTCACCGGCCACCGCCGCCGGGACGTCCCGCGATCCTGACCGACGGGTGACCGGCTGATTCCATCGGGTGACATCGGGAACCGGCGGAACCCCGCGGGCGACCCCTCCCGACGGCGCGGATGTCCGTCCGCGCGCCGTCCGAGAGGGGAGCACCCGCATGCGTCACATCGCCACCTTCTGCGGCAGCTGCAACTGCGGCTGCCCCGAGCTCTACGTCGACGAGGCCGCCGCCCCGGAGAAGCGGATCGTGATCACCGACGACTTCGGGCAGCGGATCCAGATGAGCGTCGACCAGTTCTCGGACCTGGTGGCCTCGGCCCGCGACGGCGTGCTGGACCAGGTGGTGTCCGCCTGACCGAGCTGCCGGTCAGGCCAGCCACTCCAGCGCCGCGGCCGCCGTCCACGCCTGGGCGTGGCTGCCCAGCGCCTCACCGGTGAAGGGCTCGTAGTACTCGGCGAACGTCAGGTCGGTGAGCTGGGCCAGCGCCGCCGCCCGCAGGTCGGCGTGCAGGGCGTCGTCGCCGTCGCGGCGGGCGGCCCAGCCGAGCAGCAGCACCAGGAACGGCCACACCGGGCCCCGCCAGTAGGTGCGGGCCCGGAAGTCCGGGCTCTCCGGCGACGTCGAGGGCGGCAGCGGGAACCGGAGCCCGGGATGCCCCGCCCAGCGTGCCGAGCGCAGCAGTGCACGCTGGGCGGCGAGCAGACCGGGCTCGCCGCCGGCGACCAGCGGGGCGAACCCGGCGATCGTCTCGGCGCCGATCCACTCGCCCGCCCGGACGTCGAAGTCGCGGGCCAGCCCGGTCGCCGGGTCCACCGTGCCGGCGACGCCCGCCCGGAACCGGGCGGCGGTGCGGCGCTGCTCGGCGGCGTCGTCCGGCCTGCCGAACTCGTCGCAGATGCCGGCGAGTGTCCCGGCCGCGGCGGCGAGCACCGCGGAGAAGAACACGTCGCGCACCCGGAAGTCGACCGTCGAGCCGGTCGCGGCGTCGTCGTAGGCGACCGAGCGCATCTGCTCGACCAGCCACAGGTAGCGGTCGTACTCGGTGTCGGTGGGGCGCTCTCCGGCCGAACCGACGTGCAGCACGTCGCGGCGCCGGTAGGGCGGCAGCGGGCCGGGCGTGATCCGGGCGTAGGGGCCGTCCCAGCGCGGCGAGTTGTCGAACCCGGACTCCCAGCTGTGGTGGATCTCCACCAGCCCGACGCCGTCCGGGTCCCGCGCGGAGGCCAGCCAGCGGTGCCAGGCGAGCCAGCCGTCCAGCGAGCCGGCGACCAGCCGTTCCGCCTCGGCGGCGTCCGCGCCGCCGTTCTCCCGGCCGCGGTCCAGGATGTGCCGCAACGCGATCGCGTGCACCGGCGGCTGGCAGATGCCGGACGTGCGGTAGCCGGCCGGGCGGGCGGCGACCTCGTCGGTGCCCCACCGGTCCGGCCCGGGGAAGTAGTCGGTCGACGACGGCGAGAAGACGATGTGCGGGACCATCCCGGTGCTCCACTGGGCGGCGAGCAGCGACCGGAGCTCGGTCGCGGCGCGCGGCACGTCGATCCGGGCCAGCCCGATCGCGACGAACGCGGAGTCCCAGCTCCACTGGTGCGGGTAGAGGTCGGGGGCGGCGGTCGTCATCGTGCCCAGGTCGTTGCGGCGCAGGACCTCGACGGCGGCGGACCGGAGCGTCCCGGGATCGACGGCGGCGGTGGTGCTCACGAGGGTCGGTTCTCCATCAGCTGGTGGGTCGCGGCGTCGTAGAGGCGCAGGGTGTGCGGTGGCAGGCGCAGGTGGACGACGTCGCCGGGATCGGCCCGGAACGACGCCGGTGCGCTCACCTTCAGCTCCCGGTCGCCCGCGCTGACGGTGAGCAGCACCGCCGAGCCGGTCGGCTCGCGCACCTCCAGCCGGGCGGGCAGGGTGCCGGCGGGCGCGTCCCCGCCGGTCCCGGCGATCTCGATGTTCTCGGCCCGGACGCCGAGCAGCACGTCCCGCCCGGCGCTGCCGCGCAGCGCGGCGGGGGCGGGCAGGTCCGTCCCGGCGACGTCGATCCGGTCGCCGTCCGGGGTGAGCGTCGCGGCCAGGAAGTTCATCGGCGGGGAGCCGAGGAAGCCGCCGACGAACTTCTCGGACGGGGTGTCGTAGACGGCCAGCGGATCGCCGAGCTGCACGATCCGGCCGGAACGCATGACGGCGACCCGGTCGCCCAGCGACAGCGCCTCGCCCTGGTCGTGGGTGACGTACACGGTGGTGACGCCGAGGTCCTGGACGATCTTCTTCAGCTCGGTCCGGAACTCCATGCGCAGCAGCGCGTCCAGGTTCGACAGCGGCTCGTCCATCAGCAGCACGTCGGCGTCGACCACGATCGCCCTGGCGACCGCGACCCGCTGGCGCTGCCCGCCGGACAGCTGGGCCGGCTTGCGGTCCAGGTAGGGGGTGAGCTGCAGCAGCTCGGCCGCCCAGGCCACCTGCCGGTCGATCTCGGCCCGGCCGGCGCGGCGGGTGGTCAGCCCGAACGCGATGTTGTCGCGCACCGAGCGGTGCGGGAACACCGCGTAGGACTGGAACACCATCGACAGGTTCCGGCGGTGCGCGGGCAGGTAGGTGACGTCGCGGCCGCCGATCGCGATCGAGCCGCCGTCGGGCAGCTCGAGCCCGGCGAGCATCCGCAGCAGGGTGGTCTTCCCGCAGCCGGACGGCCCGAGCAGGACGAGGAACTCGCCGTCGGCGATGTCCAGCGAGACGTCGTCGGTGGCCCGGTCGGTGCCGCCCGGGTACGTCTTGTGCACGTTCCTGATGGAGACGGAGCTCATCGGATCGTCGACCCCCACATGTTGGTCAGGTAGCGGCGCATCACCGCGATGAAGATCAGGGCGGGCAGGACGAGGGCGAAGCCGCCGGCGAACCGGTAGGCCAGCGGCGAGTCGGCGAGCGAGGTGAGCACCTGCGCGGGCAGCGTCCGGTGGTTGAGGGTGAGGATCGAGGCGCCCAGGACCTCGTTCCAGCTCATGACGAAGGTGAAGATCGACGCGGCGGCGATGCCGGGCAGCGCCATCGGCGCGACGACCGTGCGGAACGCCTGCAGCGGGGTGGCGCCGAACACCCGGGCCGCCTCCTCGACGTCGACCGGTACGGCGACGAACACGCTGGCGACGATCAGGATCGTGGTGGGCAGCGCGATCGCGGAGTGCAGCAGGATCACCGCGTACGTCGTGTCGTACACCCCGGCGGTGAGGAACAGCCGGGCCAGCGGGACCGACAGCACCACGATCGGCAGCGCCCTGGTGAACAGCAGGAACAGCTGGTAGGGCTCCTTGCCGCGGAAGGCGACCCGGGCCAGCGCGTACGCGGCGGGCACCCCGACCAGCGAGGACAGCAGCAGCGTCCCGAGGCCGACGATCATCGAGTTGCCGAACGACGCGAGCACGCCGGTCGAGGTCAGGAAGGTCCCCAGCGTCTGCACCGACAGGTCGGTCGGCAGGAACGACAGCGGGAACCGGTTGAGCGACTCCCGGCTGGACAGCGCGGCGAGCGCGATCAGGTAGAGCGGCACCGCCATGAACGCGGTGATCGCGAGGCAGGCGGCCTGCAGCGCGATCCGGGCCCGGCGCCGGGCGCGCAGCGGGGCCGGGTCGGGCGGGGCGGGCTGTGTGGGCCGGGGCTGAAGGGGCTGGAGGGGCTGGAGGGTCATCGGGACTCCCGCAGGGCGCGCAGGTAGACGAGCGAGGTGAGCATCGAGATGACGAGCACGACCAGGGCGAGCGCCGCGGCGACGTTCGGGTTCTGCAGGCCCGTGTACCAGCGGTAGGTCTCGCCGACCAGCAGCGGGAAGTTCTGCCCGGTCAGTGCCTGGGCCACGGCGAAGGTCTGGAACGCCAGGATGGTGCGCAGGATCAGCGCGACCTGCAGGCTCGGCCGCAGCAGCGGCAGGACGACCCGGCGCAGCCGCTCCCAGGGGCCCGCGCCGAACACGGCGGCGGCCTCCTCGTAGTCCTTCGGGATGCCCTGCAGCCCGGCGACCACGATGACCAGCACCAGCGAGGTGGCCCGCCACAGCTCGGCGACCAGCACGCAGACGAACAGCGAGACCGGATTGTCGAAGGCCAGCCAGGCGACCGGTTCCAGGCCGATCGTGGCGAGCGCCGAGTTGAGGTAGCCGCGGTCGGTGAACACCGCCAGCCAGACCAGGCCGGCGGCCAGGTCGGAGACGGCGAGCGGGATGACCCACAGGTAGAAGTAGGCGCCGGCGAACCGTGGCCGGGCCCGCAGCAGCAGCGCCATCGTCACGGCGAACGCGAACTGCACCGGGATCAGCACCACGATCAGCAGCAGCGTGTTGCGCACGGCGGGCCAGAAGTACGGGTCGGCGACCATCCGGGCGACGTGCTCGCCGGTGAGGCCGCCGTCGGCGCCGGTGAACGCCTGCAGCACGCCCTGGACGACCGGCCAGCCGAACAGGGCGGCCATGAACACCACCGACGGCCCGACCAGCCAGACCACCGACGGCACGGCGCGCGGCCGGACCGGTGGGCCGCCGGTGTGCGGCGGGGTCTCCCGGGTGATCGTGGCGCTCATCAGCCCACCTCGCAGACGTCGGCGACCGGATCGGGGGCCCAGCACGGCACGCGCAGCTCGCCGAGGATCGCGGACAGCGTCCGGGCCTCCGAGCCGAGCACCGCCCGGACCGGCTCCCGGTTCAGGCAGATCCGGGTGAAGCAGTTGGCGAACACCTGGCTGACCTCGGCGTCCCGGGAGTCGAGCCCGACCGGCGGGAGCGCCAGGATCGCGTCGTCGGCCTCCTGCTGGGCGCGCACCGCTGCCGACTCCAGGGCGATCCCGGCCGGCAGGTCGGTCGGCAGCTCGGTGCGCACGACCGGGAAGAACGCGTTCTGCCGCAGCGTCTCCACCTGCAGGGCGGGATCGGACAGGCCGCGGATCGCCTGCTCGGCGAGCTCCCGCTCGGCGCCCCCGCGGGGCAGCCCGACACCGGCGACGATGAGCATGTAGCCGAGCCCCTTCGGCCCGCGCGGGGCCGGCACCATCAGCCACTCGTCGGGGCGCTGGTCGACCGCGCCGACCAGCCGGGCGACGTGGTCCCAGGCGACCAGCACCTCGCCGCGGGCGAGCGGCTCCTGCATGAAGTCGTAGTTGGTCGACGCGGGCGCGGTCACCGCCCACAGCTCACGCAGGTACTCCCAGGCGCTCTCGGCGTCCGGCGTGGTGAAGGTGGTGATCTGCCCGCCGGTGAAGCTGGGCAGCAGGTAGCCCTGGTGGAACCGGTGGTGCAGCCCGTTCGGGCCGGCCGGGATGCCGAACACCGGCCGTCCCTCGGCGGCGGCCGCGGCCTGCGCCCAGCGCAGGTAGCCGTCGTAGTCGAGATGCTGCACGTCCACCCCGGGCGGCAGGTGGTCCAGCGCCCGCCGGTGCACGGCCACCACGTAGGTCGCCTGCATCCAGGGCACGTACTTCGCCGTTGCGCCGCCCAGCCGGGCCAGGTCCAGCACCTCGTCGGAGTATCCGGCGGCGGTCAGGTCGGCCAGCAGGTCGTCGACGTCGTCGAGCTGGTCGGCGACCGGTGCCAGGTGGCCGTGCAGCCCGCCGACCAGGCCGGTGCCGACCCGGCCGGACTCGACCTGACTGCGGATGGTGGTGGCGAACACCCCGGCCTCGACCGGGTTGTAGGCGACGTCGACGCGCAGGTGCTCGCGCAGTGCCTGCTCGTAGCGCCGGCGTTCCTCGACCGGCGTGAACTGGGTGGAGAGGAACCCGACCGATCCGGCACCGGCGGCGCCGCTCGTGTCGAAGCCCGCGCACGCCGACAGCAGCGGGATGCCGAGTGCGGCCCCCAGCAACGCGCGGCGGGACACCGCGACTGGCGTCATCGTTGACCCCGATCTTTTGTTCAATCAGTGGACGGAAAACTTCGGTACATTGAACGGACAGAAGTGGGGGATGTCAACCGGACGGGGGACGGATGACGGTGGTGGCGAGCCACGGCGCACTGGTGGCGCTGGTCCGCGAGCGCGGCGGGCTGTCCAGGGCGCAGCTGCTCGAGGAGACCGGGATGTCCCGCGGCACCCTGGTGACCCGGCTCGACGCGCTCACCAGGAACGGGCTGGTCTACGAGGGGGAGAGCCTCGGCGCGACCGGCGGCCGGCGGGCCCGCCGGATCCGGTTCGACGACCGCGGCCGGGTGGTGCTGACCGTGGACATCGGGCAGACCCACGTCCGGGTCAGCGTGACCGACCTCGCCGGGACCGAGCTGCGCTTCGCCGAGCTGCGGTGCCGGCTCACCGACGGCCCGGACGCGGTGCTCGGGCCCGCCCTCGACGCGGCGGACGCGCTGCTGGCCGGCGGCGGCCCGGGGGAGCGGCCGGCCGGCGTGGGGATCGGCATCCCGGCGGCGGTCGATCCGGCGACCGGGATGGTGCTGCCGGTGACCCCGCTGCCCGGGTGGGCGCCGGGCGTCGTGGTGGCGACCGTCGGGCGCCGGTGGGGGCTGCCGGTGGTGGTGGAGAACGACGCCCGGGCCGCCGCCGTCGGGGAGAGCCGGTCCGACGACGAGACGCTGGTCGCGGTGAAGGTGGCGACCGGCATCGGCTGCGGCATCGTCGTCGGGGGCGACGTGATGCGCGGCGCCGCGGGCATCGCGGGCGACATCGGGCACGTGCGGGTCGGCGGCCCGGTCCCCGAACCGGTCTGCCGGTGCGGGCGGCACGGCTGCCTCGCCGCCTACTCGTCGGGCCGGGCGCTGCTCGGCAGGCTCGGCGGCGACGGCTACCGCACCCTCGACGACCTGGTCGCCGGGGCGGGGCGGCCGCGGGTGGGCGCGGAGCTGGCCGCCGCCGCGGACGTGCTGGGCGCCGCGCTCGCCACCACGGTGACCACGGTCAACCCGCACCGGGTGGTGCTCGGCGGGGTGCTGGGCGAGCTGCCCGCGGTCGTCGACGGGGTGCGCACCCGGATCCTGGACGCGGTCAGCGAGCGCGCCCGGCCGGTCGTGGAGGCGAGCACGCTGGGCCCGCGGGCCATCCCGCTCGGGCTGGCCCGGCTGGTCGTCCGCACGGTGTTCGCGCCGGAGGCGGTCGACCGGCTGGTCGCCGGCTGAGCCGGACCGGTCCCGCGCGACTCAGCGGCCGACCGGCTCCGGCAGGGCCGCCGCCAGGTCGATCAGCCGGTCCCGCAGCGGCGCGGCCCGCTCGGCGAACCCGGCCTGCGCCCTGGCGTACCCGGCCCGGCCCTCGGCGGTCTCGATCCGCACCGGGGTGAACCCGTGCGCGGCCAGATCGTAGGGGCTGGCCCGCATGTCCAGCTCGCGGACGTCCGCGGCCAGCGCGAAGCAGTCCGCGACCAGCTCCGACGGGACCGCCGGGGCCAGCTTGTAGGCCCACTTGTAGAGGTCCATCGTGGCGTGCAGGCAGCCCGGCTGCTCCAGCTCGGCCTGGGTCTCCCGGGTCGGGGTCAGGGTGTTGCGCGGGGCGGCGGCCTCGGTGAAGAACCGGTGGGCGTCGAAGTGCGAGCAGCTGATCCGCTGCGACTCCACGACGGCGTCGGTGCCGGCCGCGCCCAGCCGCAGCGGCACCGACCCGTGCCGCGGCCGCTCGGTGCGGTAGACCATCGCCCACTCGTGCAGGCCGAAGCAGGCCAGCCGCGGCTCCCGGGACCGGGTCGCGGTGAGCAGCCGGTGCACGAACGCCGCGGTGCCGCGCAGCCGCTGCGGCAGCGCGGCCGGATCGAGCAGCACCCCGTCGCCGGTGCGCCGGTAGCCGGGCCGGTCCAGGAAGCCGTCCGCGCCGTCCCCGGTGAGCAGCACCCCGGGGCCCGGGTCCCAGCGTTCCAGCTGCGCCGGCCGGTGCGAGTAGTAGGTGAACAGGAAGTCCCACACCGGATGCGGCTCGCCGCGCCGGCGGCGCTCCCGGTGCGGTCCGGTCCAGGCGGCGACCCGCCGCCGGTGCGCCTCGGCGCGGGCCCGCCATCCGGGCCCGTCCAGCACCTCGGTCGGCTCCGCCACGGTGCCGACGGTACGGGCCCCGATGGTCCGGCCGGTGTTCAGGGCGGGGCGTCCGGGGCGTGCGTGGCGTCCCGGACGGTCCCGACGAACGCCTCGGTGACGTCCTCCAGGGTGACCACGCCGACCGTGCGGTCCCGGTCGTCGACGGCCCGCGCCAGGTGCGCCCTGGCCTCGCGCATGATCGTGAGCGCCTCGTCCAGCCGGGCCCCGACCGGCACCGGCGGCAGCGCGCGCACCCGCTGCGGCGGGATGGTGGCGGCGTCCGCGTCGGCGAGATCCAGCACGTCCTTGACGTGCAGGTAGCCGGTCAGCCTGCCGTGCGCGTTGCGGACCGGGAACCGGGAGAACCCGGTGCGCCCGACGGCCGCGGTGAGCGCCCCGACGGTGGGCGAGCCGTCCAGGCAGACCAGGTCGTCCAGGCCGACGACCAGCCCGTCGACGTCGGCGACGGTCGACTCGGCGGAGGCCAGCGTGCGGCCGATCCGGGCGGACTCGTCGTCGTCGAGCAGGCCCTCGCGGCGTGCGTCGTCGATCATCTCGGACAGCTCGCCGGAGGTGAACGCGGTCTCCAGCTCGTCCTTCGGGGTCACCCCGGCCAGCCGCAGCGTCCCGTTCGCCATCCGGTTGAACAGCTCGACGAACGGCCGCGCCAGCGCCGTCCACACCAGGAACGTCGGGACCAGCACGATCGCCGCCCGCTCCGGCCCGGCGATGGCGATGTTCTTGGGCACCATCTCGCCGAGCAGCATGTGCGCGACCACCACGAGCAGCAGCGAGATCCCGAACGCGATCGGGTACGCGAGCGCGGCGGGCACCCCGAGCGCGGCCAGCGGGCCGTCGATCAGGTGCGCCACCGCCGGTTCGCCGAGCCGCCCGAGCAGCAGCGACGCGATCGTGATGCCCAGCTGGGACGCGGCCAGCATCCGGGACAGGTCGTGCGCGGAGTCGAGCACCGTGCGGGCGCCCGCCGAGCCGGCCTCGGCCATCGCCTCCAGCCGGTCCTTCCGGGCGGAGATCAGGGCGAACTCGGCGGCGACGAAGAACGCGTTCGCCCCGAGCAGCGCGATCGCCGCGAGCAGCGCCAGCAGGTCCCCGGTGCTCACGACGGCTGCACCGGCTCGCGGACGAGGCGGATCTCGGCGACCCGGTTCCGGGTGCGGCGCAGCACGGTCAGCCGCCAGCCGTCGAGCACCAGGTCGTCGCCGGCGTCCGGGATCCGGCCGAGCTCGGCGAGCACCAGCCCGGCCAGGGTCTCGTAGCCGCCCGCCGGCATCCGGAAGCCGGTCGCGGCGAGCACCTCGTCGGGCCGCATGAGCCCGGACAGCACCCAGCCGTCGCCGAGCCTGCGGACCCGGACCTGCTCGGCGCGGTCGTGCTCGTCGCGGACGTCACCGACGATCTCCTCCACCAGGTCCTCCATGGTGACCAGCCCGGCGGTGCCGCCGTACTCGTCGACGACCACCGCGGTCTGCAGGCCGGCCGCGCGCAACCGGGTCATCAGCAGGTCCCCGTCCAGCGACGACGGCACCGTCTCCACCGGCCGGGCCAGCTCGCGCGCCCGGGTGGACGCCCGTTCGGCGGCCGGCACCGAGAACGCCTGCTTGACGTGCACCAGGCCGAGCGGGACGTCCGGGTCGCCGTCGACCACCGGGAACCGGGAGAACCCGGAGCGCCGGGCGAGCGCGACCAGGTCGGACACCGTGCCGTCGGCGTCGATCGTCTCCACCCGGGGCCGCGGCGTCATCAGGTCGCCCGCGGTGCGGTCGGTGAACCGCAGCGACCGGTCCAGCAGCGCGGCGGTGGCCGGATCGAGGCTGCCGCTGGCGGCACTCGCCCGGACCAGCGAGCTCAGCTCGTCGGGGGAGCGGGCCGAGCGCAGCTCCTCGGCGGGTTCCACGCCGAGCCGCCGCACGATCGCGTTCGCCGCCGTGTTGAGCCCGGTGATCAGCGGCCGGAACACCGACGCGAACCCGGCCTGCAGCCAGACCACCGCCCGGGCGACCTCCAGCGGGTGCGCGATCGCCAGGTTCTTGGGGACCAGCTCGCCGAACACCATCGACAGCACGGTGGCCACCACCAGCGACAGCGCGGTCGCCGAGCCGGACGCCCAGCCGCCGGGCAGCCCGATCGCCTCCAGCCCCGGGCGGATCAGGCCGGCGATCGCCGGCTCGGCGATGTAGCCGGTGGCCAGGGTGGTCGCGGTGATGCCGAGCTGGCAGCCGGAGAGCTGGAAGGACAGGGTCGCGTGGGCGCGCCGGACGGCCCGGGTGCGGCGGTCGCCGAGCCGGGCGACGGCGGACTCGATCCGGCTGCGCTCCAGCGCGGTCAGCGAGAACTCGGACGCGACCGACACCGCGGTCCCCAGCGTGAGCACCGGCACGGCGAGCAGGCCGAGCAACGAGAGCAGGACGGTCACCGGGGACACTCCGGACGGCGGGTGCGGGCTGCAACGGTGCACGACGATACGGAGCGGCCGCGGGCGGCGCGCGGCGGGAGCTGCGAGTGATGTCACGCCGTACGGGAACCGGTCGGGGGCTAGGTTGGTCAGCCATGACCACGGCGACGACGCCCCCGTCCGCGACACCGGGACCCGATCCCGGCGGGTCGCCCCTGGCCGGTCGCCGCGTGCTGGTGAGCGGCGCGTCGGCCGGGATCGGCGAGGCGACCGCGCGGGCGCTCGCCGCCCGGGGTGCCCGGGTCGGGCTGCTGGCCCGCCGGGCCGACCGGCTCGGCGCGCTGGCCGACGAGCTGCCCGGTGCGGTCGCGGTGCCGGTCGATCTCACCGACGACGACGCCGTGCCGGCCGCGGTCGGCACGGCGGCCGCCGCGCTGGGCGGGCTGGACGCGCTGGTGAACGCGGCCGGGGTGTTCCACGCCGGCGAGGTCGCCCCGGCGGCGGGGGAGCAGCCGATGGCCTCCCCGCAGGACTGGCGGCGGATGTTCGACCTGAACGTGGTGGCGCTGCTGGTGCTCACCCGGTCCGCCGCGCCGTACCTGGTGGCGGGCACCGATCCGGCGGTGGTGTCGATCTCGTCGATGTCCGGGCGCCGGGTGCCGACCGCCGCGGGCGCCGTCTACGCGGCGTCCAAGCACGCGGTGCACGCGGTGTCCGAGGGCCTGCGGATGGAGCTGGCCCCGCGCGGCGTGCGGGTCACCACGGTCTCGCCCGGGTTCGTGCGCACCGGGATCGTCGACGACTGGCCGGACGGGCCGCTGCGGGACCGCTACGCCGAGCGGCTGGCCGCGGTCGGGCTGGACCCGGCCGTCGTCGCCGACGCGGTGGTGCACATCCTGTCCAGCCCGGCGCAGGTCGTCGAGTACGCCCTGACCTCGGTGACCCAGTGACGGCGGCGGCGTCCGACCCGGCCCCGCAGTACCGGGGGCGAAAACCGTCCGGCCTGGCGAAGGGCAGCGCGTCGCCGTTCGTCGACTTCGACCGGCGCTCGTGGTCGCAGCTGGCGTCGTCGACCCGGGTCCCGCTGTCCGCCGAGGAGCTCGACCGGCTGCGCAGCTTCGGCGACTTCGTCGATCTCGACGAGGTCCGCGAGGTCTACCTGCCGCTGTCGCGGCTGCTGAACCTGCACGTCGAGGAGGGCGGCCGGCTCTACCGCGCCTACCGCCGGTTCCTCGGCGCGGCCAGCGCCCGCACGCCGTTCGTGATCGGCATCGCCGGCTCGGTCTCGGTCGGCAAGTCGACCACCGCGCGGCTGCTGCAGCTGCTGCTGGCCCGCTCGCCGGAGCACCCGAACGTCGAGCTGGTCACCACCGACGGCTTCCTGTACCCGAACGCCGAGCTGGAGCGGCGCGGCCTGATGGAGCGCAAGGGCTTCCCGGAGTCCTACGACCGCCGCAAGCTGCTGCGGTTCGTCTCGGAGATCAAGGGCGGCCGGCCCGAGGTGACGGCGCCGGTGTACTCGCACCTGGTCTACGACATCGTGCCGGACGCCCGGCTGGTCGTCCGCAGCCCGGACATCCTGATCATCGAGGGGCTGAACGTGCTGCAGCCCGCGGTGGCCGGTGCGCTGACGGTGTCGGACTTCATCGACTTCTCGGTCTACGTCGACGCCGCCACCGCGGACGTCCGGCGCTGGTACGTGGAGCGGTTCCTGCGGCTGCGGGGGACCGCGTTCCGGGACCCGCAGTCCTACTTCCGGCGGTACGCCGAGCTGGACCACGACGCCGCGGTGGCCCGCGCGGAGACGATCTGGGCGTCGATCAACGCGCCGAACCTGGAGCAGAACATCCTGCCGACCCGGTCGAGGGCCAGCCTGGTGCTGACCAAGGGGCCCGACCACAACGTCACCCGGGTGCGGCTGCGCAAGCTCTGACCAGCGCGTCGGTGCAGGCGGCGATGTTCGCGGCCGAGCAGGTCTCGTCGGTGACGTGCGCCAGCTCCGGGTCGCCGGGCCCGCAGACCAGCACCGCGCAGTCCCGGCCGCCGGTGCCGAGCCGCGACGCCAGCACCGAGGCGTCGGTGAAGTAGGTCGCGAACTCCGCGGCGCCGCCGCGGTGGCCCAGCTCCCGGGCGGCCGGCGCGGCGCGCGGATCGGCCGGGTCGGTGCCGATCGCCGGCAGGTCGATCATCGTGTCGGTCCGGAGGTGCCCGGTGTCCCCGGCGAGCCCGGCGACGACGGCGCGGGCGGCGCCGGCGTCGAACCCGGGGACCAGCCGCAGGTCCAGCTCCAGCTCGGCGTGATCGGGTACCAGGTTCGGCTGGGTGCCCGACCGCAGCACGCCCGGGTTGCAGGTGGCCGGGCCGTGGGTGGGGCTGACCGGCCAGCCGTCGTGGTCGTGCAGCCGGGTCGCGGCGCGGGCCAGCGTGACGAGCGCGTTGCGGCCCAGCTCGGGGCGCGAGCCGTGCGCGGAGACCCCGGCGGCGGTCAGCCGCAGCCACAGCACGCCCTTGTGGCCGTGCAGCACCCGGTTCGACGTCGGTTCGGCGACCAGCAGCAGCGGCGACGGCTCGAGATCGGTGAGGGTGCGCGCGCCGTCGCCACCGGTCTCCTCGCCGAAGGTGAACACCAGCTGCAGCCCGACGTCCGGCCCGCTGCGCAGCGCGGCGACGGTGATCGCGGCGACGCCGCCCTTCATGTCGGTGGACCCGCGCCCGCGCAGCCGCCCGTCGACGACGTCGCCGGCGTGCGGATCGAACGACCAGCCGGCGGGATCGGCCGGGACGGTGTCCAGGTGCCCGGTCAGCGTGGTCGGCGGGCCGGCGCCGCGGCGGGCCACCAGGTTCGCCCGGCCCGGCTCGGGCTCGGTCACCCACACCGCGAAGCCGCCGTCGTCGAGGAGATCGGCGAGCAGGTCGGCGGCGACCCGCTCACCTCCGCCGCGGGTGTCCAGGGCGACCAGCCGTCCGGCGAGATCGACGGGATCGTGCACGCTCTCTCCTCTCGTTCCGTTCACCGACTGTGACACGTGGCGAGGCCGGTGCCGTCGCTCCGTGTCCGGCTGGCAGGATGTCCGGATGGGAGCTGACTCCGGTGGCGGGACCGTGACCGGCGGCGTGGAGACCCGGGACGACGAGCTCGCCGCCCGGTTGCGGCTGGTGGTCGGGCGGCTCAACCGGCGGATCAGGATCGACGGCAGCGAGACGCTGCCGCCGCTGCAGCTGTCCACCCTGGTCACCGTCGAGCAGCACGGGCCGCTGCGGCTCTCCGAGCTGGCCCGGCGCGAGGGCGTCACGGCGCCGACCATGTCCCGGGTGCTGTCCGCGCTCGACGAGCAGGGCATGGTGGAGCGGGCCGCCGATCCGGGCGACGCGCGGGGCGTGCTGATCAGCATCGCCGGCACCGGCCGGGCCTGCCTGCAGGAGGTCCGCAGCCACCGCACCGCGCTGATCGCGCGGCGGCTGGACCGGCTCGACTCCGCCCAGCGCGCGGCGCTGGTCGCGGCGCTGCCCGCGCTGGAGGCGCTGCTCGTGCCGGACGAGGACTGACCCACCGGGTCCGCCGCCCGGCGGCACCGGGATCAGGCCGGCTCGCCGTCGACCGTCACGGTGATCTCCGAGCCGTCGTCCCGGCGGCCGCCGGTGGTGCAGCGCAGTCCGGCGATCCGGGCGGACTCCGGCAGCGGGTCCGGGTAGTGCCAGAACGCGTCCGCCAGCCGGACGCCGGACGGCAGCTCCGCGTGCTCGTAGGCGGCCTCGCCCTTGTACGGGCACCGGGTCCGGGTGTCGGCGGGGGAGAGGTCCACCGTGATGTCCGACGGTGGCAGGTACCAGCGGTTGGGCAGGCCCGTCTCGGAGAGCACCAGCGGGCGGTGCGACTCGGCGAGCACGGTGCGGAGGCCGTCGGCCGCGACGTGCGCGACCACGACGTGCCGCCCGGTCGGCCGGACGTCGACCCGGGTGTAGGGGTCGGTGAGGTGGGCGAAGACCTGCTCGTCCTCGTCGTACCAGGCGTCGGCGGCGTTCCAGTAGAGGGCGGCCAGCCCGCGCAGCCAGTCCGCCGCAGGCACTGGCTCCGGGTAGTGCCAGACGGCGTCGGGGACGGTCCGGTCGCCCACCCGCAGTGAGCGGTAGGCGGCGTCGCCCTTGAACGGGCAGTGCGTCGTGTGCGCGCTCGCCACCAGCGTCGACGCGTCCAGGTCCGCCTCGGGGACGTAGAGCACCGGCAGCAGGTTCGACTCGTGCAGCAGGAACCCGCGCCGGGTGTCGAGCACGGTCCGGCCGGCCAGCTCGGCCCGGACCCGCCGCGGGAACGGGTGCATCAGCAGCTTGTGCGCCGGACCGTCGAGGGCGTAGTTGACCGTCGCCGGCGCGTGCGGCGACAGTGGTCCGTCGGAACGGGTGAGGCCCATCGGCGGTCCTCTCGTCGGGGGTCCCCTCACCGAACCAGAGGTCCGCTGCCGGGGCCACGCGAGAAAACCGAGCAGGTATCGCGATTAGCCCGAACAGCCCAACGCATGCAAGGAACCTTTCGATCCTCTTACATGATTGCGAACCCGAATATTGCGATCCGCAACGTGTGTAGCATTCGAAACATGACGGAACGTCCGATTGGCCCGATTGACGACGACATGACCGTTGGCAGTGTCGCCACGGCCGAGCGCGACGACCTCGACGCCGTCGAGCGCTCCAACCGATCCGAGGACTCGCTGCAGTCGCTGGAGAAGCAGATCACCCTGCTCGTCCGGCGCACCATGGAGTCGGTGTGGGCACACGGTTACGGCTCCAACGAGGCCGTGGACCGCTACACCTACCCGGTCCTGATGCTGCTCGACGACGAGGGCGCGCTCTCCCTCACCGCCCTGACCGGCAAGCTCGGCGTCAGCAAGCCGACCGCCAGCCGCCAGGTGTCCCGGCTCTCCCGGGCCGGCCTGGTGGAGGTCTCCCCGCACGAGCGCGACCCGCGCTCGGTCAGCGTCGAGCTCACCCCGGCCGGGATGGCCGCCCGCGAGCAGGTCCGGGCCGCGCGCCTGGCACCGCTGCGCGACGTGATCGCGCACTGGCCGGACTCCGACCGGGAGTCGCTGGCCGGGCTGCTCGACCGCTTCAACACCGATCTCGACCTGTTCCTGCGCTGATCCGCCCGCCGTTTCCACCGGTCGTACTGCTGCGCGCGGTGCGCGGACCGTCCGCCACCCGTGTGATGCCATAGTGGGGGGTCCGGCCGGTCCGCCGTCCGGAGTCGGCGGAACCGGTGACGAGGGGTAGGTGCGGGCGTGGACGCGCTGGTGGCGCTCGTCGCCGGGGTGCTGAACGGTATCCGGGGTCTCGGCATCCCGGACGTCTGTCCCGGCGACTGGGCGTGGTCGGTCACCGCCCTCGGCGTGCTGGCCGGCCTGCTGCCCACCGCGGGGGCCGCGGTCGTCGCGCTGATCCGCCGCCGGATCGGCTCCGGCTCGTCGTCCGGGTACGGCGTCGCCGAGTCGGTGCTGATCGGCGGGATCGGCGTGCTGGCGGCTGGCCTGCTCCCGCTCGCCGTGTTCGTCGGGGCCGGCGGGGTGTTCGCCCGGGCCACCGCGGGTGACCCGGTGGTGCCCGGGCTGTCCGCCTCGGCCACCGACTCGATCCGGGTGACGACCTGCGAGATCGTCGGCACCCAGAGCAGCTACCTGGGCCGGGGCAGCGTCGCCGGTGCGATCGGCGGCGGCGACGTCGTCACCTCGGTGACGGCCGTCGTGCTGCTCGGGATCGTGCCGCTGCTGGCGGTCATGCTGGTCGCCGTCCAGGCCCGCACCGCGCTGCGCCGCGGGCCGCGCTGGCCCGCCAAGTTCTTCTGGCTGCCGCTGTTCTCGCTGATCGTGCTGACCGCGGCCGTCCCGGCCGGGACCGCCGAGCACCTGTGGGTCGGCATCCTCGGCGGCAGCCTGCTCGGCGTGCTGGTCGTCCCGATGTTCCCGCCCCCGTCCCGGGCCCGGATCGACCGGATCCGGGCCGCCCGGGACGCGCCGCCGGAGCCGCGGGCCGTGCCGACCGGCTCGTCGCGGGCCGGGCGGGGTCCCGGATCGTCGGCGGCGCCGCAGGTCAGCGCCACGCCGAGCGTCGCGGAGCGGCTGGCCGAGCGGTTCTCCCGCCGGGAGCCGCAGGCCCCCGCCGAGGTGCCGGCGCGCTCCGGCGCCCCGTCGGTGGAGCAGGCCGCGCCCTACGTCGGCTTCGGGGCACCGTCCACCGGCGCGCGTCCACCGTCCGGCCGGGCCCCCGGGGCGCTCGCCCCCGGCTCGCCCCCGGCCGGCCGGCCGCGGTCCGCACCGGCGGCGCATCCCCCGTCCGGCCCCGCCGGGCATCCCGCGGCCGGTCCGCTGCGCGGTCCGCGCTCCGGCGGCCCCTACCCGCCGCCGCCGCCCGGCCCGCCCCGCCGGCCGACCCTGGTCGCGCCGGTCCCCGGCGGACCGCCCCGGGCGCCGCGGTTCCGGCTGCTCAAGCGGCTCGGCGCGGGCGGCTTCGGCGGCGTCTGGCTGGCCCACGACGCCAAGCTCGGGCACACCGTGGCCGTCAAGTCGGCGCACGCCGCCGATCCGGAGACCGAGGAACGGATCCGCCGCGAGGCGGCCGCCCTCGGGTCGATGCGCCATCCCTGCTGCGTCGAGATCTACGACCTGCTGCACGCGTCGTCGGATCCCGGCCTGCGCGGGATGGACGGGCTGGTGATCGTGATGCAGTACGTGGACGGGATGTCGCTGGGCCAGCTGGTCGGCGAGCGCGGCACGCTCGACGACATCTCCGCAGCCCGCATCTGGACCGGCATCGCCGGGGCGCTGGACACCGCGCACCGCTCCGGGGTGCTGCACCGCGACATCAAGCCCGGCAACATCGTCGTCGACCCGCAGGGGCACCCGCACCTGATCGACTTCGGGATCGCCCGCAAGCAGGGCGACTCGACGCTGACCCAGACCGGGTACGTGCTCGGCACGCCCGACTACCTCGCCCCGGAGACGGCCGCCGGGAAGCCGGCGTCGCCGTCGTCGGACGGCTGGCAGCTGGCGGCCGCGGTGTCGTTCGCGCTGAGCGGGCAGCCGCCGCGCGGCGAGTCCGGCGACGCCGTCGCCGGGCTCCGGGCGGCCGCCGCCGGCGCCAAGCTGACCCACCTGCCCAGCCGCACCGCCCACCTGTCGCTGCTCAAGCAGGCGCTGCGGACCGAGCCGCACCGGCGGCCGGAGCTGAGCACGGTCCGGTCGAAGCTGGACGGGTGGCTGCAGCGGCAGGGGTACCGCTCGGACGGGCCGGTCACCGCGGTGTTCGACCGGCGCTGAGGGCGGTCCCGCTCAGCCGGTGCCGGCCCGCGCCCGGGCCGGCAGGACCGCCGTGGCCGGCCGGATCAGGCCGGTGCCCCGGTCACGGCGCGCAGCCCGGTGTCGAAGTGCGACATGACCTCGTCGACGAGCTCGGGGAGGTCCGGGTCCCGCGGGTCGGCGCCGTGGTCGCCGAGCCAGTGCTGCACGGCCACCCGCAGCCCGGTCACCGCCGCCGCGGCGACCAGCACCGGGTACAGATCGCGGGCCGGATCGGCCCCGGTGCGGGCGACGACGGCCTCGGCCAGCGCCTGCTCCTGGGCCACGTACGCGGCGAGCTGGTGGGCCAGCAGCGTGGGGTGCCCGCGCAGCACCCGCATCCGCAGCACCCGCTGCCGGTGCTCCGGATCGGCGACGACGGCGCGCAGGGCGTGCCGCAGCGACTCGGGGACCGGCTCGTCGGCCGGGCGGGCGGTGAACGCCTCGACCAGCACGTCGGTCGAGGCGGCGTTGCCCGCGACGACCGCCTCCTCCTTCGAGGTGAAGTAGTTGAAGAAGGTGCGCGGGGCGACGTCGGCGGCGTCGGCGATCTGCTCGACCGTGACGTGCTCCAGGCCGCGTTCGCTGCACAGGCGCAGCGCCGCCGACGCGATCGCCGTCCGGGTGGCGGCCTTCTTGCGCTCCCGGCGACCGGGGACGGCGTCAGCCACGGTCGGCCCCCACGTTCTCCCGGGCCGGCGGATCGATCACGGACACGATCTCCGGCCGTTCCCGGCCGTCGCCGGGCTCGATGTCGACGTCGAGGCGCAGCCCCTCCTGCGGCACCGTCACCCGGTGCGCGGCCGGCCTGCCCTCCCACCGGTAGACGGTGGACACCGTGCCGGTGGCCACGCAGAGCCGGTAGCGGCCGTCGGCGTCGGCGCGGGTGCTGCCGAGCTCGGCGCCGTGCCGGTCGAGCACGGTCAGCACGGCGCCGCCGGCCGGGGCGCCGTCGGCCCGGACCACGCCGTGCAGCACCGGGCCCGGCGCGTCGCCGTGGGTCGGCTCGGCGGGCAGGTCGAGGGTGTCGCGCAGCGGCACCTCGCGCAGGGCGAGGATCGCCAGCAGCGCCAGGAAGGCCAGCGGCGCGGCCACCAGGAAGATCATCGCGGTGGCGTGGCCGTAGGACTCCATCACGATCGCGCGCACCGGCTCCGGCAGCTCGGCCAGGTTCGGGACCTGCCCGCCGCTCACCGGCCCGGCCCCGTCGGCGAGACCGGCGTCGGCCAGGCCGGCGGCGGTCCGGCTGCCGACCACCGACGCCAGCAGCGCGCCCAGCCCGGCGACGCCTGCCGAGCCGCCGAGCGACCGGAAGAAGGTCACCGTGGAGCTGGCCGAGCCCATGTGCCGCAGCGCCACCGTGTTCTGCACGGCGAGGACGAGGTTCTGCTGGGTGGCGCCGACGCCGAGGCCGACCAGCGCCATCGTGAGCGCCACCTGCCAGTACGGCACCGTCGAGGAGATCACCGCGCCGCCGAGCGCCAGGCCCGCCGTCAGCAGCACGCCGCCGCCGACCAGGTAGCGCTTCCAGGCGCCGTAGCGGGTGATCAGCTGCCCGGCGACGGTCGAGGCGAGGAACATGCCGCCGATCATCGGCAGGGTCAGGAACCCGGCCTCGGTGGCGGTCGCGCCGCGCGCCAGCTGGAAGTACTGGGACAGGAAGATCGTGGAGCCGAACATCGCGACGCCGACGAACAGGCTCGCGACGGTCGCCAGGACCACGGTGCGCTCCCGGAACAGGAACGGCGGCACCACCGGCTCCTTCGCCCGCCGCTCGACGACGACGGTCAGCGCCAGCAGCACGATCCCGCCCGCGATCAGCCCGATCGAGATCGGCGAGGTCCAGGCGAACTGCTTGCCGGCCAGCGACATCCACAGCAGCAGCGCGGAGACGCCTGCCGCGATGAGCAGCGCGCCGAGGTAGTCGATGGAGACGTCGTCGCGCTTCTCGGTGGGGACGTTCAGCGTGCGCTGCAGCACGACCATCGCGATCGCGGCGAGCGGGACGCCGACGAAGAAGCACCAGCGCCAGCCCAGCGGCGAGTCGACGATGACCCCGCCCAGCAGCGGGCCGCCGACGACCGCCAGCGACATGATCGCCGAGAGGTAGCCCATGTACCGGCCGCGCTCGCGCGGGGTGATGATCGCCGCGATGACCACCTGGGTCAGCGCCTGCAGGCCGCCCATCCCGAGCCCCTGCAGCACCCGGAAACCGATCAGCTGGGACGTCGAGACCGCCAGCCCGCACAGCAGCGAGCCGATCAGGAAGATCCCGATCGCCGCCTGGACCAGCAGCTTCTTGGAGTAGAGGTCGGCCAGCTTGCCCCAGATCGGGGTGGACGCCGTCATCGCCAGCAGGGCCGCCGAGACCACCCAGGTGTACTCGGCCTGGGTGCCGCCGAGATCGCCGAGGATCCGGGGGAGCGCGTTCGAGACGATCGTGCTGGACAGCACGCCGACGAACAGGGCCATGAGCAGGCCGGTCAGCGGGAGCACCACGGTCCGGCGGTGGGTGGCCGCCTCCTCCGGGGAGCGGGTAGTTGACGTCACACAACGATCCTACGCGAGAATCGTGCAGTGAGTGCAAGTTTGCCGACCGTGCTTCCGCGCACACCGGGCCGGTGCTCAGGCCGCGGGCAGCTCCACCACGACCGTGCTGCCCGCCCCGGGCGAGCTGCGCACGGTGACCCGGCCGCCCGCGTCCTCGGCCGCCCGGCGGACCAGCGGGAGGCCGACGTGGCCCGGTGCGGGATGCGCGTCGGGATCGAATCCGGTGCCGTCGTCGGACACGGTGAGCCGGGCCCGCCCGCCCGACACGGCCAGCTGCACGGTGATCCGGTCCGCCGCGGCGTGCGTCCGCGCGTTGCGCAGCAGCTCGCCCGCCATCCGGTGCAGCAGCACCGCGGTCCGGTCGCCCAGCCCGTCGGTGGCGCCGGTCTCGACCGCGGCGACCGGCTCGCCGGCCGTCGCGAGCGCCCGCAGCGCGGCGGGCAGCCCGGCCGCGTCGATCTCGTCGGGCAGCAGCTCGTCGAGCACCGAGCGGATCCGGGTCATCCCGTCGCCGACGCTCTCCCGCGCCCGGGACAGCAGCTCCGGGCGGGCCGGGGCGAGATCCAGCATCATCCCGGCCGAGGCGAGGCCGGGCAGGACGTCGTCGTGCAGCCGGCGGGCCAGGTCGCGGCGGGCCAGCTCGCCCGCGGCCAGCCCGTAGAGCGCCGCGTCCCGGCGCTCGGCCCGCTCCCGGTCCCGGCGGCGGGCCAGCGCGACCGACATCGGCAGCACGGCCAGCGCCACCGCCAGCAGGCCGGCGATCACCGGCGGCACCAGCAGGCCGAGCGCCCGGATGGTGGCCCCGGTGACGTCGACCGGGACGTAGACCTCCAGCCGGGCCGGCCGGCCGGCCGCGTCGGTGAAGCCGAGGAACACCTCGCGCTGGCTCGGGCCCTGCTCGTAGCGGTGCTCGTCGTCGGCCGGGACGGCGAGCACGACGGCCGCGCCGCCGTCCAGCCGGGCGGCGAGATCGGGATCGAACCGCCGGGTCAGGCCCTCGACCTTCGGCTCGTCGGAGAACACCACCCGCGCCGACGGCCCCTCGACCAGCCACACCTTGACCCGGCTGACCATCCCGACGGTGCGGAACGGGGCGACGTCCTCCAGCAGCCGCTTGCGCGCCTCCGGTCCGGCGGCGGCCAGGTCGCGGTCCGCCAGCGGCACGACGACGGCCGCCGCGACCCGGTGCGAGACCTGCTCGGCCCGCCGTTCCGCCTCGTCGTGCGCGAGCCACCACACGCCGGCCACGACCAGCGCGCAGACCAGCAGGACCGCGGCCAGCGTGGCGAGCGCGTGCCGGAGCAGGGTCCGGCGGACGACGGTCACGGCAGTCCGGGCGGCCGGGCCGGGGCCGCCGGTTCGCCCTCCGGGTCGAACGCGACCAGGCCCACCCGCTCGGCCTCCACCACGGCCTCCAGCTGGGACCGGGCGCCGAGCTTGCCGAGCAGGGCGCGGACGTGGTCGCGCACGGTGTGCAGCGAGAGCCCGAGCTGGCCGGCGATCCGGGTGACGTCCCGGCCGTGCGCGAGCCCGGCCAGCACGTCCGCCTCGCGCGGGGTGAGGTGCGGCGCGTCCGCGGCGGGCGCGGCCGGTGCGGTGCCGCCGGCCGCGACCGTGCGCACCGCGGCGAGGATCCCGGCCAGCGGGGTGTCCTTGCCGAGGAACCCGGCGGCCCCGGCGATCTCGGCCTCCCGGGCGGGCGCGGCCCGCGGATGCGCGGTCAGCACCAGTGCCCTGGCACCCGCCTCGTGCACGTCGGGGAGCAGGGTGAGGCCGCCACCGGGCAGCCGGACGTCGAGCAGCACGACGTCGACCGCGCCGCCCGCGAGCAGCGGGCGGGCGTCGGCGACCGAGTGCGCCACACCGGCGACGGACAGGTCGGGCTCGGCGGACAGGCCCAGCGCCAGCAGATCGGTGAACGAACGGTGGTCGTCCACCAGGAGTACCCGCACCATGCCTGAGCACCCCCTCAATTCTCGGGAGATCCGGGGAACCTGGCCAGAGGTTAGCCTGCCCTCGCCCTGAACGGGAGTGATCGGACACTCCCGGCTTTCCGGGCTGGTACGACCGAACTTCGGAGGACCCTCACGTGACCCGATCGACGAGACGCGGCGTGCTTGCCGGCGCGTTCCTCACCGTCTCCCTGCTGGTCGCCGCCTGTGGCGGCGGCACCCCGGCCGAGCCGGCACCGGAGGAGGACGGCCCGCGCAGCCTGACGCTCTACTCCGGGCGCGACGAGGAGCTCATCGGACCGCTGATCCAGCAGTTCCAGGAGCAGTCCGGCATCACCGTCGACACCCGGTACGGCTCGACCACCGAGATGGCCGCGCAGCTCGGCGAGGAGGGCGCGAACACCCCGGCGCAGGTCTTCCTCTCCCAGGAGTCCGGTGCGCTCGGTGCGCTCGCCGAGGGCGGCGCGTTCGCCCCGCTGCCCGACGACGTGACCGGTGCCGTCCCAGCCGAGTACACCTCGACCGACGGTTCCTGGGTCGGCCTGACCGGCCGGGCACGGGTGATCGCGTACAACACCCGGGTCCCCGAGGCCGAGGTCCCGGCCGACGTCAAGGAGCTCACCGGGCCGGAGTGGAGCGGCCGGGTCGGGATCGCGCCGACCAACGCGTCGTTCCAGGCGTTCGTCACCGCCATGCGGCTGATCGACGGCGAGGACGCCACCCGTCAGTGGCTGACCGACATCCGGGACAACGACCCGCAGATCTTCCCGCGGAACACTGCCATCCTGGAGGCCGTGGACAGCGGAGCGGTGGACGTGGGCCTGATCAACCACTACTACGTGGCGGCGGCCGAGACCCCGCCGGCGAACACGGCGCTGAAGTTCGGTGCGCCGGGTACCGCGAGCGCACTGGTCAACGTGACCGGCGCCGCGATCCTCGCCGGTGCGGCCGAGTCGACCGAGGCCCAGGAGCTCGTGGCGTTCCTGGTCTCGCAGCCGGCCCAGGAGTACTTCGCGACCGAGACCGGTGAGTACCCGCTGATCGAGGGTGTCGCCGGACCGGCGGACATGCCCGCGCTCGCCGAGCTGGGTGCGCCGGACGTCGACCTGGCCGACCTGAAGGACCTCGACGCGACCACCCAGCTGCTCACCGAGGTCGGTCTGCTCTGACCGTGCTCCACCGCACTGAAGGCATTCACGGCACTGCAGGCAGTGCCGGCACCGCGGGCGCCGGCCGTTCCGGGACTCCGGGACGGCCGGCGCCCCGGCCCGCGGGCCCGCCGGAACCCTCCGTTCCGGCGGGCCCGTCCGCGCGTTCCCGGCCGCCCCGGCTGCTGGTCGCCGCGGCACTGGTGGTGGCGGGACTGGCGGCGTTGCCGCTGGTCTGGCTGCTGGTCCGGGTCGCGGAGGCCGATCCGGACCGGGTGCTGGCGCTGCTCGCCCGGTCCCGGACCGTCACCCTCGCGGTCAACTCGGCGCTGCTGGTGGCGCTGGTGTCCGCCGGCTGCCTGGTACTGGGTCTGGTGACGGCGACGCTGCTGGCCCGGGTCCGGCTGCCCCGGCCGGGCCTGTGGTGGGTGCTGGCCGCGCTGCCGCTGGCGGTGCCGTCCTACCTGCTCGCGTTCGCGGTGCTCGCCGTCCGGCCGGAGTCGCGGGGCCTGGTCCCGCTGGTCGCGGTACTGGTGCTGGCCTGCACGCCGTACGTGACGCTGCCCGCGGCGGCCGCGCTGCGCGCCGCCGACACCGGCCCGGAGGACGCCGCCCGCACCCTGGGCCGCGGCCCGGTCGCCGCGTTCTGCCGGGTGACGTTGCCGCAGGCGCTGCCCGCCGCACTCGCCGGGACCCTGCTCGCGGCGCTGTACACGCTGTCCGACTTCGGCGCGCCCGCGCTGCTGCGCTACGAGTCGTTCACCTGGGCGGTGCAGGCCGCCTACGAGGGCACGATCGACCGCACCGGGGCCGCGGTGACGGCGCTGGTGCTGGCCGCGCTGACCCTGCTGCTGGTGGTGGCCGAGCGGACCGCCCGGCGCCGCTGGACCCGGGCCGGTGCGACGACCGCGGTGCACCGGATCCCGCCCGCCCGGCTCGGCCGGGGCGGCACCGCGCTGGCCGTCACCGGGCTCGGGACGGTCGCGGCGGTCACCCTGCTCGGGCCGCCGGTGGTGCTCGTCGGCCGGATCGTCGCCGCGGGCGGGGTGTCGGTGGACTGGGCCCGGCTGGCGTCGGCGGCCTGGTCGACGCTGCTGCTGGCCGGCGCGGCGGCGTTGCTCGCGGTGCTGATGGCGCTGCCGGTCGGCATGCTGGCCGCCCGGTACCGGGGCCGGCTGGTGGCCGGCGTCGAGTCGACCGCCTATCTCGGCCAGGGGCTGCCCGGCGTGGTCGTCGGGCTGTCGCTGGTGTTCTTCTCGCTGGCCGTGGTGCCCGGGCTCTACCAGACCGCCGCGGTGCTGGTGTTCGGCTACGCCGTGCTCTACCTGCCGAAGGCGGTGGGGGCGACCCGGGCGTCCGTCGAACGGGTCCCGGTGGAGGCCGAGGAGGTGGCCAGGACGCTCGGCCGGTCCGGGCCGGCGACCTGGTGGGCGGTGACGGCCCGGCAGGCCTGGCCCGGGGTGGCGGCCGGCGGTCTGCTGGTGATGGTGACCGCCATGAAGGAGCTCCCGGCGACGCTGATGCTGCGCCCGACCGGGACGGACACGCTCGCCACCCAGCTGTGGGCGCAGACGTCGCTGGGCGCCTACGGCGCCGCGGCCCCGGCCGCGCTGGCCCTGTTGCTGCTGGCCTGCGTGCCGGCGGCGCTGCTGGTGCGGGCGGGCACGGAGCGGCCGGACCGGCCCGGCGGGCCCGGGCGCCGGCGCCCGGCGGACGCCGACGCCGGCCGGGGATCGATGACGACGGGGGACCGATGACGACGGGGGACCGATGACTCTGACGGTGCGCGGGATCGTCGCGGGCTACGGGGGCGATCCCGTGCTGCACGGCGTCGACCTCGACGTGCGGGCCGGCGAGCTGGTGTCGGTGCTGGGGGCCAGCGGCAGCGGGAAGACGACCCTGCTGCGGGTGGCCGCCGGTCTGCACCGGCCGGACGCCGGACGGGTGCTGGTCGGCGGCGCGGACGTCACCGACGTGTCGCCGGAGCGCCGCCGGGTCGGGCTGGTGCCGCAGGAGGGCGCGCTGTTCGCGCACCTCGACGTGCGGGGCAACGTCGGGTTCGGGCTGGTGCCCACCGGGCTGGCCCGGCTGCGTCCGGACCGGGCCGCCCGCGCCGCCGCCCGGGACCGGGTCGCCGAGCTGCTGGACCTGGTGGGGCTCGCCGGCAAGGCGGACCGGATGCCGCACCAGCTCTCCGGCGGCGAGCGCCGCCGGGTCGCGCTGGCCCGCGCGCTGGCGCCGCGGCCGGAGGTGGTGCTGCTCGACGAGCCGTTCTCGGCGCTGGACGCCGGCCTGCGCGAGCAGGTGCGCGGGGACGCCGTCGCCGCGCTGCGGATCGCCGGCTCCACCGCCGTCCTGATCACCCACGACCGGCGGGAGGCGCTGTCGGTGAGCGACCGGGTCGCCGTCCTGCACGACGGGCGGCTCGAGCAGACCGCCGCGCCGCGCGAGCTCTACGCGACCCCGGCGACCGCCCGGGTCGCGGGCTTCGTCGGCGACGCGGCGCTGCTGCCCGGGACCGCCACCGGCGACCGGGTCAGCACCGCGCTCGGGTCGGCGCCGCTGCGGCCCGGCTGCCCGGCCGGTGAGGTGCTCGCCGTGCTGCGGCCCGAGCAGCTGCGGCTCACCGCGCAGACCGGCCCCGGCGCGGCGGGCGCGCTCGCCGCGGTGGAGCAGGTCGAGTTCCTCGGCGAGGCGCTGCTGGTGACCGCGCGCCCGGAGGGCGGTCCGGCGGTCCGGGTGCGGGCCGCGGCGGGGGAGGGCTGGCGGGCCGGGGACGTCTGCCGGGTGCACACCGACGGGCCGGTGCACGTGGTGCCGGTCCGCTGATCTCCGGCGCGCTGATCTCGGGCGCGCCGATCCGGTGCCCCGGCGGCCGGGGCACCGGTCCGGTTCACGCCGCGGGCGCCTGCTCCGGGCGGTCGGCGGCCAGCCTCGCCAGTCGCTTCTCGGTCGGCCAGCGCACGTCGTGCGCCCAGCCGAGCAGCTCGAAGAGCCGGATGACGCCCGCCGAGATGTCGATCTCCCACCGACCGACGCCGTGCCGGGCCGAGGTCGGGTCGGCGTGGTGCAGGTTGTGCCAGGACTCGCCCATGCTCGGAATCGCCAGGAACCAGACGTTGGTGGACCGGTCCCGGGCCCGCCACGGCCGCTCGCCGACCAGGTGGCAGATCGAGTTCGTCGACCACGCCACGTGGTGCGACACGGCGATCCGGACCAGACCGGCCCAGAAGAACGCGGTGAGCGCGCCCCACCAGCTGGCCGTCACGATCCCGCCGATCAGCGCGGGCACCAGCAGCGACGCGACGGTCAGCGCGGAGAACGCGCGGTGCACCCGGTCGATGTCGCGGTCGTCGAGCAGATCGGGGGTGAACCGGCGCTGGTCGGTGAGCGAGCGGTCGAAGATCCAGCCCATGTGGGCGTGCCAGAACCCGCGGACGAGCGCCGCCGGCGAGGTGCCGTAGCGCCACGGCGAGTGCGGGTCGCCCTCGGCGTCGGCGTGCGCGTGGTGCCTGCGGTGGTCGGCGACCCAGTGCCGCACCGGGCCCTGCACGGCCAGGCTGCCGGCCACCGCCAGCGCGATCCGCAGCGGCCGGTTCGCCTTGAACGAGCCGTGCGTGAAGTACCGGTGGAACCCGACGGTCACGCCGAGCATCGACACCACGTACATCCCGATCGCGAGACCGGCGTCCAGCCAGGTGAGGCCCCAGCCCCAGGCCAGCGGCACGGCGGCGACGAGCGCGATCGCCGGGACGATCGCGAAGGCGTAGACGAACAGGTGCGGGACGGGATGGCGGAGCCGGTCGGAGAGATCACGGGGAGCCGCTGGCCGGGTTTCGGTCACGAACGGTCATCGTTCCGGTTCACACCACTCGGGGCAGTGGGGAGAACCCCCCGAGCCGCGGTCATCACGGCGCGGGCGTTCGCGAGATGGCACACCATCACCGCGGCCGCCCAGCCGCCGTCACCGGCCCGCAGCGCGGCGACGATCTCCACGTGGTGGGCGAGGCTGCGGGCCAGCGACGCGTCGTCGTAGCTGTGGAAGGTCCGCAGCACGACCGGTGCGTGCACGACGCCGGCCAGCGCGGCGGTGAGCGTCGGTGCGCCGGCGATCTCCAGCAGCCGGGCGTGGAAGAGCCGGTTGCGCTCCACCAGCCGGTCGAGGTCCCGGCCCGGGCCGGGCGAGCCGATCGCGAGCATGTCCCGGGCGAGCGCGTCGAGCTCGTCGAGATCGGCGGCGCTCGCCCGGGCCGCGGCCCGCTCGGTGGCGCGCGGCTCCAGGGCGCGGCGGACGTCGAACACGTCCTCCAGGTCGGCCTCGGTGAACCGGGTGACCCGGGCGCCGCGGTGTGCGTGCAGCTCGACCAGACCCTCGGCGGCCAGCCGGGACAGCGCCTCGCGCACCGGGGTGCGGGACAGCCCGAGCCGCTCGGCGAGCTCGACCTCGCCGAGATGCGCCCCACCCGGCAGGTCGCCGGACAGGATCGCCTCGCGCAGCGTCGCCTGGGCCCGCTCGGACGCCCGGCGGGGTGCGCCCTCGGTCATCGTGCACCTCCCGTTGTATGCAACCGGGGAGTGTGTCAGGTCACCGACGCGGGACCAAGGGGTGTTCATGCCCGCCTTCCCCAGGCAGGCTGGGGGCAGTTGTACACAACGAGGGAAGGATTGCCGTGGGGGATCTGCTCAGCAAGCCCGGCGACCGGCGGGCCCGCCTGCGCGCCCTGCTCGACTCCGGCGAGCCGGTGCTCGCCCCCGGTGCCTACGACGCGCTGTCCGCCCGGCTGGTCGAGCAGGCCGGGTTCGACGCGGCGTACATGACCGGCTTCGGCTCGACCGCCGGCCTGCTCGGCCGCCCCGACGTCGGCCTGCTCGGCGGCGCCGAGATGGCCGCGCACGCCGCCCGGCTGGCCGACGCCGTCGACCTGCCGTTGATCGCGGACGCCGACACCGGCTACGGCAACCCGGTCAACGTGATCCGCACCGTGCGCGACTACGAGCGGGCCGGGGTCGCCGCGCTGCACCTGGAGGACCAGGTGATGCCCAAGCGGTGCGGGCACATGGCGGGCAAGCAGGTCGTCCCGGCCGGCGAGATGGCGGCGAAGATCAGGGCCGCGGTCGACGCCCGCAGCGACCCGGACCTGCTGGTCATCGCCCGCACCGACGCCGCGGCGGTGGACGGCCTGGACGCCGCGATCGACCGGGCGAGGCGCTTCGCCGACGCCGGCGCCGATCTCCTCTTCGTCGAGGCGCCCACCTCGGAGGCGCACATCGAGCAGGTCGCCACCGCGCTGCAGGGGCACAAGCTGGTGTTCAACTGGGCGGAGGGCGGACGCACCCCGCCGCTGTCCCGGGACCGGCTCGCCGAGCTCGGCTTCGCGCTGGTGCTGTTCCCGATCGGCACCCTGCTGGCGGCCACCGCGGCGATGGGCGAGTTCCTGCGGGTGCTGCGCACCGACGGCACGCCCGCCGCGATGCTCGACCGGCTCGGCGGCGTCGACCCGTTCGCCGAGCTCGTCGGGCTCGGCGAGATCCGGGAGCTGGAGCAGCGCTACCGGGACTGAACGGCAGCCACCACGAGTGGCGCGGCCGTGTGTCCTGACCCACACTCGATCGTGCGTGTCCCGCTGACCTGCGGCCGTCACCCGAGGCGGCCGGGCGGCGGTGTTCCCAGGCGGTGAATCGTGCAACCCGAGCCCAGCTCCCCGGCCGGTGTCCGGCGGCGGACCGCGTGCGGGCGTCCGGCGTGACCCGGCCCGTCCCGCGGCCCGGCCGTCCGGACCGGCCGGTCCCCGCCGCACCCCCGGTACGTCCCGCCCGGCCCGGGCTGGTCGCCGTGCCGCCCGTCCCCGAGCCCGTCGCCCGCCCGGCGGCCGAGCGGCCGGAGGCGGAGCGCCTGCGGCAGAACCTCGCCCGGGTGCTGGCCGGACTGCGCTGGCCCGCGTTCCGCTGGCAGGTGCTGGCCGAGGCGGAGGCGTGGGGGGTGAGCGGGGTGACCCGCGGGCAGCTGCAGCCGCTGCCCGACGGCCGCTATCCGTCGCTCGACGCGGTCCTGGAGATGCTCGCCGCGGTCGCCCGGGGCGGGCTCCGCAGCGCTCCCGGGCCGTCCGCGCCGCCGCCCGCCGTGCGGCCGGGATTCCGCCCGCACCTCGCGCACCCGCTGCGGCGGGCTCCGGGCCGGTCGCCGTCGGGCTGACCGGTGCGGCTCGCCCGCGCAGGATCGGCGGCCCGGCCTGATGGCCGGGGCCGGCGGTCCCGAACGCGCCGGCCCCGGCCATGGGGCGCCACCCGCCCGCTCCCCAGCGACGGGTGGTGGTCCTGCGGGGTGCCGATCCCGAGGTCGGCCCGACAAGGGTGACTCGGCGCCCGGTCGGTCAGTAGGGTCGAAGGTCCCTTCCGGACCGGGACGTCCGTGTCCAGGCCGACAGTCGGTGATGTATATCACGCGACCGGACGATCCGGCCAGTGAATCGCCGGGGACCGGTTCCGGCGGATCGATCCAGCCTCGAGCGCCGGTGTGACCGGCGGCCGACCGGGAACGCTCCCGGTGAGCGGTCCGCGCGGGCCGCGTGACGAGGAGGAGGGCGACGTGCGCGACGACCAGGTGACCGGGCTCGCTGTGGAGACCGCCGCGCCGGGGGTGCGGCTGGTCCGGGTGACCGGCAGGCTGGACCGCCGGGGCGCCGAGGCGATCGGCAGGCTGGTCGACGCCCAGCGCGCCTGCGGCACCGCTCCGGCGCACGTCGTGCTCGACCTGGGTGGGGTCGGCGAGTTCGACGGCGCCGCGACCGAGACGCTCGGGGAGGTGGCCGCGCGCTCCCGCGACGGTGGCGTGCGGGTGCACCTCGCCGGCTGCGGCGGGCGGGCCGAGCTGCTGCCGCTGCGCGCCCACGAGGTGCTGCTGCGGTGCAGCGCCTACCCGTCCGCGGAGGCCGCGGTCCGCGACCTCACCGGCCGGGCCGCCGTCCCGCGGCCGCGGGCGGCCGCGCGGGGCGGGTTCGCCGGGGCCGCGCCCGCGGGGTGACCGCCGGGGGTCGTGCTGCCCCGCGCCGCCTGCTCAGGCGTCCGGGTCGGTCCGCGCCCAGGCGTCCGCCGCGGCGGCCAGCGCCGCGTCGTCGAGCTCCCCGGGCAGCCGCAGGCGGGACAGGCCGCCGTCCGGGAAGACGTCCAGCCGCAGGTGCGTCGCCGCCCCGGCGCCGGGCAGCGGGAACCGGTGCCGGGTGTCGGGCTGCACCCGCTCCTGGTCCAGCAGCGTCGTCCATCCGCCGCCCGCGCGCTCGTCCCGTGTGGCGACCGAGACCCGGCCCGGCGCGTTCCCGACGAACCAGGTGGTGTCGATCTCGGCGTACCGCGGCACCCCGGCGGCGCCCAGCGCGAACTCCACCCAGTCGTTGCCGCCGCCGCGGCGGCGGGCGTTCTCCCAGCCCTCGCCCATGTGCCGGGCCGATCCGGGCAGCAGCAGGTTGCCGGGGGAGGAGTAGAACGCGTCCGAGCAGCCGGTGACCCGGCCGCCGTTCTCGGCGGCGACCAGGTCGACGGTGCCCGCCAGGAACCGCGGATCGGGCAGCGCCCGGCCGCGGGCCCGGAACCGGGCGATCCCGCCGTCCGGGTGCATGATCAGCCGCAGGTGCGTGAAGCGGTGCGGGTCGTGCACCGGGTAGGTGTTCGCGGTGTCGCCGGCGCAGGCCGAGCGCGGCACGATCTCGTGCCAGCGGGCCGCGGCCAGCTCGTCGGGGGAGGGATGGCCCGCGACGGCGGCGGCCTCGACGGCGATCTCCGGCGGGTAGTTCCCGGTGAAGAACGCGGTGTCGACGACGACGTGATCGAGCACCCCGGGGACGCCGAGCCGGACGATCGCCCAGTCGTGCCCGGGCTCGCGCCGCCGCCGGGTCTCCCAGCCGTCGTAGACCTTGCCCTTGAGGCCGAACTCGTCCGGGTCGAACCGGGGCGGCGCGACGGTGACCAGGTTCTCGCGGTGGGCGAAGAACTCGTCGTTGGCGGCGACGACGGAGCCGCCGAGCGCGCGGGAGGCGAGATCGACCAGGGACGGGTCGGGAGATGTCACGGACGGTCCTCACGGTGGGTCGGGCGGGGCGCGGGCAGGGTCAGCCAGCCGAACGGGTCGGCGGTCACCGGCCGGTACTCCAGGCTGATCCGGCCGCGGTAGCCGGCGGCGGCGACCCGGTCGACCAGCGCCGCGATCGGCAGGTTCCCGGTGCCCGGCTCGCCGCGGCCGGGTGCGTCGGCGATCTGGACGTGCCCGATCCGGCCGGCGTACCGGTCGATCGCGGCGGCCGGGTCGTCACCGTTGACGGCGAGATGGAAGACGTCGAGCAGCAGCCGCACGTCGCCGGAGCCGGTCCGGTCGAGCACGGCGACGGCGTCGGCGGCGGTCCGCAGCGGGTAGCGGTCGATCCCGCTGATCGGCTCCAGCAGCGCGACGGCGCCGATCCGGGCCGCGGCCCGGCCGGCCAGTGCCAGGTTCTCCGCAGCGGTCTCGTCCTGCGCGGCCGGGTCGGCGCCGTCGAGCCGGTTGCCGTACAGCGCGTTGAACCCGGTGCTGCCGAGCTGCGCCCCGATGCCGACCGCGACGTCGAGGTTGTCGGCGAACTCGGCGCGCCGGGCCGGGTCGGACAGGATGCCGCGCTCACCGGCGGCCATGTCCCCGGCGGCGAGGTTCAGTCCGGACAGGACGACGCCGGCGTCGGACACCGCGGTGACGAACGTGTCGATCTCGGCGTCGCGGGGCACCGGGTCGTCGAACGGCCACCAGAACTCGACCGCGTCGAACCCGGCGGCGGCCGCGGCGGCGGGCCGCGCGGTGATCGGCAGGGCCGGGAACAGGATCGAGCAGTTGGCGGTGAGCGGCAGCGGCAGGGTGACCGGGGCGGTCACGGCTCAGCCCGGTTCGGGCAGGCCGCGGTAGGCCCGCCAGCCGCCGTGCCCGGTGATGTCGGTCAGCTCGCCGGCCTGGCGTTCCAGGACGCCCGGCCGCAGCCCGACGGCGAGTACGTCCCGGCCGTCGTCGAGCTCGATCACGGTGAGCTCCAGCTCGGGCGGCTCGTCCGGCAGGAAGTCGGTGCGGATCGCCGACAGCGGGACGTCGTAGATCTCGCCGGCCAGCGGCACGCCGCCGGACGGGTCCTCGACCAGCGCCGGGAACTCGTCGCGCACCGAGTACATCCGGTAGTGCGGCGCGGTGCGGACGGCCCCGCGGAACGGGTGGGCGGAGACGTTGTGGTGCAGGCGCCCGCCGCGCATCGCGTCGCCGGAACAGAACAGAGCGGTCACGGTGGCCTCCAGCCGTTCCACGATCCGGAAAGCGGGTTCCGGCGGAAGAACATGATCCGAACACGACGCCCGGAGGCTGTCAAGGCTGCACTAGCCTGCGGGGGTCCGGCGAGCACGACGCGGTGCGGCCCCGCCGGGGGTGGCGCCGGTGGACGTGCGGGAGGACCGATGACGAGCTACGACCTGGTGGTCCGCGGCCGGCGGATCATGACGACCGCGGGGGAGCGCCCGGGGGAGGTCGGCGTCGCGGACGGCCGGATCGCCGCCGTCGAGCCGGCCGGTGCCGCGCTCGCCGGGACCCGGGTGATCGAGCTCGCCGACGACGAGGTGCTGCTGCCCGGGCTGGTCGACACGCACGTGCACGTCAACGAACCCGGCCGCACCGAGTGGGAGGGGTTCGCCTCGGCCACCCGCGCGGCCGCCGCGGGCGGTGTCACCACGCTGGTCGACATGCCGCTCAACTCGGTGCCGCCGACCGTCGACGTCGCGGCGCTGGAGGTCAAGCGCGCGGTGGCCGGCCCGCAGGCGTTCGTCGACGTCGGGTTCTGGGGCGGCGCCGTCCCCGGCAACCTCGGTGACCTGCGCGGGCTGCACGACGAGGGCGTCTTCGGCGTGAAGTGCTTCCTGCTGCACTCCGGGGTGGACGAGTTCCCGCCGCTGGACGTCGACGGGATGGAGCGCTACCTGGCCGAGCTGGCCGGCTTCGACGGGCTGCTGATCGTGCACGCCGAGGACGCGCGGGCGGTCGACGAGGCGCCCGCCGCGCACGGCCCGCGGTACGCCGCGTTCCTCGCGTCCCGCCCGCGCGGCGCGGAGAACCTGGCGATCGCCCAGGTGATCGAGCGTGCCCGGTGGACCGGCGCGCGGGCGCACGTGCTGCACGTGTCGTCGTCGGACGCGCTGCCGATGCTCGCCGGCGCGCGCCGGGACGGCGTCCGGATCACCGCCGAGACCTGCCCGCACTACCTGACCCTGTTCGCCGAGGAGATCCAGGACGGCGCGACCACCCACAAGTGCTGCCCGCCGATCCGGGAGGCGGCGAACCGGGAGCTGCTGTGGGCGGGCCTGCTGGACGGCACGATCGACTGCATCGTCTCCGACCACTCACCGTCCACGATCGACCTGAAGCATCTCGACACCGGCGACTTCGGGCTCGCCTGGGGCGGGGTGTCGTCGCTGCAGCTCGGGCTCCCTCTGGTGTGGACCGAGGCCCGCCGGCGCGGGATCGGGCTGGACCGGGTCGTGCGGTGGATGGCCGCGGCGCCCGCCGAGCTGGTCGGCCTGACCGGCAAGGGCCGGATCGCCCCCGGGTACGACGCCGATCTGGTCGTCTTCGCCCCGGACGCCGCGTTCGTCGTCGATCCGCACCGGCTGCACCACCGCAACCCGGTCAGCGCCTACGCCGGGCGTCCGCTGGCCGGTGTCGTCCGCCGCACCGTGCTGGCCGGGCACGACGTCGACCCGACGGGCACCCCGCGCGGCCGGTTGCTGCGCCGCGGATCGCGGAGCGGCTAGGGTTTCCGTCATGCGGAACAGCGATACCGGGGACGACGACGCCGCCGGCGGGACCGCCGCCCCGGTCCGTTCCGGCACCGTGCAGTCGGTGGAGCGCGCGGTCGATCTGCTGGAGGCGATGGCCGACGCCGGGGGGACGGTCAGCCTGTCCCACCTGGCCGCGTCCTCCGGGCTGCCGCTGCCCACGATCCACCGGCTGGTCCGCACCCTGGCCGGGCGCGGCTACGTGCGCCAGCAGTCCTCCCGCGAGTACGCGCTCGGCCCCCGGCTGGTGCGCCTCGGCGACACCGCGGGCCGGCTGGTCGGGGTGTGGGCGCGGCCGCGGCTGGCCGAGCTGGTCGACGCGCTCGGCGAGAGCGCCAACCTGGCGCTGCTGGAGGGCAACCAGGTCGTCTACGTCGCCCAGGAGCCCGGCCGGCACTCGATGCGGATGTTCACCGAGGTGGGCAGGCGGGTCTCGCCGCACTGCACGGCCGTCGGCAAGGCGATGCTCGCCCGGATGGCGCCGGACCGGGTCCGGGAGATCATGCGGCACACCGAGCTGGTGGCGCACACCGACAACACCATCACCGACCGGGACACCTTCGCCGCCGAGCTGGACCGGGTCCGGGCCGCCGGCTACGCGCTGGACGAGGGCGAGCAGGAGCTCGGGGTGCGCTGCGTGGCCGTCGCGCTGGACGGGCCGCTGCCCGCCGCCATCTCCATCTCCGGGCCGACCACCCGGATGACCGACACGCTGCTGGAGTCCGCGGTGCCGCTGCTCCGCGCCGCCGCCGACCGGGTGGCGCTGGAGACCTGATCACCGTCCGGTGGAGGTCCGGTGCCGTCGGAGGCACCGTTCCTGCACCGGACCGCGATCACCAGCCGGCGAAGGCGGGGCCGGGATCGGGCAGGTCGTCGCGCCGTACGGCGCCCTCGATCAGGCCGTAGGGGCGGTCGTCGGCGTGGAAGACCTCGCCCGGGTTGTCCAGGCCGAACGGGGACAGGTCGACCAGCAGATGGTGCTTGTTCGGCAGCGAGAGCCGGATCTCGCCGATCCCCGGCCCGGCGGTCAGCACCGCCACCCCCACGTGGTGCAGCGTCTGCTGCAGGGACAGGCTGTGGTGCCCGGCGAACGCCGAGGTCAGGGCGCCCAGCACGGTCCGGTGCGAGTCGTTCCAGTCCGCCGGGTCGTCGGCGTGCCACCACTGCGCGCTCACCTCGGTGGCCAGCATCCGGTCGGTGGTCGGGGCGAGGGTGGTGTAGCGGTCGACGTGGAATCCGTGGAACTCCGAGCCGGTGGTCTTGAGCACGACCAGCCCGGCCACCCCGGAGACGGTCCAGCCGCCGCCGTCGTCGGTCGCGGTCACCGTGGTCGTGCGGGTGTGCCCGCCGTCGCGGGTGAAGGCGTGCGGGTGCGGCTGCCCGTCGTGCTCCAGCCGACGCCACGGATAGGTCTCGATCCGCACCCGGGCCCGGGACACCTGGGGGACCGCGGTGAAGTGCCGGGCCAGCGCCCGGCCGAACGCCTCCGGCGCACCGACGGCGTCCCCGGCCTCCCTGGCGAAGGCGTTCACCGTGTTCCGGATCGCGTCGGTGGTGAGCACCCCGCTGTTGTCGCCGGTCAGGTGGGTGTCGGCGAAGTCGCCGGACAGCGCCACCGAGACGTTGTGATCGGCGATCCGGTGCGGATCGGTGTCCCGGAAGACCCGGACCACCCGGACCTCCGCCTTGCCGTACTGGGTGTGGCCGAGTACCGGCATCGTGTCAGCTCCCGAGGTAGGTGGAGTAGGAGTACGGCGACAGCAGCAGCGGGACGTGGTGGTGCCGGTCGGTCGTCGCCGGGCGGAAGACGATCGCGGCCTCCGGGAAGAACCCGCCGTACCCGGCGAGGTCGAACACGACCCGGTGGTCGGTGCCCGCGACGAGCGCGGCGTCGTCCGGGGCCCGCCAGCGGCCGTCGTCGTCGGTCCGGCCGGACGCGAGCGGGGACCAGCCGGTCCCGGACCGCACCTGCAGCCCGACCGGGACGCCCGCGGCGGGCGCGCCGCGGGCGGTGTCCAGGACGTGGGTGGAGAAGCTGCTCATCGGGTGAGCACCTCCCGCATCCGCAGCGCGGTGATCTCGGCGAGCTGCCCGGCCGCCTCGGCCCGCTCGGTGTCCGGGTCGTTGCCGAGCCGCCGCTGCAGCTCGGCGAGGATCTCCGCGGCGTCCCGCCCGGCGGCGCGGATCAGGAACACGTGCCCGAACCGGCGCTCGTAGGCGGCATTGCCGGCCGCGAGCCGCTCCCGGACGTCGTCGCCGGAGCCGTCCACCCCGGACTGCTCGCGCCGGGAGAACGCGGCCCCGTCGGCGTGCGCCCCGCCGGGGCGCTCGCCGATCCGGGGATGCCCGGCGAGCGCCGCCGCGGTGTCGGCCTCGCCCAGGTCCAGCACGGCGCGCCCGGCCGCCTCGACGGCCTGCCCGACGTCGGGGTACGGGCGCCCGGCGAGCAGCCGGTCGGCCCAGGCCGGCGAGGTGTTGCAGGCGCGCAGCACCGGGTGCAGCTCGTCCGGTGCGGCGGTGTTGAGCCGGTCGAGGGTGAGCGGATCGGGCATGCGTCCTTCTTCCGGGGCGGGGCGGGCGGTCGTGGGGGGCGGGGCGGTCGTGGGATCAGGGTGCCGGAGGCTCCGGAGCGGGCGGTCGGCGTGTCGAGGCCGCCCGACCGGCCCTGCCGCGAGCGCCGCGGCCGGAGGACCATCCACCGGCATGGACGAGCAGCTCACCACCGGATGGGAGCCGGAGCTGCCGGTCGGGGACACCCTGGCCCGGCGGTTCGTGCACTCCTACGCCGACCGGATCATCGCGATGGCCGACCGGACGGGCGGGCGTTCGCTGCGCGTCGACGGCGCCGTGCTCGCCGACCTGGGCTCGCCGTACGGCTACGACAACGCCGTCGTGCTGACCGGGCCGCCGGACGCCGCCGGGCTGGACCGGGTGCTGGACGCGGCGGCCGGGCTGTTCCCGGCCGACCGGTGGTGGGTGCTGCTGTCGGTGTTCGCGCTGCCCGACCTGCGCGGCCGGGGCCTGGTGCCGGTCGGGCACCCGCCACTGATGCTGCGCCCGCCGGGGCCGCTGCCGGTGCGTCCCGGCATCGAGGTCCGGACCGTGCCCGACGCCGATCCGGCCGACTTCGACCGGGTGCTGGTCGAGGGCTACGGCCTGGACGCCACCGGCGGATCGGCGATCGCCGATCCCCGGCTCACCGGGGACCTGCTGCACCTGGTCGTCGGGTACGCCGGCGGTGAGCCGGTGGCGACGGCGGGAGCCTCGGTGCGGCACGGCATCGTCGAGATCGACTGGGTCGCGGTGCCGCAGCGGCACCGGCGCCGCGGCTACGGCACGGCGGTGACGGCCGCGGCCTGCGCCGTCGCACCCGACCTGCCGACCCTGCTGATCTCCAGCGACGACGGGCATCCGGTCTACACCCGGCTCGGGTTCTGGGACCTGTTCCGGACCACCATGTGGGAGCATCCGCCCTCCTGAGCAGCCTGAGCCCGACCGGCCAGGCCGGCGAGTGCCTCGGCGAGCCGCCGCTGCGCGGTCACCGCGTCGTGCGCGACGGCCGTCGCGAGCGCGCCGCGCACCGGGAGCGGGGACAGGCTCCAGCCGTCACCGGCCAGCGGCTCCGGTGCCGGGCCGGTGCCGATCACCACCTCGGTGCCGAGCACCCGGTGCCCGGCCAGGTGCGCGGCGGAGCCGTCGAGCAGCGGATCGCCGATCTCCTGGGTCTGCACCAGCAGCGGGCGGCCGTCGCAGCCGATCCGGACGGTGCCGCGGTAGCGGCCCGGCCGCTCCCCGGTCCGCCCGGCGACGAGCACGTCCCGGGCCCGCAGCGACGCGGTCGGGGCCAGCTCGGCCTCGAACACCGTGTGGTGGTCGGCGCGCCCGGTCACCACGGTCGGCTCCGGCAGGTAGGTCAGCGAGGCGCCGTCGGCGATCCGGCAGCGCAGCACCGTCCGGCTCGGCGAGCCGGTCCCCGGCAGCGCGACCGCCGCGGCGATCCCGGTCAGCAGCAGCTCGGCGCCGGGGCCCACGGTCACGTCGATCTCGACCCGGTCACCGGCCAGCGGACCGGCCGCCGAACCGACCAGGTGCACCTGCGCGCCGGGCCCGGCGGCGCCGGCCGCACCGCGCCGCGGGACCAGTGCGAGCGGGGCCTGGGCCCGCAGCGTCGTCACCACGCTGCGGCCGTCCCGCCGCTGCACGGCCAGCGCCGCCCGGGCCCGCACTCACACCACCGCGCGGACGGCGGCGACCTGCTCCAGCACCCAGGCCCCGACGTCGCCGGCGCCCGGGTCCTCGACCAGCGACTGGGCGATCACCGGGAGCTCGCCGCGGATCCGGGCCGCGTCGCCGCGCATCACGTCGAGATCGGCGCCGACCAGCGGTGCCAGATCGGTCTTGTTGATCACCAGCAGGTCGGCGGTGGTGACCCCCGGCCCGCCCTTGCGGGGCACCTTGTCGCCGCCCGCCACGTCGACGACGAAGATCTGCCGGTCGACCAGGCCGCGGGAGAACACCGCGGTCAGGTTGTCCCCACCGGACTCGACGAGCACCAGGTCCAGATCGCCGAACCGGTCCTCCAGCAGGTCGATCGCGTCCAGGTTGGCGGTGATGTCGTCGCGGATCGCGGTGTGCGGGCAGCAGCCGGTCTGCACGGCCTCGATCCGGTCCGGGGCGAGCACCCCGGCCCGGCGCAGGAAGTCGGCGTCCTCGGTGGTGTAGATGTCGTTGGTGACGACGGCCAGCCGCACCCGCCCGGCGAGGCTGCGGGCCAGCGCCGCGACCAGCGCCGTCTTGCCGGATCCGACCGGCCCGCCGATGCCGATCCGGACCGCCCGGCCGGGGGTCGGCGCGGGGAGGTGGTGGTCGTGGTCGGTCTCGGTCGGGTCGAAGCTGATCAGGTGGCCGTGGCCGTGGCCGTGACCGGTCTGTGTGCTGCTGTCCTCAGGAGGCAAAGAGACGCACCCTCTCGCGGTGGTGTCGGACGTGGGACTCGGCCATCAGGTCGAGCACCGGCGCGCCGGGCGCCGGGAGGTCGGCGACCGGACCGGGCGCGAGCGCGGCCGCCTCGAGCACGATCGCGTCGAGCTCGGCGCCGAGCGCGACCAGCGCGGCGTTGACGGCGAACGGGTCCAGGCCGAGCAGCCGCACCGCCGCCGAGGCGGGCCCGGAGACGGCCAGGTAGCCGGTGCAGCGGGCGGCCGCCGCGGGGTCCTCGCCGGACCGGCCGATCACCGCCCCGACGAGCAGCGGATGGTGCGGCCGCGGATCGGCGGCGAGCAGCGCGCCGAGCACCGGTGACGGCCAGGCGGTCCGGACCGCCCGCAGCGCCGCCCTGCCCTGGGTCCGGGACGCCTCGCGCTGGGCGGCGGACGGGGTGCGCGCGTCGAGCTCGCGGTCCAGCACGACCCAGTCGGCGGTCGCCACGAACGACCGGTCGCCGGACTCCGCCGCCGGGACCGGGACGGCCCGGGCGGCCCGGTCGGCCGCGGCGGCGGCGAAGCAGGCGGCGACCCGGCCCGCGGTGCGCAACCGGCCGCGCAGGAACCCGGCGAGGGTGTCCACGTCGGACACCAGATCGCGGGAGACGGCCTCCTCCAGGCCGCCGGAGTGCACGTGCCCGCCGCCGGGGAAGCGGGCGTCGGCGAGGACCAGCGAGGCGAGCCCGGTCATCAGAACAGGAAGTACCGCTGCGCCATCGGCAGCTCGTCGACCGGCGCCGGCTCGACGACGGCGCCGTCGATCGTCACCTGGAACGAGTCGGGATCGACCCGCACCGCCGGCGTCGCGTCGTTGAGCAGCATCGACGACTTGCGCACCGACCGGGTGTCGGCGACCGGCACGCACGGCGTGGCCAGCCCGAGCCGCTCCGGTGTCCCCTCGGCGAGCGCGGACGGCGCCAGGAAGGTCAGCGAGCCGAGCGCGGCCGGGGTGTGCGCGTAGCCGAACATCGGCCGACCGTAGACCGGGCCGGGCGTCGGGATGGAGGCGTTCGCGTCGCCCATCTGGGCCCACGCGGCGAACCCGCCCTTGAGCACCACGGCCGGGCGCACCCCGAAGAACTTCGGCTCCCACAGCACCAGGTCGGCGAGCTTGCCGACCTCCACCGAGCCGACGTGCTCGGCGGCGCCGTGCGCCAGCGCCGGGTTGATCGTGTACTTGGCGACGTAGCGCTGCGCGCGGGCGTTGTCGGCGCGCTCGGAGTCGCCGGGCAGCGGCCCGCGGGCGGCCTTCATCACGTGCGCGGTCTGCCAGGTCCGGATGATCACCTCGCCGATCCGGCCCATCGCCTGCGAGTCGCTCGACATCATCGAGATGGCGCCCAGGTCGTGCAGGACGTCCTCGGCGGCGATCGTGGTCGGCCGGATCCGGGACTCGGCGAACGCCAGGTCCTCGGGCACCGAGGGGTTCAGGTGGTGGCAGACCATGAGCATGTCGAGGTGCTCGTCGAGGGTGTTGACGGTGTGCGGCCGGGTCGGGTTCGTCGACGACGGCAGGACGTGGCCGGTGGAGACGACCTCGATGATGTCCGGCGCGTGCCCGCCGCCGGCCCCCTCGGTGTGGAAGGCGTTGATCGAGCGGCCGGCGATCGCGTCCAGGGTGGACTGCAGGAAGCCCGCCTCGTTGAGCGTGTCGGTGTGGATCGCGGCCTGCACGCCGGTCTCCTCGCAGACCCGCAGGCAGGCGTCGATCGCGGCCGGGGTGGTGCCCCAGTCCTCGTGCAGCTTGAACCCGCCGGCCCCGGCCCGCAGCTGCTCGTGCAGCGCCTCGGCGGAGGTGGTGTTGCCCTTGCCCATGAGCAGCACGTTCACCGGCTGGTGGTCCATCGCGGCGAGCATCCGGCCGATGTTCCACGGGCCCGGGGTGACGGTGGTGGCCTTCGACCCGTCGACCGGGCCGGTGCCGCCGCCCATCAGGGTGGTCACCCCGGACGCGAGCGCGGTCTCGACCAGCTGCGGGCAGATGAAGTGCACGTGCGCGTCGATCCCGCCGGCGGTGAGGATCTTGCCGTTGCCGGAGAGGATCTCGGTGCCCGGGCCGATCACCAGCGCCGGATCGACGCCGTCCATCGTGTCCGGGTTGCCGGCCTTGCCGATCCCGACGATCCGGCCGTCGGACACCCCGACGTCGGCCTTCACCACGCCCCAGTGGTCCAGGATCACCGCGCCGGTGATCACCAGGTCGGGGCACTGCGCCGCGGTCACCGCGGCCTGCCCCATGGACTCGCGGATGACCTTCCCGCCGCCGAACATCACCTCGTCGCCGGACGCCGGGCCGCGGCTGCGGTCCTCGGTGACCTCGATCAGCAGGTTGGTGTCGGCGAGCCGGATGCGGTCGCCGGTGGTGGGGCCGTAGAGGTCGGCGTAGCGGGCGCGGTCGATGCCGGTCACCGGTCGTACCGCCGCTCGTCGAGCGCGCCGGACCGTTCCGGGCGCAGGCCGGGGACGCGGCGGGCGCCCTGCAGCGGCACCAGCGTCACCTCCCGTTCCACGCCGGGCTCGAACCGGACCGACGTCCCGGCCGGGATGTCCAGCCGCAGCCCCCAGGCGGCGTCCCGGTCGAACTCCAGGCCCGGGTTGGCGGCGGCGAAATGGTAGTGCGAGCCGACCTGGACCGGCCGGTCGGCGGCGTTGACGACGACCAGCGTGGTCCGCTCCCGGCCGGGGTTGAGCTCGACCGGTCCGTCGCCGAGCAGGATCTCGCCGGGCCCGCCGGCGCCCGTCCCGCCGCTCATGCGATCGGCCCGTGCACGGTGACCAGCTTGGTGCCGTCCGGGAAGGTCGCCTCGACCTGCACCGAGTCCAGCATCTCGGGGACGCCGTCGAGCACGTCGGCGCGGGCCAGCACCTCGCGCCCGCTGGACATCAGCTCGTGCACGGGCCGCCCGTCGCGGGCACCCTCCAGGACGTGCTCGGTGATCAGGGCGACCGCCTCCGGGTGGTTGAGCCGTAGCCCCCGGTCACGACGGCGGCGCGCGACGTCGGCCGCCACGTGGACGAGCAGCTTGTCCCGCTCCTGAGGGCTGAGGTGCATGGCCGCATTCTCTCCGGAGCCGGGTTTCCGCCCGGTTTCCACCGGGTTGCGAACGATGACGCCGCCGGTGGGTGACGCGCCGACCACCGGATACCGGTGCCCGCGGGTACCGTGACGACGGTGACCGGTGGAGCACGGCGGCCGTACCGCGGCGCAGCCCTGCTCGCGTCGCTGCTCCTGCTCGCCGCGGTCCTGGCCCCGGTGCTGTTCCCGCCGGACGGCGACGCCGGGCTGTTCGGCGCCGTCGTCGCGCTGGTCGTGCTGGCCTGGGCCGGGCGCGGCCATCCCGGCACGGTCCGGGCCGTGCTCAGCGCCGCCACGACCCCGGCCCGCGAGGCCGGCCGGGTCGCGCACCGGGCCGGCGTGCTCCGCCAGCGCGATCCGGACGCCGACGGCCGCCCCCGCTCCAGGGCCCCCGGTGCGCTCCGGCCGGAGCCCGCCGGCGGCTGAGGCCCCGCTCCACCGCCGCGCCTGCTCCGGCGTCCGCCCGCCCCGGTCCGGACGACCCCTGGAGCCCGTCGATGCTCGACGTCCTGTACTACCCCGTGTCCCTGGTCATGCGGCTGTGGCACGACCTGTTCGCCGCCCTCCTCGGACCCACCTCCGGCGTCGCCTGGGCGCTGTCGGTGGTGTTCCTGGTGCTCACCGTCCGGGCGCTGCTGCTGCGCCCGGCCTGGACCCGGATGCGGGCGGCCCGGATCACCCGCGCCCTCGCCCCGCAGCTGAGCGCGCTGCGCGAGCGGCACCGCAGCGACCCGCGCGCACTGGCCGCGGCGACCACCGACCTGCACCGCAGGCACGGCTCGTCCCCGGTCGCCGGGCTGGGCACCGCGCTGCTGCAGATCCCGGTGTTCGTGGCGCTGCTGCACGTGCTGCGCTCGTTCAACCGGCCCGGCCTGAGCTTCGAGCAGAACGCGATGATCGCCAACTACGCGTTCGATCCCGACCAGGTCGCGTCGTTCCTGCAGGCGCGGCTGTTCGGCGCGCCGCTGTCGGCCTGGACGGCGATGCCGGCCGAGCAGCTCGCGTCGTTCGGCGGGACGGTGGTCACCCCGGGTGCGGTGGCCGCCGTCGTCGTGCCGCTGGCGGTGCTCGCGGCGCTGGCCACCCACCTGAGCATGCGGTTCGCCCGGGCCGAGGTCACCGGGCAGCCCGCCGGGGTGGCGCGGGTGACGGCCGTGCTGCCCTGGGTCGCCCCGGCCGCGGTGCTGGCCGGAGGGCTGCTGTTCCCGGTGCCGGTCGCGCTGCTGCTGTACTGGACGACCGGTGGCGTGGCGACCCTCGTCCAGCAGGTCGTGCTGGGCCGGATGCTGGACCGGCGGCCGCCGTCGGTGCCCGAGCCGGTCCCGGTCGCGCCGCCGGTGCGGGCGCCGCGGCCGGGGGCACGGCCTGTCACCCGCTCCGCAGGGCGAGGTAGAGGTCGACGCGGTCGGCGAACCGGGAAAGATCGCGGCCGGTGAGCTCCCCGACCCGGCCGATCCGGTACCGGACGGTGTTGACGTGCAGGTGCAGCCGGGCCGCGGTCCGGCTCCACGATCCGGACTCGTCGAGGAACACGCCGAGGGTCTCGGCCAGCCGGGACCCGGACCGGGCGTCGTGCTCGTGCACCGGGCCGAGCACCCGGTCGGCGAACCCGCGCCGCACGTCGTCGGGGACCCCGGCCAGCAGCAGCACGTGCGAGGTCACCTCGGCGGACCGGAGCACCGTCACCGGGCCCGGGCGGTTCGCGGCAGGCCCGGCCGCGTGCACGGCCTCGGCGAACGCCCCGGACAGTGCCTCCGCCGACGCCGGGCGGGAGACGCCGCCGTGCAGCCGCCATCCGCCCAGTCCGGGCCCGAGCCGGTGCAGCGCGGCCAGCACCCCGGTGACCGGCCCGTCGGCACCGACGTCACCCACTGCACCGGAGACACCCACGGCACCGGAGACACCCACGGCACCCGTGGCGCCGGTGCCGGCCGCGGCCCCCGGACCCGGGCCGGTCCGGGCGCCGCCGTCGCGGTCGCCCGGGACCGCCAGCACCGCGACCGCCGCGCCGTCGTGTACCCCGACCGCCGCCGGGCCCGCCCCGACCAGGGCGTCGGTCAGCAGGGCGTGCGCCGTCCCGGCCGGATCGGGCGGCCCGTCGGCGCGCAGCACGAGCACGACCACCGTCCCGTCCGGCTCCATCCCGGCCTGGCGCAGCCGCACCAGGGTCTCCGGCCGGTCGCCGGCACCGGCCGCGACCCGGGCGAGCGCGTCGTCGGCGATCGGCCGGGTCACCGCGGTGCCCTCCCGTTCCCGGGAGCGGTCCAGCGCGGCGATCGCGGCGAGCTCGCCGATCGCGTCCACGGTGCCGGTGTCCGGCTCGCACCCGTCCGGCAGCCGGGCCGCCACCAGCCGCCCGGTCGCCCGTGCCGAGCCGGGGGACGCGGGCACGACCAGATGCCCGCCGGCGGTCACCGGCAGCCGTCCGGCGGTCAGGAAAGCGGTGACGACGGCGTCCCGTTCGGCGTCGCCGGGGGCCGGGCCGGCCACGAGCAGTCCGCCCGCCGTCAGCACCCGGCAGGTCAGACCGGTCCCGGCGGACACCGTCGCCGCCAGGTCGGTGAGCGTGGCGCCGTCGGCGAAGGCGGCGAGCAGCCGACGCTGCCGGCCCAGGGTGTTCGCCAGCCGGTCCCCGCGGGCCGCCGACAGCGCGCCGACGACGGTCTCGGTGAGCGTCCCGAACGACACGTCCACCGGGACGGCGAGCAGCGTCAGCCCGTGCCGCAGGCAGGCGTCCACGACGTCGGCCGGGATCTCGCCGAACACCGCCTCGCCCGCGGCGAGCGCCACCGCGCCGGAGCGGGCGACCGCGCCGACGAACCGCTCGCTGTCCGCCGGGCCGCGCCGCCACACCAGCCCGGACAGCACGAGCTCGCCGCCGCCCAGATAGCGCGACGGGTCCGGCAGGTCGGTGGTGTAGGTCCAGCGCACCGGGCGGTCCAGGCCGTCGCCCTCGTGCAGCACGCGGAGCCGCAGCTCCCGGTGGGCGACCAGCTCTGCGAGCAGCATTGGAGGAACCTACAACCCGTTCACCCGGGTGTGACGGCGATTCGTCACGGCGTCGCCTTCCCGCCGTGATCCCGGCGGGGTTCGCTGGGCGGCATGGATCGGATCGTGATCGACGGCGCCCATGTCGTCACCGTCAGCGGGCAGGAGCACCCGGGCGGGCACGTCGTCGTCGAGGGGAACCGGATCACGTCGGTCGGGCCCGGCCCGGCGCCCCGCGAGGACGGCCCGCACCGCCGGATCGACGCCGCCGGCTGCCTGCTCACCCCGGGCCTGGTCAACACCCACCATCACCTGTACCAGTGGGTCACCCGCGGGCTGGCCGTCGACGCGACCCTGTTCGAGTGGCTCACCACGCTCTACCCGGTGTGGGCCGGGATCGACGAGGACGCCGTGCACACCGGCGCGACCGGCGCGCTCGCCACCCTCGCGCTGTCCGGTGCCACCACCTCCACCGACCACCACTACGTCTTCCCGCGGGCGGGTGGAGACCTGCTCGGCGCCGAGATCCGGGCCGCGGCCCGGGTGGGCCTGCGGTTCCACCCGACCCGCGGCTCGATGAACCTGGGCCGCAGCGCGGGCGGGCTGCCACCGGACGAGGTCGTCGAGGACCACGACGCGGTGCTCACCGCGTCCGCGAAGGCCGTCGCGGACTGGCACGATCCGGCGCCGGACGCGATGGTCCGGATCGCGCTCGCCCCGTGCTCGCCGTTCTCGGTCACCGGCGAGCTCATGCGGGACTCCGCCGGGCTGGCCCGGGAGCTCGGGGTGCGGCTGCACACCCACCTCGCCGAGACCGCCGACGAGGAGGACTTCTGCCGCGAGCGGTTCGGCTGCACGCCGACCCGCTACGCCGCGGACCTCGGCTGGACCGGGCCGGACGTCTGGTTCGCGCACACCGTGCACCTCGACGACGACGCCGTCGCGACGATCGGCTCGACCGGCACCGGGATCGCGCACTGCCCCACCTCCAACGGCCGGCTCGGCGCCGGGATCGCCCGGGTGCGCGATCTCGTCGACGCCGGCGCCGTGGTCGGGCTCGGCGTGGACGGCGCCGCCTCCAACGAGGGCACCAGCCTGGTCGAGGAGGTCAAGCACGCCGTGCTGTTCGCCCGCGCGGTCGGCGGGCCGCGCGCGCTCGGCGTCCGCGAGGCGCTCCGGCTGGGCACCCTCGGCGGCGCCCGGGTGCTCGGCCGGGACGCCGAGATCGGGTCGATCGAGCCGGGCAAGCTCGCCGATCTGGCGCTGTGGCGGATCGACGGGCTCGGCCACGGCGACGTCGCCGATCCGGTCGCCGCGCTCGTCCTGGGCGCGCCGCCGCCGCTGCGGCTGCTGCTGGTCGACGGGCGCCCGGTCGTCGAGGACGGGCGGATGTGCACCGTCGACACCGACGAGGTCGCCGCCCGCTGCGCCGAGGTGCACCGCGATCTCGTCGCGAAGGCAGGGTGAGACCGGTGGACCTCGAGACCGTCGGCACCTTCCGCCGGGCGCGCCGGCGCGCCGACCTGGCACTGGCACCGGGGGAGCGGCTGCTCGGCGGCGGCACCTGGCTGTTCTCCGAGCCGCAGCCGGACGTCACCGGCCTGGTCGATCTCACGACGATGGGCTGGGAGCCGATCACCGGCACCCCCGGCGGCGGCCTGGAGATCGCCGCGACCTGCCCGATCGCCGATCTCGCGGAGTTCGGCGAGCGGACCGGGCGGCCGCTGTTCGCGCAGTGCGCGCACGCGCTGCTCGCGTCCTGGAAGATCTGGCACACCGCGACCGTCGGCGGGAACGTGTGCCGCTCCTTCGCCGCCGCCGGGATGGTCGCGCTGTGCGCGGCGCTGGACGGGACGGCGCTGGTGTGGACCCCGGACGGCGGCCGGTACCGCATCCCGGTGGCCCGGCTGGTCACCGGGAACGGGACGAACGCGCTGCGCCCCGGCGAGGTGCTGCGCGCGCTGGAGCTGCCCGGGCCCGCGCTGCGCGCCCGCACCGCGTTCCGGAAGATCGCGCTGGCCGATCTCGGCCGCTCCGGGGCGGTGCTCACCGGGCGGATCGACACCGAGGCCGACGGCGGCGCCGCGGTGTTCACGGTGACCGCGGCGACCGCGGCGCCCACCGTGCTGCGCTACCCCGGACCGCCCGGGCCCGACCGGCTGCGCGCCGACGTGCTCGCCGCGCCCGGCTACTACACCGATCCGCTGGGCAGCGCCGACTGGCGGCGGCAGGTGAGCGCGCTGCTGCTCACCGAGATCCACGACGAGCTCGCCGCATGAAGGTCCGGATCAACGACCGTGAGCTGGAGGGCGAGCCGCGGCCCGGCCAGTGCACCCGCACCTTCCTGCGCGAGCACGGCCACCTGGAGGTCCGGAAGGGCTGCGACGCAGGCGACTGCGGTGCCTGCACGGTGCTGCTCGACGACCGCCCGGTGCACTCCTGCCTGATCCCCGCGCAGCGGCTGGACGGCGCCCGGATCACCACCGTCGCCGGGCTCGCCGACGGCGACGTGCTGCACCCGGTGCAGCGCGCGTTCGTCGAGCACGCCGGGTTCCAGTGCGGGTTCTGCACGGCCGGGCAGATCGTCACCGCCGCCGCGCTGACCCCGGACGATCTCGACGACCTGCCCCGCCGGATGAAGGGCAACCTGTGCCGGTGCACCGGCTACCGCTCGGTGCGCGAGTCGATCGAGGCCGGCGTCCGGGCGGCCGCCGGGACCGGGCCGGCCTGCGCCGGGCCGGCCGGGCCTGTCGCGGCCGGCACCGGCTGGGTCGGCGAGCCGGCGCCCGCACCGGCCGCCGGGCGGATCGTCACCGGGGCCGAGCCGTTCACCTTCGACACCGACCTGACCGGGGCGCTGCACCTGCGGGTGCTCACCTCCCCGCACGCGCACGCCCGGATCCGGTCGATCGACACCGCCGCCGCGCTCGCGGCACCCGGGGTGGCACTCGTCCTCACCCACCGGGACGTGCCGGACGTCCGCTACTCCACCGCCCGGCACGAGCACCGCACCGACGACCCGGACGACACCCGGATGCTCGACGACGTCGTGCGGCACGTCGGCCAGCGGGTCGCCGCCGTCGTCGCCGGGACCCCGGCGCAGGCCGAGGCGGCCTGCCGGCTGATCGAGGTCGACTACCAGGTGCTGCCCGCCGTCCTCGACCCGGAGGCCGCCCGGGCCCCCGGCGCGCCGCTGGTGCACCCGGACCGCACCCCGGCCGACCGGGTCGACGACGCGTCCCGCAACGTGGTGCTGGCCCTGCACGGCGGGCACGGCGGCGACGTCGACGCGGCGCTGGCCGCCTCGCACGTCACGGTCTCCGGCACCTGGCGCACCTCCCGCGTCGCGCACGCCCAGCTGGAGTGCCACGGCGCGATCGGCCGGTTGGACGACGACGGCCGGCTGGACATCCGCTCCGGCACCCAGGTCCCGTTCCTCACCCGCGACGAGCTCGCCCGGGTGCTCGGCCTCGATCCCGGCCGGGTGCGGGTGCGCACCGCGCGGCTCGGCGGCGGCTTCGGCGGCAAGCAGGAGATGTTCGCCGAGGACCTGGTCGGGCTCGCGGTGCTGCGCACCGGGCGGACCGTCGTGCACGAGTTCACCCGGGCCGACGAGTTCACCCGGACCGCGCTGCGGCACCCGATGCGGGTCGGCGTCACCCTCGGCGCCGGCGCCGACGGCCGGCTCACCGCGATGAAGCTCGACGTGCTGTCCGACACCGGCGCCTACGGCAACCACTCCCGCGGGGTGCTGTTCCACGCCGTCGCCGAGTCGGTCAGCGTCTACAACTGCCCGGTCAAGCACCTCGACGCCGAGGTCGTCTACACCCACAACGTGCCCAGCGGCGCGTTCCGCGGGTACGGGCTCGGGCAGGTCGTGCTCGGCGTCGAGTCCGCCATGGACGAGCTCGCGCTCGTACTCGGCGTCGATCCCTACGAGCTGCGCCGGATCAACATGGTCCGGCCCGGCGACCCGCTGCACGTCGCACACCACCCGGAGCCCGAGCACGACCTGCACTGGACCAGCTACGGCATGGACCAGTGCCTGGACCTGGTGCGCGACGCGCTGGCCCGCGATCCCGGCCCGCCCCCGCCACCGGGGCCGCGCTGGCGGGTCGGCGAGGGCATGGCGCTGAGCATGATGACGACGATGGCGCCGTTCGGGCACGCCGCCACCGCCACCGTCACCGCGCTGCCCGACGGCCGCTACCGGCTCGGCGTCGGGACCGTCGAGTTCGGCAACGGCACCACCACCACACACCGGCAGATCGTCGCGACCGTGCTGCGCACGGTCCCGGACCGGATCGTGCTGCACCACGGCGACACCGACGCCTGCGGCTACGACACCGGCGCGTTCGCCTCGGCCGGGACGACGGTGGCCGGCAAGGCGCTGTACCGGGCGGCGCTCGCGCTGCGCGACCGGCTGCTCGCGCTGGCCGGGCCGGGCGCCGAGCTGCACGCCGACGGCGTCCGCACCCCGGACGGCGACCGCACCTTCGCCGAGCTGCTCGCCGGCCTGCCGGACGGGCTGACCTGCGAGGGCAGCGAACCGGGGGAGGAGCGGGCGATCACCGCGAACGTGCACGGCGTGCGGGTCGCGGTGGACGTCGGCACCGGCGAGGTGCGGGTGCTGCGCGCGGTGCACGCCGCCGACGCGGGCACCGTGCTGAACCCGGAGCAGCTGCGCGGCCAGATCGAGGGCGGTGTCGCGATGGGCACCGGCAGCGCGCTGCTGGAGGAGGTCCACGTCGGGGAGTCCGGGGAGGTGCTCAACGCCGCGTTCCGCACCTACCGGGTGCCGCAGATGGCCGACGTGCCGCCGGTGGAGGTGCACTTCGCGGCGACCTCGGACGCGCTCGGCCCGTTCGGCGCGAAGTCGATGAGCGAGGCCCCGTACAACCCGGTGGCGCCGGCGATCGGCAACGCGATCCGGCGCGCCGTCGGGGTCCGGCCCTACCACCAGCCGTTCTCCCGGGACCGGGTGTGGCGGCTGGTGGACGGGGACTGAGCCGGCCCGGGATCAGCGGCGGGCGCGCTCGGCGACCACCCGCAGCGCCTCCCGGTCCGGCCCGGCGACGGCCATGTCCTCCGGCCACGACTCCACCACCGACGTCGCCCAGTCGGCCCATCGCTCGGTGGCCTCGGAGATGTCCGACAGGTACCGCCCGACCAGCGTGTTCAGCGCCGCACGCTGCGGGAACGGCGGCTCGTCGCCGAGGTAGCCCTCGGCGATCCCGCCGTCGAACTCGGCCATCTCCCGGGCCCAGGCCCGGGTCGAGGCGATGGTGGCGAGCAGGTCGGCGCGCGATCCGTGATCGGCCAGGAACACCTTGAGCAGCTGCTCGGACTCCAGCACCGGCGGCGCGGCCGGCTCGGCCAGCCAGCGGGCCAGCACCCGCCTGCCCTCCGGCGTGATCGTGTAGACGGTGCGCCGCCTGCGGCCGTGCAGCCGGGTCTCGGCGGTCGCCAGGCCGAGCTCGACCAGCTTGCGCGGCTCCTCGTAGAGCTTGCTGGCCGCCCGCGGCCAGAACCGGGACAGGCTGCGCCGGATCTGGGTGGTCAGCTCGTAGCTGCTCCACGGCTGCACGGCGAGCATCCCCAGCATCGCGAACGACGTCGTGGTCGTCGATCGGCCTCGAACCATGCCCGGACCATTTCATACTCCCCAGGGGAGTGCTCCCCATGGGAGCATGGGACGCTCCGGGGGGCGAGGGGGATGCGCGGTGCGCGAGCGTGACGACGGGGACGGCGACGGCGACAGGGACAGGGACACCGACGGAGGTGGGGGCACCCTCGGGCTGGCCGCGCTGCTGCTGTTCGTGCTCGTGGCGGGCGCCGCGCTGCTGCTGACGATGAGCCCGGCCGATCCCGCGTCCGGGCAGCAGCCGGTGCCCGCGGAGGCGGGCTGCGCCAACGGGTCGTCCGGGGCGCTGTTCGGGCTGGTCTGCGCGGAGGACCGCTGAGCCGGGCCGCGCGGGCTGCCCGGACCGTCCGGGATCAGCTCCGCGCGGCGGTGGACCGCTCGGCGGCGATCGAGCGGCGGTGGTGCAGGACGACCAGCGGGCGGACCGACAGCGCGGCGGCGGCCAGCAGGAGGGTCACCGCGGTCGGCGCGACGGACACCGAGACGATCGTCGCGGCGGAGAGCAGCACCATGAGCAGGCCGGCCAGGACGAGCGGCCGGAGTGCGACCGGGCGCGGTGCCGGGGCGGCTCGGAACATGGTGACCACCTCCAGATCGACGCGCGATGAGCGCGTCCCGAACACCCGAGTTCGGTCCGGCTAACTCTACTCCTCGGCGCGACTGGGGGCAAAGGGTCGCCGGGCCCGGCTCGCCTGCCGCCGTCCGGACACATATCGTGTCCGATACGTCACGACGGGTGGAGTGACGCCCACCCGAACGGGGGTCCGCGTGCAGCCAGTGAGCCCACCGGCACCGGTGACGTGTGGGGCGACCGGGTGACCGGTCCCGATCCGTCGACCCACGTGCTCACCGTCCCGGTCGGCGACGAGCAGCTCTGCGAGTCGGTCGCCGCCTTCCTGGCCGGCGGCCTGGCCGCGGGGGAGCGGGTCGCCTACTTCGACGACGACACCGCCGACGCGGTGCTCGCCCGGCTCGACGACGACGGCATCGACGTCACCGGGCCGCTGCGCACCGGCCAGTTCCAGCTGGTGCCCGGCGAGTTCACCCGCGCCGCGCTGCTCGCCCCGCTCGACGAGCTGGACGGGCTGCTCGAGCACACCGTCCGCTCCGCAGTGGACGACGGCTGGGCCGGGCTGCGGTTCACCGGGCAGATGAACCACGGCCTGACCCGCCCCGGCGGGCACCTGCTCGAGGAGTACGACCGGACCCTCGCCCGGGCGGTCCGCGGGCGCCCGGTGCACGCCCTGTGCGTCTACGACCACCTCCGCTACCCGGACGACGTCATCGACGTGATGCGCACCCTGCACCGGGACGAGGAGCAGAGCTCCCCGCTCTACGACGACAGCCTGCTCCGGATCACCCGGACCGGCCCGGCGCACATCCGGCTCGCCGGCCAGGTCGACCACGGCAACCGGCCGCAGGTCCGCCGGGCCGTCGAGCGGTTCCTGGAGCGGGTCGCGCACGGCGACACCGACACCGACACCGTGGTCGCCGATCTCGCGTCGCTCCGGTTCTGCGACGTCGCCGCCGCGGTCAGCGTCATCCACGCCGCCGACGCGCTGCCGGTCACCCTCCGGCTGCGGCTCGACCACGTCCGGCCGTCGGTGGCCCGGCTGCTGGACCGCTGCGGTGCGCCGTTCGCCGGGCAGCTGGAGGTGCGGGTGCGCGAACCGCGGGCGCTGCGCGTGGCCGACGCGGTCGCGCTCGCCGGTGAACGGCCGTCCTGACCGGGCCGCGGCGGGCCCGTCCGGCCGTGCGCCGGCACCCGGTCAGCGGGTGTCGAGCGCCCGGAACGACTCGGCGAGCCGCCCGTCCGGCAGCCCGGCCAGCTTCGCCCGGGACCGCGCCCAGTCCCGGATCAGCCCGTCCAGGTCCGTCATGTGCGCGGTCTGGCTGCGGTGCGCCCGCAGCGCGGCGATCTTGCGGTCGAACGTGCCGGTGATGTCGACGTGCCGGGCGGTGTCCGGGGCACCCGGCGCGCCGCCGGTCACCCAGACCTCGGCGACGGTGTGCGCGGCGAACCCGGCCTCGGCGAGCTCGGGATGCGCCCACGGGTTGCGCGCGTCCGGGTAGACCGCGCACAGCGCCGCCTCGCCGGTGGCGGTGTGGTCGGGATGGCTGCCGTACATGCTGTCCAGGTCGCGCACCGGCGACGGCACGACGACCCGGTCCGGGCGCACCTGCCGGATCACCCTGGCGAGATCGCGGCGCAGCTCCAGGGTGACCGTCAGCCGTCCGTCCGGGTGGCCCAGGAAGATCAGGTCCTCGACCCCGGCGACGGCCGCCGCGGCCCGCTGCTCGGCCTGCCGGATGCCGCCGATCTCCGAGCGCGGCACGGCCGGGTCGAAGCCGCCGGCGTCGCCGTCGGTGACCAGGCAGTAGGTCACCGCCACCCCGGCGTCGGTCCAGACCGCGACCGTGCCCGCGCAGGAGAAGTCGATGTCGTCGGGATGCGCGGCGATCACCAGCGCGCGTTCGATGCGGGAGTGCTCGTCGTCGGTCACGCCGACATCATCTCCCGCCGGTCCGCGCGGCCGGACCGGCACCGGGCCCCGGCGCTCAGTTCGCGTCCGGCGTGCCGACCTGCTCCTCCAGCCGGTCCTGCCAGTCCTGCTGGCACTGCTGGATCGCCGCCTGGTCGCCGCCCGCCTGCTCGACGCACTCGTAGAGATCGGCCCCGCCGATCGTGGTGAACAGCCCGATCGCGAAGACCGCGGCCGCCACCGCCGCGAGCACGGACAGCACGCCCAGCACCAGACCGGTGATCGCCACGCCCTGGTTGGTCGCGATCCGCTTGCGGACCCGGACGATGCCGATGATCCCGAGCGCGATCGCGACCAGGCCGAACAGGCCGCCGATCAGCAGCCAGAACGTCAGGATCCCGAGGATGCCGAGTACCAGCGCGGCGATCCCGACGCCGTTGCGCGGCGGCGCTCCGCCCGGTCCGCCGTAGCCGGGCTGGCCGCCCGGGAACTGGTCGGGCCGCTGCGGGTAGCCGCCGTAGGGCTGCTCGCCGTAGCCCGGCTGCTGGCCGTAGCCCGGCTGCTGGCCGTACCCGGGCTGCTGCCCGCCGTAGGGCTGTTCACCGTAGCCGGGCTGCTGGCCGTACCCGGGCTGCTGCCCGCCGTAGGGCTGTTCACCGTAGCCGGGCTGCTGGCCGTACCCGGGCTGCTGGCCGCCGTAGGGCTGCTCGTTGCCGGGCTGCCCGGGATACGGGGCCTGGCGGCCCTGCTGGTCCGGGTCCTGCGGGTCCCCCGGCTGGCCCGGGTACGGCGGTGGGCTGCTCACGCTGGTCCTTCCCCGATCCGCACCGGCCGGGACCGGCCGGTGCGGATGGTGCTGCTGACGCTGTCGTCGTCGATGATCCCGGCGTGCCCGCCGCCGGTCCAGGTGAAACGCCCGTCGGTGCAGGTGTGACGCCCGACTGCGGGCCGCGCCCGGGCGTGGTGGGATCGGTGCCCGTGAGCGGAATCGACGAGATCGAGGAGTGGGCCAGGGCCCAGCGCCGGGTGATCGACCTGGTCCGGGACCTCCCGGCGGAGCGGTCGGGACGCCGGGTGCCCGCCTGTCCGGACTGGACGGTGCGCGACCTGTTCTCGCACATGGTCGGCCTCGGCGCGGACGTCGTCGCCGGCGACGAGCCGGACGACCACGACGCCGGGTGGACCGGGCGCCAGGTCGAGCGGCGGCGTGCCGACGACATCGCCACCCTGGTCGCCGAGTGGGAGTCGCTGACCGGCCCGGTGCGCGACTGGATGGCCGCGCACACCACCCGCCCGCTCGCCGACGTGCTGATCCACGAGCAGGACCTGCGCGGCGCGCTCGGCGCACCGGGCGCCCAGCACACCCCGGGCCTGCACGCGCTGCGGGACCGGTTCGCGGGCCGCTTCGCCGGCCGGGTCGCCGGGCTGGCGCCGGTCGCACTGATCGGCGACGGCTGGCGGTGGGTGTCCTCCGGGGACGAGGCCGGCGCCGCGGTGGTCGTCCGGACCACCGACTTCGAGCTGGCCAGGGCGCTGGTGACCCGGCGCTCGGCGGACCAGCTCCGGTCCTGGACCGAGCGCGGCGACATCGGGCCCTACCTGGACGGGTTCGCCCTGCTCGGGCCGTTGCCGGACGCGCCGCTGTCGGAGTCCTGATCCCCGGCCGTTCCACACCGGTACGGTCGCGCGGCTACCGTCGGGGCATGGTGCTGCGAGCGCGGGATGTCATGACCGAACGCGTCGTCACCGTGTGGGCGGACGCGCCGCTCGCCCGGGCCCAGGAGCGGATGGCCGAGTCCCGCTACTCCGCGCTGCCGGTGGTGGACCGGCGGTTCTCGCTGGTCGGGATCATCAGCCTGGTCGACGTGCTGCGGCACCGCGGCGATCCGGAGGCGACCGTCGGCGACGCGATGACCGAGCAGGTCGTCACGATGCTGCCGACCACCAACGTCTCGATCATCGCGCACCGGATGCGGGTCTACGGCGAGCTGCGGCTGGTCCCGGTCGTCGACCGCGGGGTGCTGGTCGGCGTGATCACCCGCAGCGACCTGCTGCGGCACCGGCTGGCCGGCGGCCTGCTCCGCCGGACCGCCCGCCGGTTCGGCGGCGCCGGCCTGATCGGCCCGCTCCCCGAGGCGATGATGCCGCGCGGAGCGGGCCGGGTCGGCGGGCGGCCGCTCGCCTCGCTGCGGGTCGCCGACGTGATGACCGACGGCGGGCTGGTCGCGATCCCGCCGACGCTGGCGCTCGACGAGGCGGCCGAGGTGCTGCTGTCCTACCGGTTCACCGCGGTCCCGGTGGTCGACGACCGGGACCGGCTGCTCGGGATCCTCTCCGAGGCCGACCTGATGCACGGCTCGCTGGACGGCGGCCGCCGCACCAGGGCCCGGACCGTCGACAACGTGATGACCCGCGACGTCGAGGGCGTGCACCCGGACGATCCGCTCACCGACGCCGAGCAGCTGCTGTCCGAGCGCGGCTTCCGGGTGGTGCCGGTGGTCGACTCCGACGACGTCCTGGTCGGCGTGCTCAGCCGCAGCGACCTGCTGTAGGTCAGCCCGCGGGCACGGCCGGCACGGCCGGTGCCGCGGGTACCGCCGGCGCCGCCGGGACCGCGGGGGCCCGGACGTCCTCGCACTTCTGCGCCGCGTCGGCCACCAGCGCGGAGAACACCACCGGGTCCTGCAACGCCTGCTGCGGCAGCGTCGTGAGATCGAGGTGCTCCTGCACGCAGGCGAGCTGCGCGGCCTGGTCGGCCGGGGTCGGCTCCGGCGGCGGGGCGGGCTGGGCGGCGGCCGTGCCGGTCGCCGCCGCGACGACGACGAGACCGGCCGCGGCGACGGCTGCGGCGCGCACGAGTGTCCTCACGATGATCCTGCTTCCTGCGCCGTCCGGCGCGGTCGTGGATGTGCCGCATCGCGGGGGAGCGGTGCCCCGGCGTCCGCGTCGTCCGCGGTGCCCGGATCCTGACCGGCCGGGCCGGTGCCGGCGCGCGGTGTGCCCCGGACGCGTGACACCCGGCCGGGGCCGGTTGGACGCCGGGACGGATCAGGTGGCCAGCGCGATCGCCCGCCCCGCCTGCCGGCCGGAGAACAGGCAGCCGCCGAGGAACGTCCCCTCCAGCGCGCGGTAGCCGTGCACGCCCCCGCCGCCGAACCCGGCCACCTCGCCGGCGGCGAACAGGCCGGGCACCGGCGAGCCGCCGGCGTCGAGCACCCGGCCGGACAGGTCGGTCTGCAGGCCGCCGAGGGTCTTGCGGGTCAGCACGTGCAGCCGGACCGCGATCAGCGGACCGGCCGCGGGATCGAGCAGCGCGTGCGGCGGCGCGGTGCGGGCCAGCTTCTCGCCGAGCGTGCGCCGGGCGTTGTGGATCGCCACCACCTGCAGGTCCTTCGCGAAGGCGTTCCCGAGCTGCCGGTCCCGGGCGACGACCTGGCGGCGGATCGCCTCGACGTCCAGCTCGGGGGTGCCGCCGGTCAGCCGGTTCATCCCGGCGACCAGCTCGTCGAGGGTGTCGGCGACGACGAAGTCCGCGCCGCGTTCCTTGAACGCCTCCACCGGGGCGGTCGCGCCGGGCCGGACCCGGCCGAGGGTGGCCCGGACGTCCTTGCCGGTGACGTCCGGGTTCTGCTCGGACCCGGAGAGCGCGAACTCCTTCTCGATGATCTTCTGGGTGAGCACGAACCAGGAGTGCTCGTGCCCGGTCGCGCGCAGCGCGGCGAGCGTGCCGAGGGTGTCGAAGCCGGGGAAGTTCGGCGCGGGCAGCCGCCGGCCGGTGGCGTCGAGCCAGAGCGACGACGGCCCCGGGATGATCCGGATGCCGTGCCCCGGCCAGATCGGGGCGTGGTTCTGCACGCCCTCGGTGTAGTGCCACATCCGGTCCCGGTTGACGATCCGCCCGCCCGCCGCACCGGTGATGCCGAGCATCCGGCCGTCGACGTACGCGGGGACACCGGTGACCATGTGCTGCGGCGGCGTCCCGAGCCGGTCCGGCCAGTTCGCACGGACCAGGTCGTGGTCGCCGCCGATCCCGCCGGAGGTCACCAGCACCGCGCCGGCCCGGAAGGTGAAGTCGCCGACGACGTGGCGGTTGGTCGGTGCGCCGCGCTCGGCGGTGTCCGGGGCGAGCACGGCGCCGTGCACGCCGTCGACGGTGCCGCCGGTGACCGCGAGCCCGTCCACCCGGTGCCGGAAGCGCAGCGTGATCGCACCGGTGGCGGCGTGCTCCCGGACCCGGCGGACGAACGGCTCCAGCACGCCCGGCCCGGTGCCCCAGGTGAGGTGGAAGCGGGGCACCGAGTTGCCGTGCCCGTCGGCCAGGTGCCCGCCGCGCTCGGCCCAGCCGACCACCGGCAGCCAGCGCACCCCCTGCCCGTGCAGCCAGGACCGCTTCTCCCCGGCGGCGAAGTGCACGTACGCGGTCGCCCACTGGCGGGCCCAGAAGTCCTCGCCCGCCGGGTCGTCGACACCCCGGTCGAAGGCCGCCGAGCCCAGCCAGTCCGACAGCGCCAGCTCCGGCGAGTCGCGGATCCCGGTCCGCCGCTGCTCGGGGGTGTCGACCAGGAACAGCCCGCCGAGCGACCAGAACGCCTGCCCGCCCAGGTTCTGCTCCGGTTCCTGGTCGAGCACCAGCACCGAGCGTCCGGCGTCGGCGAGCTCGGCTGCGGCGACGAGCCCGGCGAGACCGGCCCCGATCACGATGACATCGGCGTCCATGGCGGCGATCCTGCCGGACATCGCTACCGACGGGTAGGGTCGCTGCGCATGCACCCGGACGCCGCGCGCGAGACGCTCTGCACCTGGTCCCGCCGGATGGTGCGCGACGGCCTGGTCGTCGGCACCTCCGGGAACCTCTCGCTGCGCTGCGGCGAGCTGATCGCGGTCACCCCGTCCGGTGTGGACTACGAGACGATGACCGCCGACGACGTCGTGCTGGTCACCCCGGACGGTGCGGTCGCCGACGGGGTCCGGGCCCCGACCAGCGAGCTCGCCCTGCACCTGGCCGCGCAGGCCCGCCCCGGCACGTCCGCGGTGGTGCACACGCACTCGCCCGCGGCAGTGGCGCTGTCGTTGCTGCGCGACGACGTCCCGCCGGTGCACTACCAGATCGCGATGTTCGGCGGCTCGGTGCGCGTCGCCGGGTACGCCCCGTTCGGCAGCGACGAGCTGGTCGCGAACGCGGTCGCCGCGCTCGGCGACCGCAGCGCGGTGGTGCTCGGCAACCACGGGACGCTGGTGCTCGGCGAGCACCTCGGCGCCGCCTACGACGGCGCCCGGCAGCTCGAATGGCTGTGCGACGTGTGGCTGCGGGCCCGCGCCGTCGGCGAGCCGCGGCTGCTGACGGAGGCGCAGATCAGCGTGGCGGGGCAGCGCTTCGCGGCGCAGAAGCGGACGGTGCGGGACTCCACGCCCGGTGCTCGGTGACGATCGCGGTCACCAGCTCGTGCGGGGTGACGTCGAACGCCGGGTTGTAGACGGGCGTCCCGGGCAGCGTCATGAGGGTGCCGCCGTGCTCGCGGACCTCGTCGGCACCGCGCTGCTCGACGACGATGTCGCCGCCGGTCGGCGTGTGCGGGTCGATCGTCTCCTCCGGGGCGACCACCACGAACGGGATCCCGGAGCGGGCCGCCGCGCAGGCCAGCATGTAGGTGCCGATCTTGTTGGCGACGTCGCCGTTCGCGGCGATCCGGTCGGCCCCGGCGAACACCACGTCGACCAGTCCGGTGGCGATCGCCGCGGGGCCCGCCGAGTCGACGCACAGCCGGTGCGGCACCCCGGCCCGCTCCAGCTCCCACACGGTCAGCCGCGCCCCCTGCAGCAGCGGGCGGGTCTCGCAGGCGAGCACCTCGGCCAGTGCCCCGTCGGCGTGCAGGGTGAGGATCGCGCCGAGCGCGGTGCCGCCCGGGCCGGCGGCCAGCGGGCCGGTGTTGCAGACGGTCAGCGCGCGCAGCGGCCGCTCCGGGCAGCGGGCGCGGACCAGGTCGGCGGCCCGCCGGGTGGCCGCGGCGTTGACCGCGGCGGCCTCGGCGGCGACGGCGCGGGCCACGGCGAGCACCGCGGCCGGGGTGGGCGCGCTGCCGGTGGGTGCGCTGTCGGTGCTGGCGGTGCTGGCGGTGCTGTCGGCGCTGCCGTCGAGGACCGCGAGTGCGCGCCGGACCCCGATCGACAGCGGCACCGCGGTGGGCCGGGCGGTCGCGATCCGCTCCGCGTCCGCGCGCACCGCGGCCCGGGCGCCGGGGGTGCCGGTGCCGTGCCGGTGCGCGGCGAGCGCGACGCCGAAGGCGCCGGTGATCCCGAGTGAGGGCGCCCCGCGCACGGCGAGCGACCGGACGGCGTCGATCACCCCGTCGACGGTGGTCAGGTGCAGGTGCTCGGTGCGCTGCGGCAGCGCCCGCTGGTCCAGCAGGACGACGGCCGGGCCGCCCTCGGTCTCGTCGGCCCAGTCCACGATCCGCATTCCGGCGACGGTACCCGCCGGATGATCCACGATCGGGAACCGGAACGGTCGCCGGCCGGACGTCCCGGTTCCCGATCGTGGATCATCGGCCGGACGAGCGGGGCTCAGGCGGGCGGGGCGAGGCGGTAGACGGCGCCGGCGTCGTCGTCGGTGATGTAGACGGCCCCGTCCGGACCGGGGACCGCGGCGACCGGCCGCCCCCAGCGCGCCCCGGACGGGTCCTGGAACCCGCCGACCAGCGTCTGCTGCGGGCCCATCCGGCCCTCGGCGTAGGGGAAGTAGGAGACCTCGGGGGCACGCGGCGGATCGGCGTTCCACGAGCCGTGCACCCCGGCGAGCGCACCACCGGTGTACGGGGCGGGCAGCTCCCCGTCGGTGAACGCCAGGCCGAGCGGGGCGGAGTGCGCCGGGAACGCCTGTTCCATCGGCGCGAGCGTCGCGCAGTCGAGCTCGCTCCCGCCGGGATTGAGCTCGGCGTCGGGCACCATCGGCACGTCGGTGAGGTCCTGCGGGCTGCCCTGCACGCCGGGCTGGGTGTCCGGGTCGGGATTGCAGTAGGGCCAGCCCAGGTTCCGGCCCGCGGTGAGCCGGGCCAGGGGTTCCGCGGGATGCGCGGTCACGTACTGGTTGATCACGTCGCCGAACGACGAGCCGGACGCGTCGCCGTAGGGCCGGTCGTAGGGATAGGGGACGTTGTCGCGGCCGTTCACCGCGGTCCAGACGGCGCCGTCCGGGGCGACCGCCAGCCCGGTGCCGTTGCGGACCCCGACCGCGAACGGTTCGGCAGGCCCGCCGCCCGGCGGGATCCGCAGGATCGAGGCCCGCGGTGGCGTCGCGGCGAGATCCTCGACCGAGATGTTGCCGGTGGAGCCGATCGAGACGTAGAGCGCGCCGTCCGGTCCGGCGGCGACCGACTTCAGCTCGTGGCCGTAGGCGCCGCGCAGGTCCGGGCTGTTGGCGTCCGGCAGCCCGTCGGCGACGACCCGCGGCCCGGTCGCGGCACCGCCGGCGTAGTCGTAGGACACGACCCGGTTGCTCTCGGCGACGTGCAGCGTCGAGCCGTCCGGGGAGAACGCCAGGCCGTGCGGCTGGGTGAGCCCGTCGAGCAGGCTGCGCTGCGCGCCGTCCGGGGTCAGGAGGAGCACCCGCCCGTCGTCCGGGACCGAGACGAGCAGGTTCCGGTCCGGCGTCCACACGGCGAGCCGGGCGTTCGGGACCCTGGCGAACACCGACAGCGTCCAGCCCGGCGGGACGAGCGCCTCCCGCGGCTGGTCCAGCGGGGCGTCCCCCAGCCCGGGCGGGACGTCCAGCGGGACCGGCACCAGCTCGGCGGCCGCCGCGGCGACCGGCGCCTCGTTCCCGGAGACCGCGTTCGTCACCGGGTTCGGGCCGGCCCCGCAGGCCGCCAGCAGGGGCAGGACGGTCAGCGCGGCGATCCACGCCCCACGCAACGGTGCACTCCGCATCACCCGGACGGTACGGGCCGCCCGGCCCGGCTGCGCGACGGCCCGCGGGGGCGCAGGATCGGTGGATGCGCCTGACCCTGCACGCCCGCGGCCCGCAGCCCGCCGACGAGGTGTGGGAGCGCTACGCGGTCCCCGCCCGCTGGCCGGAGTGGGCGCCGCTGATCACCGGGGTCGACTGCCGCGACGACCGGATCCGCACCGGCTCCACCGGCGCGGTGCGCGGCCCGTTCGGGGTGCCGCAGGTGCGGTTCACGGTGACCGAGCTGGACGAGCGGCTCGGCACCTGGGCGTGGGACGTGGCGCTCGGCCCGGTCCGGCTGTCGCTGGACCACGGCGTGCGCCCGTCCGGCGGCGGCACCCGGACCTGGCTGACGATCGAGGGCCCGGCCGCCGCCGTACTGGGCTACGCGCTGCCGGCGCGGGCGTCGCTGGAGATGCTGGTGCGGCGCCCGGCCTGACCGATGTGCTCCAGGGCGAGCGCGGCGAACCGCTCCGGCACCTCGATCTGCGGCATGTGCCCGACCCGGCCGAACACGTGCGTGGTGACCTGCGGCAGCGCGCGGGCGGCGGTCCGCAGCTGGGAGACCGGCAGGATCAGGTCCCGCTCGCCCCAGACGACCAGGGTCGGCTTCGGGGCCTTCGCCGCGGCGGCGAGCAGCGCGGACCGCCAGCCGGCCCGCACCCCGCGCACGGTGCCGAGCTCGGTGATCATCTCCAGGAAGGTCTGCGCGAACTCGGGCCGGGCGGCGATCTCCATGGCCCGCGCGACCCGCTCGTCGGTGACCAGCGCCGGATCGACGAACAGCGACCGCTCGGTGCGCCGGATCGCGCGCTCGTCCATCCGGCCGAGCAGGAACCGGCCCAGCAGCGGCACGCCGAGCACCCGCAGCGCGGGCGTCACCTCGGTGCCGAACCCGGCCGGGTCGGCCAGCACCAGGGTGGCGACCCGGTCCGGCGCCCGGGTGGAGAGCAGCAGCGCGACGGCGCCGCCGAGCGAGTTGCCCATCACGTGCGCCGGCCGGGTCTCGCCGAGCGCGTCCAGGGTGGCCAGCGCGGTGTCGGCGAGCCGGGCCAGGGTGGCCGGCCCGTCCGCGCGGCCGGAGTACCCGAAGCCGGCGAGGTCCGCGGCGATCACCCGATGGCCGGACAGCAGGGCGTGCTGGTCGTCCCAGTCCTCCAGGCTGCGGCCGATGCCGTGCAGCAGCAGCACCGGCTCGCCCGCCGGGTCGCCGGACTCGCGGACCCGGATCCGGGCGCCACCGGCGTCGACGAAGCGGGTCATCGGGCGGCCGCCGTCCGCTGTGCCCGCCCGGCCGAGCCGAGCAGCCGGGAGAGCAGCTTCAGGCCGTTCACCGGGGCGAGCCGGGCCAGCGCGTCGGGGACCTTCGCGCTGATCCCGATCAGCAGCCGCGGGCGGCGCTTCTCGATGGCCTCGACGATCTGCTCGGCGGCCCGGTCGGCCGGGAACGTCAGCAGCTTCTGGAAGTCCCGCTTGCCCTTCGCGGCCTCGTCGGCCGGGATGTTGACGCCGACCCGGGCGGACTCGGCGATCCCGGTCGCGATGCCGCCCGGGTGCACGGTGGTCACCGTGGTGCCGGACGCGGCGAGCTCGCCGCGCAGCACCTCGGAGAAGCCGCGCAGCGCGAACTTCGACGCGCAGTACGCCGACTGGCCGGGCGGCGCGATCAGCCCGAACAGGCTGGAGACGTTGACGACGTGCCCGCCGGGGCGCGCGGTCAGCGCGGGCAGCAGGGCGTGCGTGAGCCGCACCGGGGCCCGGAAGTTGACGTCCAGCACCCAGTCGAACTCGTCGAGGGTGAGCCGGGCGAAGTCGCCGCCCAGCGCGACGCCGGCGTTGTTGACCAGCAGCCGGATCTCCGGGTGCCCGGCGCGGATCCGGCCGGCGAGCGCGTCCACCGCGTCCCGGTCGGCCAGGTCGACGGTCTCGGTGGTCACCGACAGCCCGGGGTGCGCGGCCCGGACGGTGCCGGCGACCGCGTCGAGCCCGGGGCCGTCCCGGTCGACCAGCACGAGATCGCTGCCGCGCTCGGCGAGCAGCCGGGCGATGTGCGCGCCCATGCCGCCGGCCGCCCCGGTGACGACGGCGGTGCCCTCGGCGAAGCGGAACGGTGTGCGGCTCATGACGCGAGCTCCTTCTCGGTCGGGGTGTCGGCGGCGATCCCGGCCTCGGACGGCGCGGTGACGGCGGCCGAGCGCTGCCCGACCGCGGACGCCGGGGTGAGCAGCATGTCCTTCTCCAGGTCGGCCCGGCCGAGGCCGATGGCGTCGAGGAAGAAGTTCTGCCGCAGCCGCCACGGGTCCTTGCGGCCCTGCCGCGGGAACAGGTGCTCGGAACGCTTGACGTAGCCGGAGGCGAGATCGAGCAGCGGCCGGTCCGGCGACACGGTCGGCGCCGGCGTCGCGACTGCGATGCCCCGCCGGTCCATGTGCGCGAGCAGCCGCGGCACGTAGCGGGCGACCAGGTCGGCGCGCAGCGTCCAGGACGCGTTGACGTAGCCGATGCAGAACGCCAGGTTCGGCACGCCGGAGAGCATCAGGCCGCGGTAGGTGACCGTCTTGCCGATGTCGACCTGCTCGCCGTCGACCCGGATCGTCATGCCGCCCAGCGGCTTGAGCGACAGCCCGGTGGCGGAGACGATCACGTCGGCCGGGAGCTCCTCGCCGGAGCGCAGCCGGATGCCGCGCTCGGTGATCCGGTCGATGTGGTCGGTGACGACCGAGGCGTCACCGGCGCGGATCGACCGGAAGAAGTCGCCCTCGGGGACCACGCACAGCCGCTGGTCCCACGGCTCGTAGGACGGCGTGAAGTGCTGGTCCACGTAGGACTCGTCCTTGAGGAACCGCAGGGCGAGCCCGCGCAGCACCTTCTTCACCCGCTCCGGGCGGCGCCGGGCGAGCTGGTAGAAGCTCTGGGTGAGCGCGACGTACTGGTAGCGCAGGATGGTGTGCGCGAGCTTCGCGGGCAGGATCCGGCGGAGCCGGTCGGCGACCGGGTCGCGGCTGGGCAGCACGGTCAGGTACGACGGCGAGCGCTGCAGCATCGTGACGTGCTCGGCCTGCTCTGCGAGCGACGGGATCAGCGTGACGGCGGTCGCCCCGGACCCGATGACGACGACCCGCTTGCCGGTGCAGTCGAGGTCCTCGGGCCAGAACTGCGGGTGCACCCAGGTGCCGGTGAAGTCCTCCCGGCCGGGGAACTCGGGCTGGTAGCCGCGGTCGTAGTCGTAGTAGCCGGAGCACATGAACAGGAACGCGCAGGTGTAGCGGCGGGGCCCGTCGGCGGTCTCGGTGTCGACGGTCCAGCGGGCGGTGGCCGAGTCCCAGGAGGCGCCGACGACCTTGGTGCCGAACCGGATGTGGTCGCGGACGCCGTACTGGTCGGCGGTCTCGCCGATGTAGCGGCGGATGTCGGCGCCGTCGGCGATCGACTTGGGCTCGCGCCACGGCCGGAACGGGTAGGCGAGGGTGAACATGTCCGAGTCCGAGCGGATGCCCGGATAGCGGAAGAGGTCCCAGGTGCCGCCGAGGTCGGCCCGGCCCTCCAGGATCGCGTAGTCCTTGCCGGGCAGCTCCTGCTGCAGGCGGCACGCGGCGCCGATGCCGGACAGGCCGGCACCGACGATGATCACGTCCCGGTGCTCGGTCCCGGCGGGGTTGCTGGGCTGTGTCCCGGAAGTCACGGGCGGCCTCCCTGTCGTGGTCGTCTGCGCTGACTGGCCGTGCTGTTCGACGTCGATACTGCCTGAAACCTACCGCGGGTAACTTGACCTCGTGCGACAACAACTTAACCTCGGGCGCCATGGAGACGGGATCCCTCACCCGGGCGAGAGCGCTGCGCGGCCTGCCCGAGCTCGTCGGTGAGCTGGGGGGCGACGGGCCCGCGCTGTTCGCCCGGTTCCGGATCCCGGTCGCCGCCGTGGACGGGGCCGATCCGGACGCGCTGGTCCCGACCCGCTCGCTGGGCCGGGTGCTGGAGACCGCCGCCGGCGAGCTGTCCTGCCCGGACCTGGGGCTGCGGCTGGCCGAGCGGCAGGGCCCGGAGATCCTCGGGCCGCTGGCGGTCGCCGTGCAGAGCTCGGCGACCTTCGGCGACGCGCTGGACTGCGCCTCGCGCTACCTGTACGTGCACAGCCCGGTGCTGACGGTCGGCACGGTGCCGGACCCGGAGGCCGCGCCGGGGGTGACCGGGCTGGAGTACGGCAGCACCGAACCGATGCCGCCGCAGGTCGCCGACCTGGGGATCGGGGTGCTGCACCGGATCGTGCGGCTGCTCGCCGGCGGCGCCTACGGCCTGCGGTCGGTGCACCTGCCGCATCCGCCGCTGGCCGCGCTGGACCGCTACCGCGACTTCTTCGACGCCGACGTCCGGTTCGACCGGCCGGCGGCGGTGCTGCGGGTCCCGGCCGACCTGGTCCGGCGGCCGCTGGCCGGGGGCGGCGACGAGATCGTGCGGGCGATCGCGATCGACTACCTGGAGACCCACTTCGACCGCCCCGGCCGGACGGTCGCCGACCGGGTCCGGACCGCCGTCGACCGGTCGCTGGGCAGCGGACCGGTCCGGGTCGGCGCGGTCGCCCGGCTGCTGCGGGTGCACCCGCGCACCCTGCAACGGCACCTGGCGGGCGAGGGCACCACCTTCGAGCAGATCGTCGACCAGGCGCGCCGCGACCTGGCCGAGCGCCTGATCACCCGCACGGACCTGCCGTTCACCCAGGTCGCGGGCATGGTGGGGCTGGCGGAGCAGTCGGCGCTGACCCGCTCGGCGCGGCGCTGGTTCGGCGCGCCGCCGCGGGAGCTGCGCCGGCGGGCGTGACCGGCGCTCAGCCGGTCCGGGTGCGCATCTCGTAGCGCCGCTCGGCGTAGTCCAGGTCGTCGCGCCACAGCTTCGTCGCGGCGGCCGCCATCGCCGGCCGGATGGCCGGGGCGAGCCGGGACGCGATCGCGAACCCGGGCCGGTCCGATCCGGCGACGACCGCCTCGACCACCGACGTCCGCGGCCGGCCGTCGCGGCCCGGGCCGCGCGGCGTCGCGTGCGTCTCGACGACGCTGCCGACGCCCTCGCCGTCCACGATCCGCATGACCACGGTGCGCGGCTCCGGGCAGACGAACTCGGCCTGCACCGGCACCCCGACCCGCGGCCCGACCTTGAAGGTGACCGTCACCAGGAACCGGTCGTCGTCCTCCTCGATCTCGCCGACGTCGGTGACCTGCGGCGCGGACACGACGTCGAGCCGCTGGAAGGAGTACGGGTGGAACCAGGCCCCGTGCCAGGGGTCGAGCCGGTTGGCGACGATGTCCTCCGGCTCGCAGACGCCGGTCAGCGTGGTCACCGCGTCCAGGGTGCGGCCGGCCGGGCGGGCCGGGACGACGGGCGCGTCGGTCGGGTCCTCGCCGCCGAGCTCGTCGAGCCGGACCCAGACCAGCACGCCGTCGTCGTGCGCCGGGAACGGGACCCAGCCCGGCCCGGAGCGGGTGCCCAGGCGCAGCCCGTGCCAGCGGCACACCAGCTCCCCGCAGTCGACGGCGGCGAGCGCCATCGGGGCACCCAGGTGCGGGCAGGCGCCCGGGCCGACCCGCACCGTCCCGGTGGTGTCCCGCCAGGCGACCAGCTCGGTCCCGCCGACCCGGGTGCCGAACGGCCGGTCCGCCCGGACCTGCCGGGAGGAGGCGAGCACGAACCAGTTCCCGGACGGCCGGGCCTGGGCCCGCTCCAGCGCGGCGGAGATCAGCTTGGGGTCCGCCCCGGCGTAGGTGGGGCGCTGGCGGGCCCAGTCCGATGGCGGCAGCGGCTGCAGCGGCCAGCTCGCCGGCCAGCGGCTCGAGATCCGGGACAGCAGGCTCATGACGGTTTCCTTCTCACGGGTCAGCGGGAACGCATCGCGTACTCGGCGGCCCGGCGCAGCGGGCCGAACCGGCCACGGGTGGGGACGGTCTCCAGCGGATGGCCGGCCAGCCCCCAGCCGGCGAGCAGCCGGTTCGCGGCCAGCCAGCCGGTGCTCGCGGCCCGTTCCATCAGCGCGACCGGCAGGTCGATCCGGATGCCGTCGCCGGCCAGCACCAGGCCGTCGACCGGGGTGACGACGCCCGGCCGGCGGGCGAAGTCACCGATCCCGAACATCGGGCAGTCCCGGCGCCACTGCACCAGCTCGCCGACGGCGCGGGCGCCCGCGGTCTCCGGGTAGATCGCGTGCAGCCGGGCCAGGCAGCGGCTGCGCAGCTCGGCGGTCCAGGCCTCCTCGTCGGTCCCGGCGGGGACGGCCGCGGAGTAGGCGTGCAGCTCGACGACCGAGCCGCCGGTGCGGGCCGCCCAGGTCGCCGCGTCGCGCTCGTAGCGGTCCAGCACCGAGATGTTGTCCAGCGGGTCCAGTCCGCCGGTGCCCAGGAACGGCGGCCGGTCCTCGCGCACCGGGCGGTCCAGCCACAGCCGGTACACCAGGAACGGCGGCGCGCTGCCCAGCGCGGCGACGTCCTCCCGCCAGGCGGGCAGCGCGTCCGGCCCGGCGGGCACGGCGGGCGGGCCGTCGCCGGGGCCGAGATCGGACCCGGCGACGATGTCCCGCAGCCCGGGCACGTCCGCGGCGAGGACGACCGCGTCGACCTCGGTACCGCCGGACGAATGATTCACGTGGAACCGTCCACTCGCGACATCGCGCTGGACCGACGACACCCGGGTGCCGGTCCGGAAGCCGACGCCGCGGGCGGTCAGGTAGTGCCGCAGCGGCTCCCACAGGGCGGTGTCGAACCCGTCGTCGGGCACGTCGAACATCAGCCCCTCGGACGAGCCGAGGAAGTAGATGTGGAACATCGTCGCCAGCTCGGCGGCCGACATGGTCGACGGCGGGGCGAAGAAGCTGCGGGAGAACACCTCGAACGCCAGGTGCCGGGCGGCCGGCGGGAAGTTGATCGACTCGAGGAAGGTCTGCGCGTCGACGTCGTCGAGCGCCTCGTAGATCGCCGGTACCGAGACCGCGGCCAGCGGGGCGGCGGCCCGCGGATCGAGCCCGGCCAGGTCGCGCGGCCGGAAGGTGGGGCTGCGCAGCGCGAACAGCACGGCGTTCCACGGCGGGGTGCGGGGCAGGCCACGGAAGGTGTCGCGGCGGCCCTCGGCGTCGATCAGCGGGTAGTCGTCGAGCGCGACCAGCCTGCGCAGGCCCGGATCGGCGCGGCGCAGCAGCGAGCGCAGGTTGTAGTACTGCCGGAAGAACGCGTGGAACCCGCGGCCCATCGACACCGCGGTGCCGTCGGGAAGCCGGTCCGGCCAGGCGCCGACCCGGCCGCCCAGGTAGGGCTCGCGTTCCAGCACCTCGACGACGACGCCGCGCTCGGCCAGCCCGGTCGCCGCGGCCAGCCCGGCGATCCCGCCGCCGACCACCGCGACCCGCGGCCGCCTGCCGAGCAGGCCGGCGTCGCCGAGCCCGTCGGCCGGCGGATGCACGACCCGGCGCGGGTCGGCCGGGGCGACGCTCACCGGCGGGTCCCCAGCACGGTGTGCACCACGCCGTTCTGCCAGCCGGTCATGGTCTCGGAGTGCACGGCGTCGAACCCGGCGGTGCGCAGCCGGTCGCGCAGCCGGCCGATCCCGTCGAAGGTGTTCACGCTGCGCCACAGGTGCCGGTAGAGGGCCGTCTCGCCGGTGGTGAGCCGGCCCAGCGGGACGATCACGCCCCAGCAGACCGCGTGCCAGACCGCCCGGGCCCGCGCCGAGTCGGCGACCGAGTACTCGTGCAGGGCGAGCACGCCGCCGGGGCGGAGCAGGTCGTGGAACCGGCGCAGCTGGGCGTCCGGGTCGTCGAGGTTGCGCAGCAGGTAGGCGGCGAGGATCCCGTCGAACGGCCCGGTCACCCCGGCGTCGGCGAGCGACTCGGCGGTGGAGTGCACGAACCGCACCGAGGCCGGCCACGGCTTCGACCGGGCCCTGGCGAGCATCCCGGCCGAGGCGTCCACCGCGACGATCTCGGCCCGCGGCGCGGCCGCCAGCAGCGCCGCGGTGGAGGCGCCGGTGCCGCAGCCGGCGTCGAGCAGGCGCAGCCCGGCGCCGTCGCGGGGCAGCCGCATCCGGGCGGCCGAGGCGCGCAGGTGGTCGTGGTACCCGGGGTTCATCCCGACCAGCCGGTCGTAGTCGCCCGCGCCGTCGTCGAAGTGCGTGGGGACCTCGTGGCGGGGCAGTCCGGCCCGGCCGACGGTTCCGGTGCGGGCGGGTCCGCCGCCGGGGTTCGGGGTGCTGTCCTCGGTGCTGTCGGCCATGCGCGGGAGCGTAGAACCGGACGTTGAGGACGGCGCGCCGGGGGAGCGGTGATCGGGTCCGGGCCGGACGCCGCCGATCGGGGGCCGCACCGCTCAGGCGATCCGGTCGGCGCAGCGCACGGCCATCGCACGGAGCACCCCGGCGACGTCGTCGGTGAGCCGTCCGTCGCCGACCGCTCCGTCGACCAGCCGCAGCGCGCCCTGCACCCGGGTGCCGATCAGCTCGTCGATCCGGCGGCGGGCGCCGGTGGACTCGATCAGGGCGCGGGCCGCGTCGACGTCGACCGGGGCGTCCCGGTCGGACCCGAGCAGCAGCGCGTCCAACCGGGACCGGACCGACGGGCCGGCCAGCTCCCGGGCCAGCACGACCAGGCTGGTCGCCTTCCGCTCGGTCAGATCGTCGCCGGTCGGCTTGCCGGTGGCGTCGGTGCCGAACACGCCGAGCACGTCGTCGCGCATCTGGAACGCCTCGCCGATCATCGTGCCGTAGTCGCCGAGCAGTGCCAGCAGCTCGTCGTCCGCCCCGGCCATCGCCGCGCCCAGCTCCAGCGGGCGCCGGACGGTGTAGTTGCCGGACTTGCGGCGCAGCACGTCCATCACCTCGTCCAGGTCCGGCACCCGGCGGGCGTCGTTGACCAGGTCGGCGAACTGGCCGACGGCGAGCTCGGAGCGCATCGCGTCGTAGCGCGGCCAGCCGCGGTCGAGCACCGTGGCGGGCAGCCCGCTCTCCCGCATCGCCTGCTCGGCCCACACCAGGCACAGGTCGCCGAGCAGCACGGCCCCGGACTCGCCGAACCGCTCGGCGCTGCCGGACATGCCCTGCGCGCGATGCCAGGCGGCGAGCTGGACGTGCACGGTCGGCCGGCCGCGGCGCTGCACCGAGCCGTCCATCACGTCGTCCTGCAGGAGCGCGAAGGCGTGCAGCAGCTCCAGCCCGGCGAACGCGCCCAGCGCGCCGGGGGAGTCGGGTGCCGCCGCCCGCCAGCCGAGATAGCCGAACATCGACCGCAGGTACTTGCCGCGGCCGACGAAGTCGGCGAGCACGCCGGACACGAACTCGGCGCCCGGCACGGTGTGCACGTGCTCGGCGCAGCGCCGCCGGACGACGTCCGCCACGTGCGCGTGCACCCGGCGGCGGATCTCCTCGGGCCAGCCGGTGCCCGGCGGCACCTGTCCGGCGCGCTCGCGCTGCCTCGCGGGTCCCGTCTCCACGGCCATTGCCACGCCTCCTGCCGGCCGGTCGGTCGACCCGGACGAGGTCCGGGCGCGGCGGGTGCCCGCCGGAACGTCCGAGCGTATGGGCGACAGCGTGATCCTGCCCGGCGGCCACCGGATCGGGAACGACGTCCGGCTGGATTGGATGCAGTACGATCCATCTTGCACTGCTCGACGACCGAGGGGACGCCCGTGACCTCCACTCTGCTCACCGACGACGGCTCCGGCGTCTCCCTCGGCGACCGGGTCGCCGAGGTGCTGCAGAGCCGCATCATCGCCGGTGAGATCCCGATCGGCGCCTGGCTGCGGCACAGCGCGCTGGCCGACGAGTTCGCGATCAGCCGGACCCCGGTGCGCGAGGCGCTGCGCATCCTCGCCGAGCGCGACGTCGTCACCATCGTCCCGAACCGGGGGGCCCGGGTGAACGGCCAGTCGCCCAGCGACATCCGGCTGATCGGTGAGGTCCGCGGTGAGCTGGAGGGGCTGGCCGCCGAGCTGGCGAGCGGCCGGATCGACGACCGGCGCTCGGAACGGCTGGCGGGCGCCTGGGATCACTTCCGTCAGGTCCGGGACGGGAAGGTCGAGGGCGACGTCGCGGCGGTGTGGGCCCGGAGCAACGAGCAGTTCCACTCGGTGATCATCGAGGCGGCCGGGAACCGCTACCTGACCCTGTCGATCGGCGAGCTGCGGCGCCGGCTCCCGCACAACATCTCGTTCGGCGCCTACGCCGGCAACTCCCGGCTGCTCAACCGCAACCTCGAGGAGCACGAGCGGATCGCCGCGGCCGTCCTCTCCGGCGACGGCGCGGCCGCCCGCGAGCTGATGACCGCGCACATCCACACGTCGATCGACGCCGTCGCGGGCTGGCTGGAACGCTCCGGCGGCGGCGGGGCCTGATCCGGCCGGTCAGGCCCCTGCGTCGTCCCGCGCGGCCGGTGTCGACATGCCCGGGTGCGTGGTGTGCCCGCGGTCGTTGGTCTGTGCGTCGAGCGTGACCGGGCTGGGGGAGGGCCCGCCGACCAGCTCGACGATGTAGTGGGTGACCGCGGTGTCGCCGAGGTTGCGGATGCGGTGCGGCGTCATCGGGCCGCCCGAGCCGACGGTCTTGAACATGCAGAAGCCCGGCTCGGCGACCTGGCGCACCGGCCAGCTGTCGCCGTCGGTGATCTCCTGGGCCTCCGCCGTGCCGGGATCCGGCCAGAGCACGAGATGGTCGTGGTGGTGCTGGTGGAAGTCGAACATCCCCCCGGCCTCGAGGGTCATCGACCACACGCGGACCCGGTCGTTCTCGAACAGCAGGGTGTCACCGGGCGTGGGCGGGTAGGTACTCATGAGTGCAAGATATCCGAAAGAGGATGCAATCTGAAGACATCGGCCCACACTTGCCGACGGCCCGATGGGATGCCAAGCTCTCAAATAGCATCCAATCCGGGTGTCGAGATGCCGGACGGGGAGACCATGGGCCACCCAGCACCGAACCCGCGCGACCTGCGATGACCGTTGCCGTCGATCGGTTCACCGCACCACCGACCCACCTGAGCAGGCCGCAGCTGGAGGGGTCGTTCGGGATGTCGGCCACCACCCACTGGGTGTCGACGGCCGTCGCCCAGAGCGTCCTGGAGCGCGGCGGGAACTCGTTCGACGCGGCCGTCGCCGCCGGGTTCGTGATGCACGTCGTCGAGCCGCACCTCAACGGGCCCGGCGGCGACCTGGTCGGCATCGTCGCACCGGCCGGTGCCGAGCCCCGGATCGTGATGGGACAGGGCCCGGCGCCCCGCGACGCGACCATCGAGCGGTACCGCGCGTCCGGCCTGGACTCCGTGCCGGGCGCCGGTGCCCTCGCCGCCGCCGTGCCCGGCGCCGTGGACGCGTGGCTGTGGATGCTGCGCGAGCACGGCAGCTGGGACGTCGCCGACGTGCTGGCCTACGCGATCCACTACGCGGAGACCGGGCAGCCGCTGCTGCGGTCCGCGGCCGACACGATCGCGACGATGGCCGCGCACTTCACCGAGCACTGGCCGACGTCGGCCCGGACCTGGCTGGTCGACGGCCGGGCGCCGGAGCCGGGCACGGTGCTGGGCAACCCGGTCTACGCCCGCACCCTGCGCCGGCTGCTCGACGGCGCCGGAACGGGCGGGCGCACCGCCCGGATCGACGCCGTCCGGTCACAGTGGCGGTCCGGCTTCGTGGCCGCGGCGATCGTCGGGTCCTCCGCGCGGGCACACCGGCACGCCGACGGCCGGGACCGTCCCGGCGTGCTGGCGGCCGCCGATCTCGCCGGGTTCGAGGCGCACGCCGAACGCCCGCTCACGCTGGACTTCCACGGGCACACGGTGGTGAAGGCGCCCTTCTGGTCACAGGGCCCGGTGCTGCTGCAGGCGCTGGCGATCCTGCGGCACGTCGATCCCGCCGACCTGGACCCGTCCACCGAGCGCGGCGTGCACACGATCGTCGAGGCGCTCAAGCTCGCGATGGCCGACCGGGACGCCTACTACGGCGACTCCGCCGACGACCCCGGCGGCCTGCGGGAGCTGCTCACCCCCGGCTACGCGGCGGGCCGGGCCCGGGAGATCACCGACGAGGCGTCCCGCGGGTTCCGGCCGGGGACCCTGCCCGGGCGCACCCCCTACATCCCGCCGCTGCGGTCGGACGACGGCGCCGCCGCCGTGGCGGGCAGCGGCGAACCGACCGTCCGGCTCGACGGGGAGACCCGTGGCGACACCGTGCACATCGACGTCGTCGACCGGTGGGGGAACCTGGTCTCGGTGACCCCGTCCGGCGGCTGGCTGCAGTCCAACCCGACGATCCCCGAGCTCGGGTTCTGCCTGGGCACCCGCTTGCAGATGTCCTGGCTGGACGGCCGCAGCCCGTCGGCGCTGGCGCCCGGGAAGCGGCCCCGCACCACGCTCACCCCGACCGTGCTGCTGCGCGACGGCGTCGCGGTGTCCGCGCTCGGCTCGCCCGGCGGCGACCAGCAGGACCAGTGGCAGCTGCTCTACCTGCTCCGCACGCTCGTCGGCGGCTACACACCGCAGGAGGCGATCGACTCGCCGATGTTCCACACCACCGCGATCGCCGGGTCGTTCTGGCCGCGGCACTGGACGCCGGCCGGCCTGGTGATCGAGGAGCGGATCGGCGCCGGGGTGATCGAGGGACTGCGCCGCCGGGGACACGACGTCACCGTGTCCGGGCCCTGGTCGCTGGGCAGGCTGTCCGCCGTGATCCGGGACCCGCTGACCGGACGGGTCGGCGCGGCGGCGAACCCGCGCGGCGCACAGGGCTACGCGGCCGGTCGATGAGACGGGGAGAGACCATGACCACCGAACCCGAGAGCGAACCCGGCACCCCACCCGGCACCCCACTGCGGGTCCGCACACCGGCCGGCGTGCTCGCCTACCAGGAGACCGGCACCGGCGAGCCGCTGATCATGCATCACGGCGCCGAGTCGCACCGCGGCCAGTACACCGGCTTCGCCCGGCACCTGCCCGGCGGCATCCGCGCCATCTCCTACGACCAGCGCGACATCGGGGACAGCTTCACCGCCTCCGGCCCGTACTCGATGGGCGACCTCGCCGACGACTGCGTCGCCCTGATGGACGCACTGGGGATCGACCGGGCGCACGTCATGGGGATCTCCTTCGGCGGGGCGCTGAGCCTGCACGTCGCCATCCGGCACCCGGACCGGGTCCGCAGCCTGCTGGTCGGCGCCGCACCGGACGGCGCGAGCAGCCCGTCGGAGTTCATGACCCGGCTGCTGTCCGCGACCGACGACGAGCGGACCGAGCTGATGATCGAGGCGGTGCTCAGCGACGCGGGCCGGCGCGACCCGGCACTGGCGGGCCCGGTGCGCCGGATCGTCTCCGGCCGGCACAGCCCGCCCGGCTCACCCCGGATGGCCGCGCTGGCCGGGCACCGGGTCGTCGACGACCTGCACCGCATCACCGCGCCGACGGTGCTGTTCTACGGGGCCGACGATCCGCTCGTCCCGGTCGGCAACGGCGAGGTGCTCGCCGCCGGGATCGCCGGTGCCGAGCTGGTCGTGGTGCCGGGGGCCCGGCACGGCCTGTCCTTCGAGTTCGCCACGACCGTCGCGACACTGGTCGGCGAGTTCGTGCACGCCCACCCGGTGACCGGCCCGGCTGCGGCCCCGCCCACCGACCCGAACATCACGAGGAGCGACCGATGAAGGTACTGGTGTCCGGGGCAGGCGTGGCCGGGCTGTCGTCGGCGTACTGGTTCGACCGGGCCGGCGCCGAGGTCACCGTCGTCGAGCTGCACGACGGGCTGCGCCAGGGCGGCGCCCCGATCGACATCCGCGGCGACGCGCTCGGCACGGCGGCCCGGATGGGGATCCTGGACCGGGCCCGGGCACTGGCGATACCGGCGAGCGCGTCGGTGGCGCCGGTGCTCGACGGCACCGGTGCCCAGCAGGCCACGATCGACCTGACCTGGTTCGCGAACGAGAGCACCGAGGACTTCGAGATCACCCGCGACCATCTCAACGCGCTCCTGCGCGCGTCGCTGGGCGAGCGCGTCGAGTTCCTGTTCGGAACGTGTGTCGAGTCCCTCGACGACCGGCCGGACGGCGTCCGGGCCGGACTGTCGGACGGCACGTACCGCGAGTTCGACCTGGTCGTCGGTGCGGACGGGCTGCACTCGAACACGCGCCGGCTGGCCTTCGGCGGGGAGGACCGCTACGTCCGGCACCGCGGCGCCTACGTGGCGCTGGTCGATCTCGATCCGGCCGCGGACTGGGACCACGCGATGTTCAGCGTCCCCGGCCTGATGGTCTCGGTACGGCCGGTCGAGGACCGCATGATGGCCTACCTCATGGTCTGCAGCGAGCAGATCCGCTACGACTACCGTGACCTCGACGCCCAGCGCCGGATCGTCGGCGGGTTCCTGGCCGGGCTCGACGTGTGGGAGATCCCGCGGGTGCGCGCGGCGTTCCTGGATCCCGCGTCGCCCGGCTTCTACCTCGACTCGGTCAGTCAGACCTTCATGGACTCCTGGACGACCGGACGGGTCGCGGTGGTCGGCGACGCCGCGCACTGCGCCGCGCTGCTGTCCGGGATGGGCACGTCGCTGGCGATGACCGCCGCCGAGTACCTCGCCGAGGAGGTCGTCGCGAGCCCCGGCGACCTGCCCGCCGCGTATGCCCGCTTCGAGGCCCGGCAGCGCCCGCTGGTCGACCGGGCGCAGGTCTTCATGGAGGAGGGCCGCCGGATCATGGTGCCGGCGACGCCGGAGGAGCTGGAGTCGCGCAACCGGATGCTGCGCGAGTTCGCGGCCGGCGGCTGACCGGCGGCAGGATCAGCGCAGCCGCAGGAACGACCAGGCGGCCAGCCACACCGAGCCCGCGGTGAGCGCCATCGCCCCCGGGACGTGCACGACCAGGCCGGGATAGTCGCCGAAGTAGCCCTGGACGAAGGTGAAGGCGAACACCGCGACCGCCAGCACCGACGGCCACCAGGGGCGGCCGTTGCGGGAGCGCAGCCAGATCGCGGCGCCGGCGGCCAGGCCGGTGACGACGTGCAGCACGATCGAGCCGGCCGCGTGCGGCCCGAGGTCGCCGCCGGTGAACAGCCCGGCCGCGCTCACGAACTGCCAGGCGATCACGGCGACCGAGGCCACCGCGAGCACCCGCAGCGCCAGCACGGGTGCGGACGACGCGGTGTCGGGGGCCGCGTGGCGGTTCTGGCTGGACATGGGACTCCCGGTCGGCTCCGTGCGACACCGGCTGCGGCGCAGCGGTGATCGCCGAGTCTGCCCGGATTCGCCGCCCGGCGCACGGGCCGCGCGCGGCCGCCGGGTTTGCACCACCGCGTACCGGGAAGGCGGGGACCGATGCGAACCGACTGGATCCGACACCTGAACGACAGCGACGGTCCCTTCGCGACCGTCGTGCTGGACGCCACGCACGACACCGCCGACGCGACCGAGCAGTACCGGCTGCGCTGGCGCGACCTGCGCGAGCGGCTCGCCGACGACGGCGCCGACGAGCGGACCCTCGCCGTGCTCGACGACGCGGTGGTGGATGCGCCCGCCCCGGACGGCACCGCGGGCCGGGTGCTCGTCGCCGACCCGGACGCCGTGCTGCTCGACCGGCACACCGAGGTCCCGCCGGAGCGCGGCACCGCGACCTGGGGCCCGGTGCCCGAGCTGCTGCCGGTGCTCGCCGCGGTCGGCGAGCAGATCCCGACGGTGGTCGTCGCGATCGACAACACCGGCGGCGAGATCCGCGCCGTCGACGGCACCGTGCAGACCGTGGACTCCGGGTCCTCCGGCCCGGTGCACAAGGCGAACACGGCGGGCCCCGGGGAGGGCGGCGCGGACGCCCGGGTCGAGGAGACCTGGAAGCGCAACGCGCAGGCCGTCGCCGAGCAGGTCGACAAGGCGGTCCGCGGCGGCAACGCCGAGCTGCTCGTGGTGGCCGGTGACGCACCGGCCAGGGCCCGGCTGCGCGACGAGCTGGCGCCGGCCTCGGCCGAGATCATGGCCGAGATCGAGAACACCGGCGGGACCGTCCCGGAGCAGGTCGACGACACCGTGCGGGCGGCCGCCGACGAGGTCCGCGAGCGCCGCCGCGCCGAGGCGGTCACGAGCTACGCGACCGCCTCCGGCCGCACCGGCGGGCTGGCCGTGACCGGGCTGGGCGACGTCGTCGCGGCGGCCAGGGCGCACGCCGTGGAGACCCTCGTCGTCGACCCGGCGGCGGTCCCGGGCACCGAGCTGCTGGTCGGCGCGGACCCGACCGCGGTGGCCGAGAAGCCGGACGAGCTGCTCGACGGCGGGCCGGTCACGTCGGCCCCCGCGGTGGGCGTGCTGGTGCGGGCGGTGGCCGGCGCCGACGCGCGGGTGGTGCTCGCCGCCCCCGGCGACGGCGTCACGCTCGTCGACGGGCTCGGCGCCGTGCTGCGCTTCCCGATCGGGCCGGCCGCCTGAGCGGGAACCGAGACGGTGCCCCGTCCCGGCAGGCAGAGCCGCCGGGGCGGGGCACGATCAGTTCCGGGCCCGGTGCCGCCCGCTGCCCCGGGCACCGCGCAGCAGCGGCCACGATCCGCACGACCACAGCGCCCACGCCACCAGCAGCGGCTGGAACAGCAGCCGGGTCGCCCGGGCGGCGTCGGTGTCCAGGCCGAACGCGGCGGTGCCGGTGAGGTACTGCGACACGTTGCCGGGGAACACCAGGACGAACAGCGCGGCCGCAGCGAGCCCGACGGCGGGCCGCAGCCGGGCCGGTGCGAGGAGCACCGCGGCCCCGAGCGCGATCTCCACCAGCCCGGACACCAGCACGATCGCGCCGGGGGCCGGCAGGAACGGCGGGACCTGGGCCAGGAACTCGCCGGGCACGACCAGGTGCGCGATCCCGGCGGTCACCAGGAAGGCGCCGAGCAGCAGTCGGGCGGCGGTGCGGATCCAGGTCATCGGCCGGTGCCTCCGGTGCGGGCGTGCGGGATGTCACCCGATCGTCTCATCGCGGCGTCGTCGCTGCTCGGTCCGGGTGAACCTGGGCGGTCCGTGATTCCCTCCGGTGGCACCCGGGTAGTTCTGCGATGTCACGGTCCACGGCGGAGCCGGGTGCTGGGGAGCCTTCCGGCTCCGCTGATCTCACGGTCCGGGGCGCAGCCGTTCGGGGATGGCAGCGCCCCGGACCGTCATCGTGTGTGCCGGTCGCGGTAGCGCTCGTGCAGCCGCCGGACCTGCGGCGCGAGATCCGGGTCCGGCCCCTCCACCCGGACCCCGGGCGCCACGTCCGACACCGGCAGCGGCCGGACCGGGCCGGGTGCCGCGCCGAGCTCCTGCAGCCAGCTGCGCAGCTGCGCGGTGGAGCTGGCGTAGACGATCCGGCCGAGGCCGGCCCAGGCGTGCGCGGCGGCGCACATCGGGCAGTGCTCGCCGGAGGTGTACACGGTCGCGGCGGCCCGCTCGGCCGGGGTGAGCAGGCCGGTCGAGGCCCGGGCCAGCGCGAACTCCGGATGCTGCGTCGGGTCCCCGCCGGACACCCGGTTGCGGTCCTCGGCGACGGCGGTCCCGGTGCGGTCGACCAGCACCGATCCGAACGGCTCGTCGCCGGCCCGCAGCGCCTCCTCGGCCAGCTCGACGCACCGCCGCAGGTGTGCCCGGTCGCGCTCGTCCATCGCCCCGCCCGTCCTCCGCCGGTCGCCGTCCGGGGCCCGATGGTAGGCGCGCGGGCGGCGTGCGGCTGGACCCGGCGCCGGGGCGGGGGCATACCCTGTAGCGATGGACCAGCCCGGATCGGTCGCGCCGCTGGCGCTCGACGAGCAGCTCTGTTTCGCGCTGCACTCGGCCTCGCGGGCGATGACCGGCTGTTACCGGCCGGTGCTCGACGCGATCGGGCTCACCTACAGCCAGTACGCGGTGCTGCTGGTGCTGTGGGCCGAGGAGAGCATCCCGCAGCGTGAGCTGGGGGAGCGGATGCACCTCGACAGCGGCACGCTCTCCCCGATGCTGACCCGGCTGGAGAGCCGCGGCCTGATCACCCGGGCCCGCCGTCCCGACGACGAGCGGACCGTCCAGGTCTCGCTCACCGGGGAGGGGACGGCGCTGCGCGAGCGGGCCGCCGTCGCGCAGGACGAGGTGGTCCGCGCCACCGGCATGTCGACCGAGGAGATCGTCGCGCTGCGCGACGACCTGCAGCGCCTCGCCGCCCGGCTCCGGGCCGACGCCGGGACCGCCGCGGGCTGAGCCGGGCCCGGGCCGGTCCGGCCCGCACCCGCCCCCGGGTATATGCTTGCCGGTAAGCAACGAACCCGGCGAACGGAACGTGATGAGCGGCCTCGATCCCGACGAGCTCGTCCGGCTGCGCGTGGTCCTCGCCCGGATCACCCGCGGCCTGGACCGGCACTCCCGCGGCTCCGACCTGACCCGCACCCAGGTCTCGGTGCTCGGCACGGTCGTGGTCCGCGGCCCGCTGGGGATGGGGGAGCTCGCCGCGCTGGAGGGGCTCAACCCCACGATGCTGTCCCGGCTGGCCGGCAAGCTGGCGGCCGCCGGACTGCTGGTCCGCGACACCGACCCGGCCGACGGGCGGGCGGTGCGGGTCGCCGCCACCGAGGCCGGCATCGCCGAGCACACCCGCCAGCGCGAGGAACGCGCCCGGCTGCTCGCCGAACACGTCGACGGGCTCCCGGACGGCCACGCCGAGGGACTGCGCGCCGCGCTGCCCGCGCTAGAGGCCCTGGCGGGCTCGCTCCGAGCGGCCCGGTGAACGCCGCGGCGGCGCTCCGGTCGTACTCCGCACGGACCTTCTCGGCCCTGTCCGGGCGCAACTACCGGCTGTGGTTCGGCGGCCAGTCGATCTCCATGATCGGCACCTGGATGCAGTCGATCGCCCAGTCCTGGCTGGTCTACGAGCTGACCGGATCGGCGGCCGTGCTCGGCGCGGTCGTCGCGGTGCAGACCCTGCCCACCCTGCTGGTCGGCCCGTACGCGGGCGTCTGGGTGGACCGGCTGGACCGGCGCCGGCTGATGATCGGCCTGCAGACGTTGATGGGGTTGCAGGCACTCGCGCTGGCCGTGCTGACCCTCACCGGGACCGTCGTGCTGTGGCACGTCTTCGTCCTCGCCGCCGTCCTGGGCCTGAACAAGGCGTTCGAGAACCCGGCCCGGCAGGTGTTCGTGCACGAGCTGGTCGGCCCGGACGACCTGCGCAACGCCGTCACCCTCAACTCGGTGCTGGTGAACGCGGCCCGGGCGATCGGCCCGGCGGTCGCCGGGGTGGTGATCGTCGCGGGCGGGACCGGCGTGTGCTTCGCGGTGAACGCGGCCAGCTTCGTCGCCGTGGTGACCTCGCTGCTGCGGCTCGACGTCTCCGCGCTCACCCCGAGCGCGCCCACGCCGCGGGCACCCGGCCAGCTGCGCGCGGGGTTCGCCTACGTCCGGCGCACCCCGGAGCTGAGCGTCCCGCTGGTGATGATGGCGCTGGTCGGCTGCCTGGCCTACGAGTTCCCGGTGGTGCTGCCGGTCGTCGCCTCGGAGACGTTCGGCGGCGACGCCGGCACCTACGGCTACCTGACCGCCGCGATGGGCGTCGGCGCGGTCGTCGGCGGCCTGATCGTCGCCGGCCGCGGCCGGACCGGGCTGCCCGCGCTGGTGCGCACCTCGCTGCTGTTCGGGCTGTCGATGGCGCTGGTCGCGGTGGCCCCGACGCTGTGGGTCGCGCTGGTCGCGATGGGCCTGGTCGGGATGTCCAGCGTCGCGTTCATGGCCGGCGGGAACAGCACCCTCCAGCTCGCCTCGGACCCCGCCATGCGGGGCCGGGTGATGGCGCTGTGGTCGGTCGCGTTCCTCGGGTCCACCCCGATCGGCGGCCCGATCGCGGGCTGGGTCAGCGAGCAGCTCGGCGGCCGCGGCGGACTGGCGCTCGGCGCGCTGTCCTGTGTCGGCGCCGCCGCGATCGGCTGGGCGGCGATGCGCCGGGCCGAGCGACGCGGCTCAGCGGATCCGGCCGCCGGTGGCGATGCGCAGGAGGTCCCGCGCGGTTCCCTGCGGTGAGGTGCCCTCCTGCCAGGCCGCGCGGAACTCCCGGGTCAGCTCGACGCCGTGCACCGGCACCTCGACCAGCAGCCCGGCCGCCAGGTCCGCGGCGACCACCATCCGGGGCAGCACCGCCGGGCCGTCCCCGCGGCGGACGGCGGCCCGCACCGCGGCGTCGGCGGCCAGCTCGCGGACCGGCTCGGCGACCGGGGAGTCGCCGGCCGCGTCCCGCAGCGCGGCGTCCAGCACCGGCCGGGAACCGGCGTCCGGACGGCGGCTGACCAGCGGGGTCGCCGCCAGCCCCGCGCCGTCGATCCCCGGCCCGCCGGCCAGCGGATGCCCGGGCGGCACGACCAGCACCAGGGTGACGCTCGCGACCGTGGTCGCGTGCAGCTTGTCCAGCGGGCCGCCGGTCTCGACGATCCCGACGGCGGCGTCGCCGTCCCGGACCGCGGCCGCCGGGTCCGCGGTGTCGAGCAGGGTGATCCGCCCGCCCGGCCCGTCGCGCAGCCCCACCAGCCAGCCGGGCAGCAGGCACTCGGCGGCCGTCGGGCCCGCGGCCAGCACCACGGTGTCCGCCGGGTCGTCCGGCGGGCGCAGGGTGGCGACGGCGGCGTCCAGGTCCTGGGCGGCGTCGAGCACCGGGCCCGCCCACTCGACGAGCAGCACCCCGCGCGCGGTGAGCCTGCTCGAACGCCGTCCGCGCCGGCCGCGCTCCAGCACCGGGGTGCCGACCAGCTGCTCCACCGCGCGGACCCGGGCGGTCGCGGCCTGCACGGACAGCCCGAGCTCGTGCGCGGCGGTGCCGAGGTTGCCGGTGCGGGCGATCGCGACGAGCAGGGCGAGGCCGGTCAGGTCGGGGACGTGCGTGGGAGCGGACATCCCGCCCAGCGTAGGCGGCGCGGACCCGGCCCCGAACTCCGGTGACGGCCGCGACGCCCGCCGGTACCGTCCACCGATCGTGACCGGGATCCCGTTCGCCACCCGGGCCGGAGTGGCCGCCGACCTGCGCGCCCTGGGCCTGCGCCCCGGCGACGACGTCCTCGCCCACGCCGGGATCCGGGCGCTGGGCCCGCTGATCGACGGCCCGGACACGCTGGTCGACGCGCTGCTCGACGCCGTCTCCCCGGGCGGGACGGTGCTCGCCTACACCGACTGGCAGGCCCCGTACCTGGACCTGCTCGACGCCGACGGCCGGGTGCCCGACGAGCTGCGCCCGCACGTCCCGCCGTTCGATCCGGCGGCGTCCCGGGCGATCCGGGACAACGGCGCGTTCCCCGAGTTCCTGCGCACCCGCCCCGGCGCGCTGCGCAGCGGATCGCCGGGCGCCTCGGTCGCCGCGCTCGGTGCCCGCGCCGGATGGTTCGTGCGGGACCACCCGGTCGACCACGGCTACGGGCCGGGGTCACCGTTCGCGAAGCTCGTCGAGGCGGGCGGGCGGGTCGCGATGATCGGCGCGCCGTGGGACACGATGACCCTGCTGCACCACGCCGAGCACCTCGCCGACCTGCCCGGCAAGCGGGTGGTCCGCTACGAGGTGCCGTTCGCGGCGCCCGGCGGCGTCCGCTGGCGGACCGTCACCGAGTACGACACCAGCCGCCCGGTCAGCCCGGCATTCGACGGGGCCGGGCCGGGGGAGGACCATCTCGGCCTCATCGTCGCCGGATTCGTCGCCGGATTCGTCGCCGCCGGAGGCGGCATGCACGGCAGGGCCGCCGGGGGCGGCATGCAGGGCAGGGCCGCCGGGGACGGGATGCACGGCAGGGTTGCCGGGGGCGGCGTGCAGGGCCGGGTCGCCGGCGCGGACTCGCTGCTCGTCGACGCGGCCGCGGTGTGCGCGTTCGCGGTCGGCTGGCTGGAGGAGCGTGGCGGCGGTCAGCGGCCGAACAGCCCGCGCAGGTAGGCGGCCTGCCCGGCGTGCTGCAGGTCGTCGCCGAGCACGCTGACCAGCCGCGCGCCCAGCGTGACGCCGGCCCCGTAGGTGGGCGGCAGCACCCGGGCGAGCTCGGCGTCGGTGAGCGTCGCCAGGTGCGACACCGTTCTGGCGTGCACCGCCTCGCCGTACCCGGCGAGCAGCTCGGCGCTGGTCCGCACGGCGTCGACCTGCTCCCGGGTGTGCCCGTAGCCGGTGTCCTGCGGGTCGAGGGGGAGCCCGAACCGCTCCGCCCAGCCGTCCTCGATCCAGACCTGCCCGGTGCCGAACGCCTCGGCCACGTGGTCGTCCTGCACCCGCAGCAGGTGCCACACCAGCCAGCCGATCGGGTTCCCCGCCCCGTCGGGGCCGTCCGGGCGGCGGGCGAGGTCGTCCTCGGTGAGCCCGTCGACGACGTCGTGCACCAGGCCGTCGACCCGGCCGAAGTGGTCGGTGAGCAGCTCGGCCGCGGTCAGCGTGTTCGTCATGCCTACAGCTTCCCCCGCGATCCCTTCCGCATGCGGGCGCCCGCCGCATAGCGTGGAGCCCGGTGACCGAGATCGAGAAGACCCACAGTGCCCACTGGGGCGTGTTCCGCGCCCGCTACGACGGCGAGCGGTTGCGGGTGCGCCCGCACCCGGGCGACCCGGACCCGTCCCCGGTGCTGGACAACATCCCGGCCGCGGTCGCGCACCCGGCCCGGGTGACGGCCCCGGCGGTCCGGCGGGGCTGGTGGGAGCGCGGCCCCGGCCGGGATCCCGCGCGCGGCCGGGACGGCTACCTGACCGTCTCCTGGGACGCGGTGCTGGACCGGCTCGCCGAGGAGACCCACCGGGTCCGCTCGACCTACGGCGACGCCGCCGTCTACGGCGGGTCCTACGGCTGGGCGTCGGCCGGGCGGTTCCATCACGCGCAGGGCCAGCTGCACCGCTTCCTCGCGGCGACCGGCGGCTACACCCGCTCGGTCAACACCTACTCCGGCGGCGCGGCGGAGGTGATCCTGCCGCAGGTCCTCGGGGCGTTCGACTCGGTCAGCCGCAACGCCGTCACCTGGGACGCGGTGGCCGCGCACACCGACACCGTGCTGGCGTTCGGCGGGATGGCGCTGAAGAACTCGGCGATCGCCGCCGGCGGGGTGAGCCGGCACGTCGAGCGCGGCGCGATGCGCGCCGCCCGCGACCGCGGCGCAGTGTTCGTGCTGGTCAGCCCGCTGCGTCCGGACCTGCCGGAGGAGGTCGACGCGACCTGGCTGCCGATCCGCCCGGGCACCGACGTCGCGCTGATGCTGGCGCTGATGCACACCGTCGCGGCCGAGAACCGGCACGACGCGGACTTCCTCGACACCCACTGCGACGGCTGGGAACAGCTGCGCGAGTACCTGTTCGCGGCGCCGGTCAAGGACGCCGAGTGGGCCGCGGAGATCACCGGCATCGACGCGTCCGCGATCCGGGAGCTGGCCTGGCGGATCGCCTACGGGCGCACGCTGGTCACCGTCGCGCAGTCGCTGCAGCGCGCCGAGCACGGCGAGCAGCCGGTGTGGGGGGCGACCGCGCTGGCCGCGGTGCTCGGCCAGATCGGGCTGCCCGGCGGCGGGTTCAACTACGGCCTCGGCTCGCTCGGGCACTACGGCAGGCTGCGCAACGCGGTGCCGGTGCCGGCCTTCTCCCGGATACCGAACCCGGTGTCGTCGTTCATCCCGGTCGCCCGGGTCGCCGACATGCTGCTGCACCCGGGGGAGACCTACGACTACAACGGCGCCGAGCACACCTACCCGCACGTGCGGCTGGCCTGGTGGGCCGGCGGCAACCCGTTCCACCACCACCAGGACCTGCGCCGGCTGCGGCGCGCGGTCGCCGAGCTGGACACCTTCGTGGTGCACGACCCGATGTGGACCGCCACCGCCCGGCACGCCGACGTCGTGCTGCCGTCCACGACCACCCTCGAACGCGACGACATGGGCGCGACCAGCGCCGATCCGCTGCTGGTCGCGATGAAGCAGCTCGTCCCGCCGCGCGGCGAGGCCCGCGACGACTACGACGTGTACGCCGCGCTCGCGCACCGGCTGGGCCACGGCGAGACGTTCACCGAGGGTCGCAGCGCGCACGACTGGCTGGTCCACATGTACGACCGCACCCGCAAGGCACTCGCCGATCGCGGGCTCGACGCCCCCGACTTCGACGAGTTCTGGGAGCGCGGCGAGCTGGAGCTGCCGCAGCGCCCGGACGACGGCGGCGTCCTCGGCCGGTTCCGGTCCGATCCGGTGGCGCACCCGCTGCCGACGCCGTCCGGCCGGATCCAGGTCGGGTCCGCGCCGATCGCCGGGTACGGCTACGCCGACCATCCCGGGCATCCGGCCTGGCTGGAACCGACCGAGGCGCCCGACGAGCGGCACCCGTTCTGGCTGGTCTCCAACCAGCCCGCGACCCGGCTGCACTCGCAGCTGGACTTCGGCGCGCACTCGGCGGGCTCGAAGCGGTCCGGACGCGAGGTCGTCCGGATCCACCCGGACGACGCCGCCGGGCTCGGGATCGCCGACGGCGACGTCGTCCGGCTGTACAACGACCGCGGCGCCTGCCTGGCCTCGGCCCGGGTGACCGACGACATCCGGGCCGGCGTGCTGCAGCTGCCGACCGGCGCCTGGTGGGATCCGCGCCCGGACCCGGAGCGCCCGGACGCCGGCGACGACGCGCTCTGCGTGCACGGCAACCCGAACGCCCTGACCCGGGACCGCGGCTCGTCCCGGCTGGCCCAGGGCTGCACCGGTCAGCTGTGCGCGGTCGCGGTGGAACCCTTCCGCCACGAGCCGCCCGAGGTCACCGCACACACCCCGCCGCGGATCGGGTGATCACGGATCGGGAACCGGAACGGTCGCCCGGCGAACGTCCCGGTGCCCGATCGGTGATCATGCGCCGGCGTTGCGGGCGCGGGCGGCGGCGATCCGGCGGTCGGCGAGCGCGGTGGCGGCGGTGAGCGCGTCGACGCCGTCGGCGTCCGCCGCGGCCAGGATCTCCGCGGTGGTGGCGCCGATCGCCTCCAGCCGGTCGGCGAACCCGGAGACGCCGCGGATCTCGGCCTCGCAGGAGATCAGCCCGCCGGAGTTGGCGACGAAGTCGGGCACGTAGTCGATGCCGCGTGCGCGCAGCCGCAGCGCCTGCTCGTCCCCGGCCAGCGCGTTGTTCGCGGCCGGCACGACCGCCCACGCACGCAGCCGGTCGACACGCTCGGCGTCGAGGACCAGGCCGGCCCCGGCCGGGCAGACCAGGTCGACGTCGGCGAGCAGCACGTCGGCGCCGTCGGCCGGGACGGCACCGAAGCGGGTGACGGCGTCCCGGACCCGCTCCGGGTCCAGATCGTCGACGACGGTGCGGGCGCCCTCGGCGTGCAGCAGCCCGACGATGTGCCCGCCGACGTTCCCGACGCCCTGCACGGCGACCGACAGCCCGGCCAGCGAGCTGTGCCCGCGCCGCAGCGCGACCGCGCGCATCGCGGCGACCACCCCGCGCGCGGTGGACGGCGACGGGTCCCGCTCGGCGCTCGCGACGACCGGGGTGTGCTCGGCGATCACCCGCAGGTCCTCCGGGCCGGTGCCCATGTCGGCGGCCGGGATGTAGCGGCCGCCGAGCAGCCCGATCGCCCGGCCGTGCGCGGCGAGCACCGCGGCGGTCTTCCCGGTGCGCGGATCGGCGTTGATCACCGACTTGCCGCCGCCGAGCGGCAGCCCGGCCAGCGCCGCCTTGTAGGTCATGGCCCTGGCCAGGCGCAGCGCGTCGGCGGCGGCGGTCTCGTCGTCGGGGTAGCGGCGGACCCGGACCCCGCCGAGCGCGGGACCGAGCGAGGTGTCGTGCACCGCGATGAACCCGCGCGGGCCGCCGGCCGGGTCGCGGCTGACGAGCAGCTGCTCGAAGCTCTGCTCGGCGAACGTGGTGAGCGCGGTCGGCGCGCCCGGGGTCCTGCGGTCGATCAGTACGGTCATGGCTCCTTCTTCGTGCGGACGGGCGGGGGTCGGGATCAGGCCAGTGCCAGCTCCCAGGTGGGGTCGGTGAGCACGGTGCCGATCCGGGCGAGGACCCGGCTGCCGAGCTCGCCGTCGACGAGCCGGTGGTCGAACGACAGCGACAGCCGGGTCGTCCAGCGCGGGACGACGTCGTCGCCGACCACCCACGGCCGGCGGCGGAACGCGCCGAGGCAGAGGATCGCGGCCTCGCCGGGATTGAGGATCGGGGTCGCGGCGTCCACCCCGAACACCCCGATGTTGGTGATCGTGAGGGTGCCGCCGGTCAGGTCGGCGACCGGGGTGCGGCCGGACCGCGCGGTCTGCACCAGCGCGTCCAGCGCGCGGGCCAGGCCGGGCAGGTCGAGCCGGTCGGCGCCGGCGATGTTCGGCACGATCAGCCCGCGGTCGGTGGCCGCGGCGATCCCGAGGTTGACGGCGGCGTGCTGCACGATCTCGCCGGTCTCCGCCGACCAGCGGGCGTTGATCTCGGGGTGGGCGCGCACGGCGGCGAGCACCGCGCGGGCGGCGACCAGCAGCGGGGTGACCCGGCTCCCGGCGAGCCGCGGGTCCTCACGCAGCCGCGCCACGAGCTCGACGGTTCCGGTGACGTCGACGTCGAGGAACTCGGTGACGTGCGGTGCGGTGAAGGCGCTGCGGGTGACGGCGTCCGCGGTCGCCCGGCGGACCCCGCGGATCGGGGTCCGGATCTCACCGTCCGGGGTGGCGGGGGAGAGCGCGGCGGTGAAGTGGCCCAGCACGTCCTCGCGCAGCACCCGCCCGCCCGGGCCGGTGGCGGTGACCGAGGTCAGTGGGATGCCGAGCTCGCGGGCCAGCCGGCGCACGGCGGGTGCGGCCGGTGGGGGCGCGCTGCCGCTCCCGGCCGGGCCCGTCCCGGGACCCGCGGGCGGGGTGGGTGACGGGGCGGCGACCCGGGCGGTCCCCGGCGCGTCCCCGGCCCTGCCGCCGCTGCTGCCGGTGTCCCCTGCGGCGGCGTCCCGGGTGCGTTTCCGCCTGCGGCTCGCCTCGGGCCGCGGACCGGGCCCGACCAGCACCGCGGGCTGTTCCCCGGGGCCGCCGGCCTCCACGGGCCCGGCAGCGGCGGAGCCGGGCCCGCCCGATCCGGCAGCGGGGGAGCCGGGCCCGTCCGGCCCGGGATCGGGGGAGCCGGGCCCGTCCGGCCCGGCGAAGCGCAGCAGCACCGAACCGACCGGCACGGTGTCGCCCTCCGCGGCGCACAGCTCGGCGACCGTCCCGGCGTGCGGGCTGCTCAGCTCGACCAGCGACTTCGCGGTCTCGATGTCGGCCAGCGGATCGTTGATGCCGACGGTGTCGCCGGGGGAGACCCGCCAGGTGACGATCTCGGCCTCGGTCAGGCCCTCGCCGACGTCGGGCAGCCGGAACTCGGTGCCGGTCGGGACGGTGCCGGTGGGGGCGGTGCCGGTCGGGACGGTGGAGCTGCTCATGCGGGGTCCAGGGTTCGGTCGACGGCGTCGAGCACGCGATCGAGATCGGGCAGGTACTCGTCCTCCAGCCGGGCCGGTGGGTAGGGCGCGTGATAGGCGCCGACCCGCAGCACCGGGGCCTCGAGATCGAAGAAGCAGTGTTCGGTCACCGCGGCGGCGACCTCGGCGCCGAGCCCCAGGAAGGTCGGGGCCTCGTGCGCGACGACGGCGCGCCGGGTCCGGCGCACCGACTCCAGGACGGTGTGCAGGTCGAGCGGGGACAGCGTCCGCAGGTCGACGACCTCCAGGTCGTGCCCGTCCTCGGCGGCCGCCTCGGCGGCGGCCAGGCAGACCGCGACCATCCCGCCGTAGGTGAGCAGCGTGAGGTCCCGCCCGGGCCGGACGATCCGGGCCCGGTCCAGCGGGAGCACCGCCGGATCGGCCGGATCGGTGGCGACCTCGCCGGTCGACCAGTAGCGCCGCTTCGGCTCGTAGAACAGCACCGGATCGTCACCGGTGACGGCCTGGCGCAGCATCCAGTGCGCGTCCTGCGGGGTGGAGCAGTAGACCACCCGCAGGCCCGCGGTGTGCGCGAAGTACGCCTCGTTGGACTCGCTGTGGTGCTCGACGGCGCCGATGCCGCCGCCGGCCGGGATCCGGATCACCACCGGCAGCCGGACCGCGCCCGCGGTGCGCGCGTGCAGCTTCGCGAGCTGGGAGACGATCTGGTTGAACGCCGGGTAGGCGAAGCCGTCGAACTGGATCTCGCAGACCGGCCGGTAGCCGCGCATCGCGAGCCCGATCGCGGTGCCCACGATGCCGGACTCGGCCAGCGGGGTGTCGAGCACCCGCGCCTCGCCGAAGTCCTTCTGCAGGCCGTCGGTGACCCGGAAGACGCCGCCGAGCCGGCCGACGTCCTCACCCATCACGAGTACCGCCGGGTCGTCCTCCAGGGTGCTGCGCAGCGCGTCGTTCAGCGCACGGACCATTGTGGATTGCCTGGTCACAGGGTTGTCCTCGTCGTCGTCGGGCCGTGGTGGCCCGGAGCGGGATCAGTCCAGGAAGGACGCCGCGTAGGCGGCGTGCGCCGAGCGTTCGGCGTCGACGGTCGCCGAGCCACCGGCGAGCACGTGCGCGAACACCGAGCCGAACTCGGGTGCGGCCAGCGCGAGGCAGGCGGCGCGGACCTGCGCGGCGAGCTCGTCGGACTCGCGTTGCAGCTCGTCGCGGAACGGTGCGTCGGCCCAGCCGCGGCGGTCCAGCAGCCGCTCGACCCGGGTGATCGGGTCGCGGGCGGTCCAGCCGGCGAGCTCGGCGTCGTCCCGGTAGCGGGACGGGTCGTCGGACGAGCTGTGCCCGCCCATCCGGTAGGTGACGGCCTCGATCAGCGCCGGCCCGGCGCCGGCCCGGACGGCCGCGGCGGCGGAGGCGGTGACGGCGTGCACGGCGAACACGTCGTTGCCGTCGACCAGGTGCGCGTCCAGCCCGAAACCGCGGGCCCGCTGGTGCAGCGGGGCGCGCTGCTGCAGCCGGGTGGGGGTGGAGATCGCGAACTGGTTGTTCTGGCAGAGGAACAGCACCGGCGCGGACGTGGTGGCCGCCCAGTTCAGCGCCTCCGAGGCGTCGCCCTCACTCGCGGCGCCGTCGCCGAGGCAGGCCAGCACGATCTCGTCGGCGCCGTCGCGCTGCACCCCCATCGCATACCCGACGGCGTGCAGCAGCTGCGCGGCGAGCACCAGGGTGTACACCCCGAACCGGTGCTCCTCGGGATCCCAGCCGGCGGCCGAGCAGCCGCGCCACTGGGCGAGCAGACCGGCCGGCGGGACACCGCGGCACAGCGCGGCGGCGTGCTCGCGGTAGCTGGGGAAGATCCGGTCGCGGTCGTCGAGCGCGGTCACCGCACCGACCTGGGCGGCCTCCTGGCCGCGGCACTGCAGCCACAGGCCGAGCTCGCCCTGGCGTTGCAGGTGCAGCGCCTCCTCGTCGAGGCGGCGGGCCAGCACCATCCGGCGCAGCAGGTCGCGGGCCAGCGTGGGGTGGACGTCGAGCGGATGGTCGGGATGGTCGGTCAGCTCGCCGTCGGGGGAGAGCAGCTGGACAGGGGTGTCGGACACGGGCACCTCGTGGGTGATGACGGGACGGTGTCCGGCGGGGTGGGCCGGACCCGGTCAGCGTGCGCATCCGGTGCGGCGCGGGTCCAGACGGCGTGGGCGGGATCCGCGACCGTCGCGCGCCGCGCCGCGCGGGATGTGGCCACGGTGCACATCCCGGACGGCGACGCGCTGGGCACGGTGGCCAGGCCGAAGATCACCGTCGTGGTGCGTACGGCCACGCGGATCGCGGCCCGGTGCACCAGGACGGGGATCTCCGGCGGGGACGCTCAGGCGCGGCGGGGTGTGAAGAGCATGACCCAGTGGTCGCTCTCGGGGTCGTGCAGCATCTCGCTGTCGAAGGAGAGCGGACCCCTGGTCGGATGGTGGAGGTTCTTCATCGCCGAGCTCCACGTTCCGATCTCTGCTCGTTCCCAGTGTTGCCCGAACCCGGGGCTGCGGGTCGACAGCTCGTGGAACAGGGAACGAAGGCGTGCGTCCTCCGGGTAGCGGCCGAGCGCCTTGCGCAGTTCGGCGGCCGCCACCCTGGCGAGTTGCTCCGCTCCCTCGTCCCCGAGAACCGTGCGCAGCCCGGTGGACGTGAACGCCTGGTGGACGATGTTCCGGCCGTAGGGTCCGTCGCCGAACACCGGCCCGAACAGCTCCGCTGCGGCGCGGTTGAGCGCCAGCACGTCGAGCCGGCCGTCGTGGACGGTGACCGGCACGGTGTCGTCCAGGCCGGCGAGCAGCTGCCGGAGCCCCGGCCGGACCTCTGCGGCGGGTGCCCGCCGCCGCGGAGGTCGCTCGTCGGCGAGCCGGAACAGGTGATCCCGCTCGGCGTCCGACAGCGGGAACGCCCGTGCCAGAGCGGTGAGGATCTCCCGCGAGGGCCGGGTCGCGCGCCCCTGTTCGAGACGGGTGTAGTACTCGACCGAGATGCCCGCGATGTCGGCGAGCTCCTGGCGTCGCAGGCCCGGCACCCGTCGGTGGGACAGCGGGGACGCACCCGGCCGGTCCCGGGGTGTCATCTCCGAGCGATGACGACGGAGATACGCGCCCAGGTCCGACCGCTCGTCTCCCACCATGGCGTCATTCTCCCTGCGCCGGTGCGGGCGCAACGCCGCGTGCATGGCCCTGCGGATACCAGGCTCGGCGAAGTCTCCTCCGTCCCCGGGCGCCCGGTCAGTGTCGACGGCGACCGGGAACCACGATCTCACCCAGGGAGCCCACCCATGACCGCAGCGACCCGAACCCTGATCATGACCGGGGCCACCCGCGGGATCGGTCTCGAAGCCGCGCGGGAGGTCCTGCGGCGCAGCCCCGGCACCCACCTCGTGGTGCTCGGGCGAGGCTCCTCCGCCGCCGAGGTGCTGCCGGGCCTGCAGGAGATCACCCCACACGTCTCGACCGTCGACGTCGATCTGTCGAGCAGGGCGAGCGTGGCCGCTGCCGGCGCGCAGCTGGAGGATCTCCTCGAGTCCGGTGGGTTGCCCCCGCTGCGGGGTCTCGTCTTCAACGCGGGGGTCCACCTCTCCGACGCGGTGCAGGCCACCGTCGACGGATACGAGCGAACCTTCGCGGTGAACGTCATGTCCACCCACCAGCTGCTCCGGCAGCTGCACCCGCACATCCAGGCCCCTGCGCGCATCGTCGTCACGGTCAGCGACGCCCACTTCGGGGATCTGCGGCACACCGGGGGGACCATGCCCGCACCCCGGTGGGCGATCCCGGAGATCTCCCGGCCGGGAGCCTTCGCCTCCGCCGGACGGGTCCGGGCCGGCCGTCGTGCCTACGTGACCAGCAAGCTCGGCGGCATCCACCTGGTCCACGAGTGGGCCCGCCGTCTACCCGAGGGCGTCGACATCGTCGCCTACAACCCCAGTCTCGTGGTCGGGACCGGGCTCGCGCGCGAGACCGGGGGCGCATTCCCCTTCCTGATGAGCAGGATCGTCCCGCTGCTCACGGTCACCGGCCTCGTCGACACCCCGGTCCCCGCGGGCCGGAAGCTCGCCGACACCGTCCTCGGCGTCACTCCCGCGGCGTCCGGCGCCTACATCCACCGGACGAAGGCCGCACCGTCGTCCACCGAGTCCTACGACCCCGATCGCGAACGCGCCCTCTGGAACTGGCTGGAACACCTCGGCTGACGGGCGGAGGCCCCGACGGCCCGCACACCCGGCCGTTGAGCACCGTGCACACCGCGGTCCCCGCAGGTTTGTCCGCGGCGCCGAAGCGTCCCGGCCCCCGCCACTCCTAGTTTCGGATCTCGCCACCGGTCGGACATCGCGCCGCCCACCACCACGTGGCGTCCCCGTCCCTGGGAGGTTCCATGCGTCCTGCCCCGTTCCGGTATCGGGAACCCCGTTCCCTCGACGAGGCGTGTGCCGTGCTCGCCGCCGAGCCGGGTGAGGTCGCCGTACTCGCCGGCGGCCAGAGCCTGGTACCCCAGCTCAACGCCCGCACCCGCACCCCGGAGCTGGTGCTCGCGATCGGCCGGGTCCCCGAGCTCGGCGGCATCACCCTCGACGGCGACCGGTTGCGGATCGGCGCCGCGGTCACCCAGCGGACGGTGCAGCGTGACCCGCTCGCCGCCGGGGTGCCGGTGCTGACCGAGGCCCTCGGCCACGTCGGGCACGTCCCGACCCGCAACCGCGGCACGGTCGGCGGGAGCATCGCGTTCGCCGATCCCACCGCCGAGCTGCCGCTGGTGCTGCTCGCGCTGGGCGGCGTCGCGGTGGCGCACTCGGCGTCCGGGGAGCGCCGCATCCCGGCGGCCGAGCTGTTCACCGGCCCGTTCCGGACGACGCTGCGCCCCGACGAGCTGCTCGCCGCCGTCGAGCTGCCGGTCCCGGACCGGCCGTGGGCGTTCGAGCAGCGGCACTTCCGACGGCACGCGAAGGTCTCCGCGATCGCCGGGCACGACGCGGGCGGCGCGCTCGTCGTCGCCGTGACCGGGGTCGGGGGCGCCCCGGTCGTCGTGCCCGCCGCGGACGCCGGTGACGCGTCGGTCGCCGCCGCCGGTCTGGTCGTCCCGAACGGCGACCGCTACGGATCGGTGTCCTACCGGCGCCGCCTGGTCACGGTCGCGGTCACCGCCGCGCTGTCCCGGGTCGCCCCGGACCCCACCCGCCACACGCCCTCCCGGGAGGACGCCGCATGACCACCACCGATCTCCCCCCGACCGCACCCGCCCGGCCCACCGGTGAGCGCGTGCTGACGATGCAGGTGAACGGCGAGCCGGTCGCCGCGCTCGCCGAGCCGCGCACCAACCTCGCCGACTTCCTGCGCGAACGCGCCGGGCGCACCGGCACCCACACGTCCTGTCACCAGGGCTGGTGCGGCGCCTGCACGGTGCTCGTCGACGGCGAGTCGGCCCGGTCCTGCCTGACCCTGGCGGTCCAGGCCGACCGCGCCGAGATCACCACCGTGGAGGGCGTCGAGGACCCCGACGGCACCCTGTCCCGCTTCCAGCAGGCGCTGATCGAGCACACCGGCTTCCAGTGCGGGTTCTGCACGCCCGGTTTCGTGGTGCTCGGCACCGAGATCATCGCCGAGGCCCGGGCGGGCGCCCGGTTCGACCGCGCCGAGCTGCTGCGCAGGCTGTCGGCGAACATCTGCCGCTGCACCGGCTACGCCGGGATCGTGGACGCCCTCGGGTCCGCGCTCGACCACGTGACCGGGGAGGCCGGCGCATGACCGTCACCGAGCAGCCGACCGGCGGTTACGTCGGCCGCAGCATCCCCAGCCGCACCGGCGACCGGTTCGTCCGCGGCGCCGGGCGCTACGTCGACGACGTGCACCAGAACCGCGAGGCCACCCTGGTGGTGCTGCGCAGCCCGCACGCGCACGCCCGGATCGTCTCCATCGACACCACCGCCGCCCGGGCGATCGACGGCGTGTACGCGGTCGCGACCGGCGCCGAGCTGTTCGACGAGATCGGCCCCCAGCAGTACCTGTGGGACCTGCCCGGGCAGAAGACCGGGCACGGCAGGCCGCTGACCGTCGACAAGGTCCGGCACGTCGGCGAGCCGGTGGCCGTCGTCGTCGCCCGGGACCAGTACGTCGCCGAGGACGCCCGGGACGCGATCGAGGTCGTCTACCAGCCGCTGCCCGCGGTGACCACGGTGGACCAGGCGCTCGATCCCGGCGCGCCGCTGCTGCACGAGGAGTGGGGCGACAACGTGCAGGTCCGGGCGGCCTGGCCGGTCGCCGTCCCGGGCCTGCCGGAGCCGCCGGACGCGGGTGCCGCGCTGGCCGGCGCGCACACCGTCGTCCGGGAGACGTTCACGACCTCGCGGATCCTGGCCACCTCGATGGAGACCCGGGGCGTGGTCTGCGACTACGACCCGACCGGGCCGCGGCTGACCATCCACACCTCCACCCAGTCGCCGCACCAGATCCGGGAGGGTGTCGCGGCGATGCTCGGCGTGCCGGAGAACCGGATCCGGGTGATCGCACCGGACGTCGGCGGCGCCTTCGGGATGAAGGCGGTGCTGTACCCCGAGGAGGCACTCGTCCCGTACTTCGCGCTGCGGCTGCGCCGCCCGGTGCGGTTCACCGAGCAGCGCGACGAGTCGTTCGTCGCGTCCACCCCGTCCCGGGACCAGCGGATGGAGCTGGAGATCGGGTTCGACGCCGACGCCCGGATCGTCGGGCTCCGCGCCCGCTACCTGATCGATCTCGGCAGCGCCCCGTCGACCTGCGGCGCCGGCACCGGCTGGGCCACCGGCGCGCTGCTGTGCGGGCCGTACACGGTGCCCGCGGTGGACATCTCGGCGACCGCCGTGGTCACCAACAAGACCCCGCTCGGCGCCTACCGCGGCTTCGGCCAGCCGGAGGCGAACTTCCCGCTGGAGCGGCTGCTCGACATCGCCGCACCGCAGCTCGGGCTGGACCCGGTCGAGCTGCGCCGGCGCAACCTGATCCCGCCCGAGGCGTTCCCGTTCACCACCGCCACCGGTCAGCTCCTCGACTCCGGCGACTACCCGCAGATGCTCGATCTCGCCCTGGACCGGCCCGCCTACGCCGACATGCTCCGGGAGCGCGACGAGATCCGCGCCGCGGGCCGCCCGGCCGGGATCGGGATCGCCTTCTTCAACGAGTGCACCAACTTCGGCCCGTCCGGGGTGTTCCCGCTGATCGGGATCACCACCGGCGGCTGGGACGCCACCTCGGCGACCGTCGAGCCGGACGGCCGGGTGCGCGTGGTGTCCAGCCAGACGCCGATGGGCCAGGACCTGGAGACCGCGTTCGCCCAGCTGGCCGCGGACCGGTTCGGGGTGCCGCTGGACCACGTGACCGTCCGGTTCGGCGACACCGACTCCAGCCACTACACCGCCTACGCCAGCGGGGCCAGCCGGGCCGCCGGGATCGCCGGCTCCTCGCTGATCCTGGCCGCCGACAAGGCCGTCGACAAGATGCGCCGGATCGCCGCGCACCTGCTGGAGGCCGATCCCGGCGACGTCGAGCACTCCGACGGCGAGTTCCGGGTGCGCGGCGCCGGCGCGGCCGGGCTGAGCTACGCGACCGTCGCCGCGGCCGCCTACCAGGGCGGGAACCTGCCGGAGGGGATGGAGCCCGGGCTGGAGACGCTCGGCGCGTTCGACCCGCAGGCGCTCGCCTTCTCCTACGGCGTCGTCGTCGCACTCGTGGACGTCGACCCGGACACCGGGCAGGTCCGCGTCCCGCGGATGATCTTCGGGCACGACTGCGGGAACCAGCTGAACCCGCGCATCGTGGACGCCCAGATCGTCGGCGGCGCGCTGCAGGGCCAGGGCGCCGCGCTCACCGAGGAGATCGTCTACGACGAGTCCGGGCAACCGGGCGCGACCGGGTTCGCCGACTACCTGGTGCCGATCGCCCCCGAGATCCCCGAGCTCGACGTCTTCCACACCGTCACGCCGACCCCGTTCGCACTCAACGGCGCCAAGGGCGTCGGGGAGAGCGGCGTCATCGCCGCCCCGTCGGCGATCGTGAACGCCCTGCAGGACGCGCTGCCCGCCGGTGCGGCGCCGCTCACCTCGATCCCGGTGCTGCCGGAGCGGGTGCTCGACGGGCTGGCGACGGAGCCGGCCCGATGAGCCACACCGTCGTCGCGCTGACCACGCTCACCGACGAGGCCGTGCGCGCGGACTACGAACGCTGGCTGCGCGAGGTGGACGCCCCCACCGCAGCCGGGATGCCGGGGGTCCTCGGGTTCCGGGTGCTGCGCCTGGAGGGCCCGGTGCTCGACGGCGTCGGCGTACCGGCCCACCACTACCTGGAGCTGATCGAGGTCGCCGATCTCGACGGCTTCCGCACCGCGATGGCCGGGCTCCCGGAGAGCTTCCACGCGTCGTTCCGCAGCTTCATCGGCGGGATGGACGTGGCACACGCCGCGCCGGTCGTCGGCCCGACCACCGGAGGAGCCGCGTGACCGGATCGGACCTGGTGCTCGGCTACAAGGCCTCGGCCGAGCAGTTCGGCCCCCGCGAGCTCGTCGAGCTGTCCGTGCTCGCCGAGCAGCACGGCATGCAGAGCGTGCTGGTCAGCGACCACTTCCAGCCCTGGCGGCATCGCGGCGGGCACGCGCCGTTCTCGATCGCCTGGATCGCCGCCGCCGGCGAGCGCACCTCCCGCGTCACCCTCGGCACCAGCGTGCTCACCGCCACGTTCCGGTACAACCCGGCGGTCGTCGCGCAGGCCTTCGGCACGCTCGGCGCGCTCTACCCGGGCCGGGTGCTGCTCGGCGTCGGCACCGGCGAGGCGCTCAACGAGGTCGCCGTGGCCCGGCTGGAGTGGCCCGAGTTCCGCGAGCGGTTCGCCCGGATGCGCGAGGCGATCGACCTGATCCGGGCGCTGTGGACCGGCGAGCGGGTGACCGTCGACGGCGAGTACTACCGCACCGTCGACGCCACCGTCTACGACCGCCCCGAGGTCCCGGTCCCGATCTACGTCGCGGCCGGCGGGCCGGTCGTCGCGAAGTACGTCGGGCGGGCCGCCGACGGGCTCATCTGCACCAGCGGCAAGGGGATGGACCTCTACACCGAGAAGCTGCAACCGGCCGTCGACGCGGGCGCCGAGGCGGCCGGCCGCCGCCGCTGCGACATCGACCGGATGATCGAGATCAAGGTGTCCTACGACCCGGACCCGGACGCCGCCCGGGAGAACACCCGGTTCTGGGCGCCGCTGTCGCTGCGCCCGGAGCAGAAGCACGGCATCTCCGATCCGCTGGAGATGGAGCGGATCGCCGACGAGCTGCCGATCGAGCAGGTCGCGTCCCGCTGGATCGTCGCGTCCGACCCGGACGAGATCGCCGAGCGGGTCCGCCCCTACGTCGACGCCGGCTTCCGGCACCTGGTGCTGCACGCGCCCGGACACGACCAGCAGCGGTTCCTGCAGCTGTTCGACAAGGACCTGGCACCGCGGCTGCGGGCGCTGGGCTGACCCAGGAGTTGAGGATCATGACCAACAGGATCGGCCTGCTGCTCGGCAGCACCACACCGCCCGAGGACATCGCCCGGCTGGCCCGCGAGGTCGAGCAGCGCGGCTTCGGGGAGCTCTGGATCCCGGAGGACTACTTCTTCCTCGGCGGCATCGCCGCCTCGGCGATCGCGCTCGGCGCCACCGAGCGGATCCCGGTCGGGATCGCCGTCGTCTCCTCGATGGTGCGCCATCCCGCACTGCTCGCCATGGAGACGGCGACCCTGGCCCGCGCCTATCCGGGCCGGTTCAAGCCCGGCGTCGGGCACGGCGTACCGGCCTGGACGGCACAGATGGGGCTGACCGTGAAGTCCCCGATGTCGGCGCTGCGCGAGACCCTCACCGGGGTGTCGGCGCTGCTGGCCGGGGAGAAGGTCGACGACACGGGCCGGGTGTTCACCTTCAACGAGGTCGCCCTCACCCACCCGCCGGCGCAGGTCCCGCCGCTCTACACCGGCGTGCTGGGGGACAAGGGCATCGCCCTGACCGGCGAGCTGGCCGACGGCATCGTCGTCAGCGTGCTCGCCACCCCGGAGTACGTCCGGGCCACCCGGGAGAAGCTGGACGCCGCCGCCGACGCGGCCGGTCGCAGCACCCGGCCCGAGCAGGTCGTGCTGGTCGCGATGAACCTGACCGGCGATCCGGCCCGGGCCGCCGAGGTGCGCGAGCAGATCCGCCCGGTGCTGGCCTTCTACATCGGCGCCACCGGCCCGTGCCCGCTGTTCGCCTCGATCGGCGCCAACGACGCGATCGCCGACATGATCGCCCGCGGCGGCGCCGCGACCGTGGCCGCCGAGATGCCCGAGGAGTGGGTCGACGCGTTCAGCGTCACCGGTGGCCCGGACGAGGCCCGCGCCGGCATCCAGGCCCTGCTCGACGCCGGCGCCGACAAGGTCGTCGTCGTGCCGGTGGTGGCCGACAACGCCGACGAGACCCTCGCGACCGTCGCCGGTCTCGTCCCCGACTTCAGTTCCTGACCCCCGACGCCCGACCCAGCAGGAGAGATCACCATGAGCACCCATGACCAGGACGTCGCCGCCGTCCGCGCCGTGCACGACGGCTGGTTCGCCGCCAACGTCGGACTCGACGTCGAGAAGATGCTGCCGTACTTCCCGGTCGGCGACGGCTACCTGCAGTTCAACCTCAACGGCTTCGTCTACCGCGGCGCCGCCGACAAGGCGAAGCTGTGGCGCAACCTCACCTCGGTCGGCGTCACCATCACCCGGATCGCCGACGTCACCGAGCCGGAGATCCAGGTGTTCGGCGACGTCGCGCTGCTCACCTCCGAGGGCGAGGCCGAGCTGGTGCTGCCCACCCCGACCGGCAAGCTGGAGACGAGCGGCGCGACCCGGTTCCGCAACACCGAGTTCCTGCGCCGCGACGACGGCGCCGGCAACGCCGACTGGCGGATCTGGCACATGCACATCAGCGAGTTCGCCCCCGAGGGGCAGCTGAAGTACGGCACCGAATGAGCGGCGTCACGACGTCGGTCCGCACCGTGGACGGCTCCGCCGGGCCGCTCACGGTGCGGGTCACCGGCGATCCCGCCGCCGACGGCACGCTCGTCCTGGTGCACCCGATCAACACCGCGGGCTCGGTGTGGGAGCACGTCACCGCGGCGCTCGACCGGCCCACGGTGGCGCTGGACCTGCGCGGGCACGGCACGTCCACCACCGCCGGGCCGTTCTCGATCGAGGACGGCTGGCTGCCCGACGTCGTCGCCGTGCTCGACGCGCTCGGCCTGCGGACGGTGCACCTGGCCGGCGGCTCGCTGGGCGGGTCGATCGCGCTGGCCGCCGCCGCGCTGCACCCGGAGCGGGTGCTCGGCGTCGCCACCTTCGGCTCCACCCTCGGGGTCGGCGCACCGGACGAGGCGATCGAGGCGATGGTGGCCGAGCTGACCGCGCAGGGCACCGCCGGCTACTTCGCCGGGCTGCTGCCCGGCATCGTCGGCGGCGCGTTCCGCACCGAGCCGCGGGTCGTCGACGGGCTGGCCGCGGCCGCGGGCACCCGCGACGAGGCCGTCGTCGCGGCGATCCTGCACGGCGCGTTCCGGGCCGACATCCGGCACCTGACCGGGCGGGTCGGCGTCCCGGTGCTGGCCGCCACCGGCACCGAGGACCCGACCTGCCCACCGGCGATGACCGCCGAGATCGCCGCCGCCACCGGCACCGAGCCGGTGTTCCTCGACGGCGTCGGGCACCTGCCGATGCTGGAGGTGCCCGAGCGGGTCGCCGCCCTGATCACCGAGCACGTGGAGGCCACCCGGTGACCTACTCGATCGTGGCCCGCTGCCCGCACACCGGGGCGCTGGGGGTCGCCGCCCAGTCGCACTTCTTCGGCGTCGGGCGGCTCGTCGGCTGGACCGAACCCGGCGTCGGCGCGGCCGCCACCCAGGCGTTCGTCGAGGTCGCGCACGGCCCCGGCGCGCTGGACCTGATCCGGTCCGGCGCGCCGGCCGCCGACGCGGTCGCCGCGCTCGTCGCCGCCGACCCGGACGCCGGCTACCGCCAGCTCGGCGTGGTCGACGCCGCGGGCCGTGCCGCCTCGCACACCGGCGACCGGTGCGCCCCGGCGGCCGGCGGCGCGACCGGCGACGGGGTCGCCGTGCAGGGCAACATGCTCGGCTCGGCGCAGGTCTGGCCGGCCATGCTGGACGCCTACCGCGGCGCGTCCGGCGAGCTGGCCGACCGGCTGCTTGCCGCGCTGGTCGCGGCCGAGGCGGCCGGTGGCGACGTGCGCGGATCGCAGTCGGCGGTGCTGAAGGTCGTCACCGGCACCCGCACCGACCGGCCCTGGGAGCAGACCCTGGTCGATCTGCGGGTCGACGACCATCCCGATCCGGTCGGCGAGCTCGGCAGGCTGCTGCCCCGGCAGCGGGCGTTCGACCTGATCGGCGGCGTCATCTTCGAGCGCGGGCTGACCCTGGGCCCGTTCACCGGTGTCCCGGCCGGCGAGCTGGCCGACCGGCTGGACGGGCTGGCCCGGGCCGCCGAGCTGCTCGGCCCGGACAACCGGGAGGCCGACTTCTGGCGGGCGCTGCTGATGGCGCGCAGCGGCGACACCGACGGCGCCCGCGCGCTGTTCACCGACCTGTTCCGGGCCCGCCCGCAGCTGCGCGGGTTCCTCGAGGGGATCGCCCCGCTCGGCTTTCTGGACGGGACCGCGTTCCTGGACGAGATCCCCGGCGGGCACCGGTGACGGCGGTGCCCGCCACCGCGGACCGGGCCCGGGCCGCGGTCGACACCGCCCGCTGCACCGACCTGACGGTGGCGATGGTGCAGTGCGACACCCGGAACCCGCCGGGCGACGAGTCCGCGATCGCCGGGCTGCTGCGCGACGTGCTGCACGGCCTCGGCGCCCGCACCGAGGTGTTCGAGCCCGCCCCCGGACGGATCTCGGTGCTGGGCACGCTCGGCGCCGGGGACGGCAGCCGGCCGACGCTGCTGGTGAACGGGCACGTCGACGTCGTCGCGCTGCGGGCCGAGGACTGGTCGGTCCCGCCGTTCGGCGGGGTGGTCCGCGACGGCCGGGTCTACGGCCGCGGCGCCTGCGACATGAAGGGCGGCATCGCCGCCGCGATCGAGGGCGTCCGCGCCTGCCAGGACGCCGGCCTCGAGCTGCCCTGCGACCTGCAGTTCCACCTGGTCGCCGACGAGGAGACCGGCGGCCGGTGGGGGACCGCCGCGCTGCTCGCGGCCGGCCGGATCGCGGCCGACGCGGCGATCGTGCCGGAGCCGAGCGAGCTGGGCGTCGGCGTCGCCGAACGGGGCGCGCTGCTCGCCGAGATCCGGGTCCGCGGCCGCGCCGCGCACGGCGGCGACCCGGCGGCCGGGCACTCCGCGATCGCCGACGCGGCCCGCCTGGTGCAGGCGCTGCACCTGGCCGACTTCGGCACCGAGCCGCATCCGCTGCTGGGCGACCCGACCTGCAACGTCGGCACCATCTCGGGCGGCTCGATGCCCAACATCGTCGCCGACACCGCGACCCTGCGGCTGGACCGGCGGGTGCTGCCCGGCTGGACCGAGCAGCAGGTGCTCGCCGGGCTCGCCGCGGTGCTGGAGCGGGCCGGCCCCGGGATCGACCACACCGTCGAGACGCTGGCGTTCGTCGAGGGCTCCGAGCTCGACCCGGACCATCCGTTCGTGCACCGGGTGCGGGCCGCCGCCGGGGGCGCACCGGTGCGCGGGCTGAACCTGGGCACCGACGCCCGGTTCCTGCGCAACGACCTCGGCATCCCCGCGGTGGTCTACGGTCCTGGTTCGATGACCGTGGCGCACACCGCCGACGAGTACGTGCCGGTCGACGAGCTGTCGGCGGCCGCAGGCACGTTCGCCGCGGTGTACGCGGGGTTCGGGGCGCCCGGCCCGGGGTGAGGAGGGTGGAGCGCGGCGATGCGGCGGACCACCGGCAACACCAGCGCCGGGCACTGGCGCACCGAGGGCTGGATCACCGAGGAGGACGTCGACGACGTCGTCGGCGGCGCGGTCGTGCTGGGCAGCGGCGGCGGGGGAGACCCCTACCTGCCCCGGCAGATGCTGCGCGCCGCGCTGCGCCGGCACGGCCCGGTCCGGCTGGTCGACGCCGCCGACCTGCCCCCCGACTCGCTGGTGCTGCCGGTGCTGTCCGCGGGCACCCCCTCGGTGCTGGTCGAGATGTTCCACGGCGAGCAGGAGAGCGCCCGGTTGCGGACGCTGTTCGAGACGGTCGCCGAGGGCAGCTGCTCGGCCGTGCTGCCGGTGCAGCTCGGCGCGGTCAACGTGATCGCACCGGTGGTCACCGCCGCCCAGCTCGGCCTGCCCTGCGTCGACGCCGACGTGATGCGCCGCTGCCTGCCGATGATCGAGGCGACCCTGCTCACCCTGGCCGGGCTGAGCGCGTCGCCGGTGGTGGTGGTCGACTCGCGCGGCACCTCCGCGGTGCTCTCCGCCGACGACGCGGGCACCGTGTCCCGGCTGCTGCGCAGCGCCATGCCGCACATGGGGCTGGTCGCCCTGATCAGCACCTACCGGCTGACCGCCGCCGAGTGCGCCCGGCTCGCACCGCGCGGCGGGCTCACCGAGTGCGTCCGGATCGGCCGCGCGCTGCGCTCCGCGCCGGTCGTCGGCGACCCGGCGGCGCTGCTGGCCGAGACCGGCGGGCGGCTGCTGTTCTCCGGCGTCGTCCGGGAGCTGGTGCACCGCACCACCGACGGCTTCCCCCGCGGCGTGGTGAGCATCGAGTCGGACCCGCCCGCCGACCGGCGCGGCGCGCGGATGATGCGGGTCGACTTCCAGAACGAGAACCTGGTCGCCTCCGCCGACGGCGTCGTCGCGGTGACCGTGCCGGACGTGATCGACCTGATCGACCGGGACACCGGCGCGGTGCTGCAGACCGTGGACGTCGTCGTCGGGCAGCAGGTGCACGTGGTCGCACTGCCGGTCGACGAGCGCTGGCACCGGCCCGACGGCTACGCACTGGCCGGGCCGCGCGCGTTCGGCCTCGACGTCGATCCGGTGCGGGTCGGACCGTCGTGAGCGCCGGCCGGCTGCCGCGGATCGGGATCGACCTGGGCCCGGGCCCGGCCACCGCGGTCCTGGTCGGCGCGGACGGCCGGATCGTCGCCCGGTGCGCCCGGCCGGGCGACCCGGACGACCCGGCCGGCACCGTCCGCGAGCTGCTGGCCGGGCTGCGCCCGCCCGGCGGCGGGCCGCTGCGGGTGGTCGTGAGCTGCCCCGGCCCGGCCGACCTGCTCGGCGATCCCGGCGTGCTGGACCGGGTCGGGGTGCTGCGGATCGGCGCCCCGGCGACGACCGGTGTGCCGCCGCTGACCGGCTGGCCGGCCGACCTCGCCGGCGCGGTGTGCGGGCCGGTCGCCGTGGTCGGCGGCGGATACCTGCACGACGGGTCGGAGATCGCGCCGCTGGACACCGGCGCGATCGGCGCGTTCGCCCGCCGCTGTGCCGGCCCGGTCGCCGCCGGCCCGGTCGCCGCAGGCCCGGTCGCAGCCGTCGCGGTCGCCGCCGTGTCCGGGCACCTCGATCCCGGGCACGAGCAGCGGGCGGCGGCGCTGCTCGGTGCGGTGCTCGGCCCGGACGTCCCGGTGGTCACCGCGCACGGCTACGGCGGTGTCGGCCTGCTGGAACGGGAGAACACCGCGGTGCTCGACGCGGCGCTGGCCCGCCGGGCGGGTGCGCTGACCGGCGCGCTGGCGGCCGCCGCCGGACCGGACGCCGAGCTGTTCCTGATGGACGGCGGCGGGCACGTCCTGGGCCCGGACGTGGCCGCCGCGCATCCGGTGCTGATGGTCGGCGCACCGCACGCCACCGCCCGCGCCGGGACGGCCCGGCTGACCGGGTCGCCGACCCTGGTCGTGCTGGACTCCCGCCCCGACGGCCTGCGGATCGGTGGCCTGGACGACGGCCTGGTGCCCGACACCGGCACGTTCCGCGAGGTCCGCGGCATCCGGCTGGCGGTGCGCACCGACCGGGTCGTGCACCTGCGGCCGGACGGCGACGCCGGCCCGGCGGCGCTGCTGGAGCGGGTCCGGGCCGGGATCGTCCGGGTCGGCGCCGCGCTCGGCGACGCACCGGTCGCGGTGGCCGGCACCCCCGGGCCGGTCCCGCTCCCGCCGGAGGCCCGGCGTCCGGCCGACGCGGAATGGGCCGCCGCGTACGGGGCCGCCACCGCGGAGGCGTCGGCCACCGTGGACCGGTTGTTCCGGTTCGCCGACGGCTCGCTGGCCGAGGGGGTGCGGCTGGCCCGGCGCGCCGCCCGGGACGGCGCGGTCCGGGCGGGTGCCGATCCGCGCCGGGTCCGGATCGGCGCGGTGCGCGAGATGGCGATGACCTACGTGCCGATGCCGTGCGTGCGGCTGCGGGTGACGGCGACCGGTCCGCTGGTGGACCCGGCCGGGACGGGGGAGACCTGGTGAGCGGATCGACGGTGACCCTCGGCAGGCTGCTCGCGACCGGCCTGCTGCGCGGGCACGAGGTGCTCGGCGGCGCGGCCGGGCTGGACCGCGCGGTGCGGATGGTCGTGCCCGGCGGCTCGGTGCACGCCGTGGAGGACCTCGCGCCCGGCAGCGTGGTGGTGTTCGGGCCGGAGCAGCTGACGCTCGACCTGCCCGGCGCGGACCTGGCCCTGCGGCTCGCGCACGGCGCCGGGCTGGCCGGGATCATCGCGCAGCGCCCCGGCGCCGCCGTCCCGCTCGCCACCCGCAGGCTGGCCGATCGGCTCGCCGTCCCGCTCGTCGTGCTGGACGAGATCGCGCCGGCCGCGGTCGCCGCCGCCTTCGATCCCTACGTGCGCGCCCCGGAGATCGCCGGCCTGCGGATCCTCGGGACCACCGCGCAGCGCTTCCAGGTGCCCTCGTCCGACGCCGGCCGGCTCACCCGGACCCTCGCCCAGACCCTCGGCGGGCCGGTCGCGCTGGTCGACGCCGAGTCCCGCTTCGTCGCGGGGGAGCCCGCGGTGCGGGACCTGATGGACCGGCCCGAGGTCCGGTCGCACCTGACCGCGGCCCGCCCGGCGGCCGGCACCTTCGAGGTCGGCGACGGCGACGCGGTGCTCGTGCAGCCCGTCCAGCTCGACCCGGACGCCCCGGCGAACTTCTGGCTGGCGGCCCGGCTGCAGACGGTCACCGGCGCCCTGCTGGAACCGATCCGGCAGTCGATGGCGATCGCGGCGCTGTCCTACACCGCCTACGTCGCGCGCACCACCGCGTCGCTGGAGCGGGCCGGGCGGCGCCGCTCGCTGCTGCTGGGGGAGCTGCTCGACCAGGGCGACGCCCCGTCGTCGCGGGCGGTCGAGCGGGCGACCGCGCTCGGCTGGCGGCTGGCCGGCCGGCACACCGCCGTGCAGGTCGCGGTGCGGCCCGGCAGCGCCGTGCTGCGGCCCGGCGAGCCGGTGGCGGACCTGGACGAGCGGCTCGCCGCGCACGGCATGCCGATGGGGCTCGTCGAGCGTCCGGACGGGTGGGTGCTGTGGGTGACCACCGACTCGTCGGGCACCGCGGCGGACGGTCCCGACCCGGCCGCGGCCGCGGTCCGCGACGCCGTGCGGGAGGCGCTGCTGTCGGTCGAGGCCGACCGGCCGGGACTGCGGCTGTGCGCCGGGATCGGCGGCACCCGCGACGGTCTCGCCGGCCTGCGCGCCTCGCTGGAGGAGGCCCGCCGGGGTTGCCTGCTGGCCGGCACCGAGGACGGGCCGGCGACCGTCGAGCACGTCGACGGGGTCAGCATGAAACGGATGCTGGTCGGCTGGTACAGCTCCCCGGCGCTGCGCTCGGTGGCTGCCGACGTGCTGACCCCGCTGATCGAGGCGGACCCGCACGGCGAGCTCGTCCGGACCCTGCGCGGCTACCTGGACCGGGAGTCGTCGGCGACCGACACCGCGGCCGCGCTCGGGGTGCACCGCAACACCGTGATGCAGCGGCTGGAGCGGATCCGTGATCTGCTCCCGGTCGATCTCGACGACCCGGACGACCGGATCATGGTGCACCTGGCGACCCGGGCACTCGGCGTCGCCTGGGACGAGGCCGACTGACCGACGCCGGTGTGGTGCAGGACGCACGCCCGGCCGTGTCGGCCGGGCTACACTCCTGTCACGCCCGTGTGTCGCGGCAGCGCGTGTTCCCGCCCACGGCCCCGGTGCCCGGTCCGCGGTGCAGTCTGCACACCCCACCGGGCAGACCGTGCAGTTCGCCCACAGACGGCGGGCCGCACCGTTCCTAACCTCACTCCCGGATCGCACGACGACGACGTGCCCGGAGAGGTGGTGACGCAGGTGAACCTGACGGACCGGCGACCGGTGGAGGCGGCACCCGCACGGAAGGACCGCTGTCCGGTCGTGCGCCTGGTGCCCGCGGTGGACGACGGCCCCGCACCCCCGCGGCTCGCCGACCTGCTGCTCGGGCCCGGCCGCGGCGTGCTCGACGTGCTCGCCGCACCGCACGGCATCGACGGCCCGCTCGGCGGGGTCACCCTGTGGGACCCGCTGGCCGGGCGGCCGTGCGGCCGGGACGACCTGCTGCTGGTCGCGGCGCCGTCGGCGGGCACCGCGCTCGCCGGGCAGGCCGTCGCCGAGGCCGCGCGCGGCGGGGCCTGCGCGGTGGTCCTCAAGGGCGTCGAGGACGTCGCCGCGGTCCGCGACCGGGCCCGCCGGGCCGGGGTGACCGTGCTGGTCGCCGCGGACCGGGTCTGCTGGGACGACCTGTGCGTGCTCGCCCGCTCCCTGGTCCCGGCGGCCCGGCTCGGGCAGCGGCCCGCGGCCCCCGCCCCCGACCTGTCCCCGCTGGCCGAGGCCACGGCGGCCGCCGTCGGCGGCCCGGTCGAGATCGTCGACGCCGAGCTGCGGACCCTCGCCCACGCCGGGCTCGGGCATCCGGTGGACCCGCTGCGCGAACGGTCGGTGCTGGACCGCCGGGCGCCGGCGGCGGCCCGCGAGTGGTTCACCGGATCCGGTGCGGCGCAGCTGCTGCTGCGCACCCGCACGGCGCAGCAGGTGCTGTTCCCCGGCGCGGTGCCGCGGACGATGGCACCGGTCGTCGTCCGGGACGCGGTCGCCGGCTACGTGATCGCCGCCGAGGGCGGCGGGCCGCTGTGCGACACCGCGCCGGACGTGCTGACCGAGGCCGCGGCCGTGGTCGCCGCCCGGATGGCCGGCGCACCGGACCCCGCGACGCCCGGCCCCGGTGACCTCGCCGACGAGCTGCTGCGCGGCGCGCTCACCGGCACCGGATCGCTGGACGCGCTCGGCGGGCCCGGCGGCTGGACCCTGGTCGCGCTGCGCCCGGCGGGCGACCGCCCGGACCCCGGACCGGCGCCGTCGGCCGGGGCGTGCGTGCGGATGGTGTTCCCCGGCGCGGCACTCACCCGGACCGACGGCGCGACCGTCGTGCTGCTCCCCGGCCGGCGCGGCCGCGACGCCGCCCAGCGCGACGCCGAGACCGTGCGGAACCGGCTCTCGGCCCTGCACGGCGTCCGGTTCGTCGCCTGCGTCAGCGACCGGGTCGATCCCGGCCACGACGCCGACGACGACATCGCCGCGCTGGCCGGTCCGCTCTGCCGGGCCGCGTCGGTGCTCGCCGGCCGCGGACGGCCGTCGGTCGCGAGCCTGAGCGACCTGCGCCCGTGGGCGGTGCTCGCCGAGCTGGGGGAGATCGCCCGCGACCGCCCCGGACTGTTCGACGGCGCGCTCGACGCCTCCCTCGAGCACGACCCGGACCGCCGGGCCGAGGTGCTGGCCTCGCTGCTGGCCTGGTTCGACGCCGGCCGCGACGTCTCCGAGGCCGCCCGCAGGCTGCGGGTGCACCGCAACACGCTGCGCTACCGGTTGCAGCGGATCGAGGCGCGCAGCGGGATCAGCCTGGACGATCCCGTGCAACGCTTCACCGTGGAGCTGCAGGTGCGGCTGCTGGCGCTGGGTGCGGGCTGAGACAGGCACCGCTGCACCGTGACGGCCGTCCCGCGGGGCCGGTGTGGCCCCGGGCCGGCGGTGCTGCCATGATGTCCCGCGTGATCGACCCGACGACCGCCGCCGCGCACCGCGCCGCGTGTTGCTGTCGTCCGGGTCCGTGCCCCCTCGGCTGACGGCGCTGCGTCCGTCGATCCGATCCCCGCTCCGGCGGGCCGGGCACCGACCCGTTCCGGTCCCGTTCCCGACGGCCCGTCCGGGCCCCGCACGCGAAGCGATCACACGGTGCACAACCCCGATCTGTCCGGCGAGACCGTTCTCGCCCTGCACGCCCACCCCGACGACGAGTCGATCTTCACCGGGCTGACCCTGCGCCGGCTCGCCGACGCCGGCGCGCGCGTCGTTCTGGTGATGGCCACCGGCGGCGATCTCGGCGGCTCCCGGCTGCCGCTCGGTCCCGGCGAGGCGGTCACCGACCGGCGCCGCCGCGAGCTGGAGGACGCGGCCGCGCTGCTCGGCGTGTCCCGCCTGGTGCTGCTCGGGCACCGCGACTCCGGGCTGCCCGGCGGCCCCGGCACCGGGCACCCGCGGGCGCTCGCCGGCGCCGATCCGGTCGTCCTCGGCCGCACCGTCGCCGAGCTGGTGGACGCCGAGGGCGCCGGGACGGTCGTGCACGACGACGACTCCGGCATATACGGCCACCCGGACCACCGCGCGGCGCACGCCGCCGGGGCGATCGCCTGCTCGCTGACCGGCGCCACCGGATACCGGATGACGGTCGACCGGGAGCACCTCGCCCTCTCCGCCCACGACCGGCACCTGATCCACGGCGCGGCCCGCGCCGCAGGCGTCGGCTTCGGCCGGGTCACCGCGGAGATCGCGGTCGCGGTCACCGGGAGCGCCGCCGATCTGGCCGTCAAGCGGCACGCGATGCTCGCGCACGCCAGCCAGATCGACCCGGCCGCCGTCCCGGACGCGACGTTCGCCGCCGCCTACGGCTACGAGTGGTTCCTGCGCGGCGAGCGGGACGGCGTCGCACCCGGACCGGGTGTCCTGGACGCGCTGGGCAACGCGCACCTGCTCACCGGCACCCGCTGAGGATCCGCACCCTCCGCCGTGCCGGTCGATCGCACCCGTTCCGGGGTGAGGACTACGCTGTCCGCACAACTGCACTCCGGCGCCCGGCGGGTGCGCACCGTCACCGGCACGTCCACCGCGGGCCGTGCACCCGGTGTGTCACGGCCCGGGTCGGCAGGCAGTGAGACAGTAGGGTCGTCCGGTGCGGCGGGCACGGGCAGGGAAGGACAGGGCGAGAATGGCTGAACCACCGGGCCCGGTCCTGGTCGTGGTGCCGACCTACGACGAGCGGGAGAACCTGGGTCCCGCGGTCGCCCGGTTGCACGCCTGCCTGCCGGACGTGGACGTCCTGGTGGTCGACGACGCCAGCCCGGACGGCACCGGTGAGCTCGCCGACGAGCTGGCCGCCGCCGACGACCGGATCACGGTGCTGCACCGGGCCGGCAAGGACGGCCTCGGCGCCGCCTACCTGGACGGCTTCCGGCACGCGCTGACCGGGGAGCACCAGGTCGTCGTCGAGATGGACGCCGACGGCTCGCACGCCCCCGAGGACCTCCCGGCGCTGCTCGCCGCCCTGGAGGACGCCGACGTCGTGCTCGGCTCCCGCTACGTCCCCGGCGGCCGGGTGGTGAACTGGCCGTGGCACCGCGAGGCGCTCTCGCGCGGCGGCAACCTGTACTCCCGGCTCGCGCTGGGCGTCCCGATCCGCGACATCACCGGCGGCTACCGGGTGTTCCGGCGCTCGGTGCTCGAACAGCTGCACCTGGAGTCGGTCGCCTCGCAGGGCTACTGCTTCCAGGTCGACATGGCCTGGCGCGCGGTGCGGGCCGGGTTCCGGGTCCGCGAGGTGCCGATCACCTTCGCCGAGCGGGAGCGCGGATCGTCGAAGATGAGCGGCGCGATCGTCGCCGAGGCGCTGTGGCGGGTCACCTGCTGGGGCCTGTCCTACCGGCTCGGCCGGGACGTCCCGCAGCGGCCGGCGGGACCGGTGACCGAGGGCGCCCGCTCCTGACCGGGCGCGCGGGGCGCGCCCGGCCACGGCGGGATCAGCCGGCGAGCGCCGCCCGGTTGTCGGCGGCGTAGACGGCCAGGCTCCGCGCAGGGTGCCCGGTGAGCGTGCGGACCGCGTCGGTGACGGCGGCGGTGCCGTCGCCGGGCACCGGCGCGAACAGGTCCGCGAGGTGCCGCGCGTAGTCGTCGGGGAGGCCGGCCCGGGTGAGCAGCCCGACGAACTCGTCGGGCGTCACCGGCCGGTACCGGACCGGCCGCCCGACGGCGGTGGACAGCACCTGCGCGGCCTGCGCGTAGTCGAGTGCCTCCGGGCCGGTCAGCTCGAAGGCGCGGCCGTCGAACCCTGCTCCGGACAGGGCCGCGGCGGCGGACTCGGCGATGTCGCGGACGTCGACGAACGAGGTGCGGCCGCGGCCGGCGGGCACGGCGACCACGCCGCTGCGCAGGCCCGCCCGCCAGAACGTGTGGAAGTTGTCGGCGAACCAGTTCGGCCGCAGGATCACGAACGGCGCACCGCTGCGCATCAGCCGCTGCTCCGCCCGGTGGTACGGGCTCGTGAGGTCGTCCCCGACCCCGAAGGCGGTCTGGAACACCACCTTGACGCCGCGTTCCGCGGCGAGATCGACGATCGCGTCGAGGAAGCCGATCGCGTCGAGGTAGCCGGCCGGGATGACCAGGAACAGCCGCCCGATCCCGTCGAACGCGGTGCGGACGGTCCCCGGATCGGTGAGGTCGAGCCGGACGCCGGGCGCGCCGGCGACGTCGCGGCCGGACCGCGACCCGGCCAGCACGGTGTCGCCGCGGGCCGCGAGGACGCGGACGAGATGGGTGCCGGTGTTGCCGGTCGCGCCGGTGACGAGCACTCGGTCGGACATGTGGGTCTCCGCTTCGGTCGGTCGTCGCGGCGGGGGAGACCGACCGGCCACGGCGCCGACCGGCGTCGTCCGGGCACGATCCCTCCCGCCGGGGGAGGGACGTGTCGGGGCGGAGCCGCCGGGCGGCCCGCTCGAACGAGCGACGAGCGCTGTCCGGACTACCGACCGGACCGTGACTTTCACACGTCGTGACGCCGCTGGCGCGCCGTCACGGCCCGAGTATCCGCCGGTCCGGCGCGCCGCTCAAGCGTCAGGACGCGGTGCTGTCCGCCACATCGGACCGCGACGCGGGGAGCACCGCCAGCTCCGGCACCAGATCGTCGAGGCCCAGCGTTCCCTGGGCGAGCGCGGCGGCGTGCCAGGCGGCCAGGTCGAACCGCTCGCCGCGGGCCAGGTGCGCGGCGCGGGCCCGCTCCCGGCCGGTCAGCCAGGCACGCTCACCGAGCTTGTACCCGATGGCCTGCCCCGGCCCGCCCAGGTAGCGCAGCAGCTCGGAGTCGGCGAGCGCGTCCCCGCCGCCGACGTGCCTGCCGAAGAACTCGCGGCCCAGCTCCGGGGTCCAGCGCAGCCCGGCGCCGACCGGCGAGTCGGCGGGGATCGGCAGCGACAGGTGCATCCCCAGGTCGATGACCACCCGCACCGCCCGCATCATCTGCGCGTTCAGGTAGCCCAGCCGGGACCCGGGATCGGTGTGGTGGCCGAGCTCGTCCATCAGCCGCTCGGCGTACAGCGCCCAGCCCTCGACGTCCGCGCTGACCGCCCCGACCAGCGAGGTCTGGAACGTCGAGAGCTCCGAGGAGCGCAGCGCCCACGACGCCAGCTGCAGGTGGTGACCGGGGACGCCCTCGTGGTACCAGGTGCTGATCAGGTCCCACAGCGGGTAGCGGTCGTCCGGCGAGGCGGGCAGCCAGGTGCGGCCCGGCCGGGAGAAGTCCAGCGACGGCGGCGTGTAGTACGGGGCGGCGGCGCTGCCGGTGGGCGCGAGCCGGGACTCGACGTCGCGGAGCCTGCCGGACAGGTCGAAGTGCCTGCCGTCGAGCTCGGCGATAGTGTCGTCCATGATCTGCTGCAGGTGCCGGCGGGCGTTCTCCCCGCCCTCGACGACGCCGGTCGAGCCGCCGTCGTCGTCCAGGAACGCCATCGCCTCCCGGATCCCGGCGCCGGGCAGCACCCGTCCGGCCTCGACCGCCATCTCGGCGTGCAGCCTGCGGAACTCCGACCAGCCCCAGTCGTAGACCTCGGCGGGGTCGATGTCGGCGCCGTTCCAGAAGCGCGACGCGATCCGGTAGCGGTCGGCGCCGACGCCGTCCGGGGTGCCGTCGGCGGCGGGCAGGTACTCGGCGCGCAGCCAGTCCCGCAGCCCGTGCAGCGCGGCGGCCGCGGCGGCGGCGTTCCGGTCCAGATCGGCCCGCACGCCCGCACCGACCTCGGCCTGCCCGGCGAAGCCGGCGAACCAGCCGCGGCCGCCGGCGTCGGCGATCCAGGCGTCGAGCTGTTCGGTGACCCGGACGACCTGGCGGGGTGCGGCGAACAGGCCGCGCCGCGATCCCTCGGCGAGGCTCGCGCGGTACCCGTCGAGCGCCTCGGGGACCCGGCCCATCCGGGCGGCGACGGTCGCCCAGCCGGACTCGTCGGACACCGGCATCAGGGTGAACGCGGTGCGGATCGTGGCGAGCGGCCCGAACAGCTCCTGCACGTCGCGCAGCGGCTCACCGGACTCGGCGTGCGCGATCCGGGCGCCCAGCCGCTCGGTCAGCAGCCGGGCGCACCGCCGCTCGTCGGGGTCGTCGGGCGCGGGGAGCGCGGCGAGCCGGTCCAGGGTCTCCCGGCAGGTCGCGACGACGGCGGCGGTCCCGTCGGGGGAGAGATCGGGCAGCCGGTCCTGTCCCTGCGGCCAGCCGAGGTCACCGGCGAGGATCGGGTCGAGCTCGGCGAGCCTGCGGACGTGGTCGTCGGCGAGATCGGTGACGGGGCGTGCGGTCCCGGTCGGGCCGGGGCGGTCGATCGAGGTGATGTCGTTCATCGATCACCATCATGCCCGCCGCCGTGTCCGGCCCCCGCACGCGACGGAGCCCGGACCCCTGTGGGGATCCGGGCTCCGTGTTGCGCGTGTGTCCGTGCGTGTCCGAGTCAGGCGATCTCGGCGCGCCGCTCACGCAGCACCTCGAGGCGCTCGTTGAGCAGCTCCTCGAGCTCTGCGATGGACCGGCGCTCGAGCAGCATGTCCCAGTGGGTACGCGGGGGCTTCTGCTTCTTCTGATCCGGCTGGGTCCCGTCGACCCGGCGACCGACGCCGCCCTGAGGCGACTCCCAGGTAGCCGGAGCCTCGGCGTCGTTCGCGAACGGCACCTCGAACTCGTAGCCGGACTCGGACACATAACGGACCATCTGCCGCGGCGCCAGGTCGTGATTGCGGTCGGTCTCGTAGCTGACAGCCCCGAGCCGGCTGCCACGCAGAACGCGGTCGGCCATGCGTCGTCACCCTCCTTGCGTCTGTCGAGGCGGCGGCACCTCGACGGTTACGTCGCCGCCACCGGGTGTAACGTTCGTGGGGCTACGCTATTCCGGCGGCGGGGCAGCGATCACCACCCGGTTCTTACCCGGGGGTAACCATTCCTGCGCCCGATTGGCCAGTGTTCCCTATCAGGGCCCGTTACACACGCTGATGTGACGTGTCAGCCATGTGTGACGCTACTCACTGGCGTTCGGCGAGAGTTCATGCACCGGATGCGACAGGTGCACGCTCCGGGGCGCGCACCGGGAGCAGCGCGAGCAGTCCCAGCGCCAGGACCAGCACGATCCCGATCGTGCCCGCCCGGTCCGAGCCGAACAGGTAGGTGAACAGACCGATCAGCGCGGGCGCCAGGAACGACACCGCGCGGCCGGTCGTGGCGTAGAGCCCGAACAGCTGGCCCTCCCGGCCCGCCGGGCAGACCCGCAGCAGGTACGAGCGCGACGACGCCTGCGCCGGGCCGACGAACACCCCCAGCACCAGACCGAAGATCCAGAACATGGTCGGGCCGGACACCAGCAGCAGCACGATCCCGACCGCGACCAGGCCGGCCAGCGACCCGGCCACCACCGCCTTCGGGCCGTACCGGTCGTCGAGCCGGCCGCCGACGAGCGCCCCGGTCGCGGCCACGATGTTGATCGCCACCCCGAACAGCAGCACCTGGCCGGGGTCCAGGCCGTACACCGTCACCGCGAGCACCCCGCCGAAGGCGAAGATCGCGTTCAGGCCGTCCCGGTAGAGCGCGCTGGCCCCGAGGAAGTACACCGTGTGCGGGCTGGCCCGGTACAGCTCCCGCAGGTCGGTGAGCAGCCGCCGGTAGGAGCCCGCGACGCCGAGCTTCGGCGCACCGGGTGCGGCCGGCGCCGTCTCCGGGAGCAGGAAGAACATCGGCGCGGCGAACACGGCGAACCAGATCGCGGCGACCAGCACCGAGATCCGGACGTCGAACCCGTCCGCCGTGGACACCCCGAACAACCCGCCGTCGCCGGACAGGAAGCCGACGTAGACGCCGAGCAGCAGGACGATCCCGCCGAGGTAGCCCAGCGCCCAGCCGAAGCCGGACACCCGGCCGACCGTCGCCGGCGTCGACACCTGCGCCATCAGCGCGTAGTACGACACCGCCGCCAGCTCGACGAAGATCGAGGCCAGGCCGAGCAGCACCAGCCCCAGCCACAGGTAGGTCCAGTCGTCGCGGACCCAGAACATCCCGATCATGCTGAGCACGACGAGTGCGGTCCACACCCCGGTCGCCCGCAGCCTGCGGCCCTTGCGGTCCGCGCTCTGGCCGATCACCGGCGCCATCAGCGCGATCAGCACCCCGGCGGCCGCGGTGGACCAGGCCAGCCAGCTGTTCGCGCTGATCGTGCCCGGCAGGTCGGCCCCGACCGCGTCGGTCAGGTACACGGAGAACACGAAGGTCAGGGCGATGTGCTGGAAGCCCGACGAGCCCCAGTCCCAGAAGCCCCACGCCCACACCCGGGATCGACGGGGCTGCGCTCCGGACAGTGTTGCTGCGGTCACCGGGGGAGACTATCCGCGCGGCCGGGCACCGGCCTCCGTGCGATCACCGAGATCCGCTCACCGCGGGGCCCGCCTGCCCAGCACCTCCAGCAGCCGGTCCGGCCGGTCGGACAGCAGCCCGTCGACACCCAGGTCCAGCAGCCGCTCCATCTCGGCCGGCTCGTCCACCGTCCACACGTGCACCTCCCGGCCGGACGCGTGGGCGGCCGCGACGAACCGCCGGTCGGCCGCCACCGGGATCGGCCCGAACCACGGCGGGACCTGGGCGAGCGTCCCGGTCAGCGGCGGCAGCGCCCGCGCGGGCACCCGGTAGGCGCGCGCCCGCAGCCCGGTCACCGCGGCCTGCCCCATCGAGGTGCACAGCCGCGGCCCGGCCGCGGTCCGGGCGGCGGCCAGCCGCCGGTCGGAGAACGAGCCCAGGCACACCCGGTCCCAGGCGCCGGCCGCGTCCAGCGCGGCGAGGGTCGGGCCGACCACGGCGTCGGACTTCAGCTCGATCGTGATCCGGGTGCCGGGCAGCGCGGCGAGCACGGCGGCCAGCCGGGGCAGCGGCTCGGTGCGGCTCGCGCCGCGGACCAGGACACCGTCGAGCTCGGCGGCCGGCCGGGCGTCGATCCGGCCGGCCGCGTCGGTGGTGCGGTCCAGCGTCGGGTCGTGGTGCACGAACGGGACGCCGTCGGCGCTGGCGTGCACGTCCAGCTCGACGTAGCCCACGCCGTGGTCGGCGGCGGCGACGAACGCCGCGAGGGTGTTCTCGCAGCCGGCCAGCTCACCGAGGTGCCAGCCGCGGTGCGCGTAGCCACGCGGGTACGGGCCCGCGAGGTAGGGGTGTCGGTCGTCCGGGCCGGTCACGGGATCAGCCTGGCAGCTCGGCGACGGCGCCACCACGGGGGAGCCGGAAACCGTCGGTGTCGATCAGGGGACGCATCAGGTCCCCGTGCGTGTCCAGCCGGCCGGGCAGGTCGTCGAGGGTGAACACCAGCTCCCCGGGGTCGCGGCAGGCCTCCACCTCGTCCCAGGTGAGCGGGGTGGCGACGGTGGGCAGCTCGCGGCCGCGCAAGGAGTAGGAGGCGATCGTCGTCTTCGCGGTGTTGTTCTGGCTCCAGTCGACGAACACCTTCCCGCGGCGCCGGGCGCGGGCCATCACCGCGACCGTGTCCCGCGGATGCTCGGCCGCGAGCCGTTCGGCGACCTCCCGGGCGAACTCCGAGGTGCGCTCCGGCCGGGTGACCCGGACCGGCAGGTAGAGCTGCATCCCCTTGCCGCCGGAGGTCGACGGGTGCACCGGCAGGCCGTGCTCGGCGAGCAGCGCGCGCAGCCGGAGCGCGACCCGGCAGCAGTCGACCACCGTCGTCCCCTCGCCCGGGTCGAGATCGAACACCACCCGGTCCGGCGGGTGCCGGGCGTCGCGGGGGCCGAGCCGCCACTGCGGCACGTGCAGCTCCAGCGCCGCCAGGTTCGCCGCCCAGGCCAGCCCCTCGGCGTCGTCGATCACCGCGAAGTCGGCCGACTCCGATCGGCCGCCGGGCGTCCCGACCCGCGCGGTGCGCAGCCAGGACGGCGCGTGCCGGGACACGTTCTTCTCGAAGAACGACGACGCCCCGACCCCGTCCGGCCAGCGCTTGAGGGTCGCCGGACGGCCCTCGAGGTGCGGCAGCATCGCCTCCGCGACGGCCAGGTAGTGGCCGAGCACGTCGGCCTTCGTGGTGCCGGTGGCCGGGTAGAGCACCTTGTCCGGGTTGGACAGGGCGGCGCGGCCGTACCCGTCCGGCCGCGTGCCGCGGGTCCGCGATCCGCCCACCGGTACCTCCCGCCAGTCGTCCGACGGCGCGCCGGCCGCCGGATAGGCCGAACCCGCCCGGACCGCGATCACCCCGGGCAGTCCCTGCGCCCGCACCGCGTCGAGCAGCTGCGCACCCGCGTTCGGGTACAGCGGGGCCGGGCGCCGGTGCGGCCCCTCCAGCGGCAGCGCGTCCAGCAGCGCGCGACGGTCGTCGAGGGGCAGCGCACGGACGTCGCGGCCGCCGGTGTGCAGCACGTCGGCCACCCACAGCTCACCGCGCCCGGTCAGCTCGGCGTCGAGCAGGTGCCCGCCGGCGCCGAGCGCCGGGCCGAGCTCGCGCAGCCGCCCCGGCGGATCGATCGGGTCGCCGGGGACGCCGTCGTCGTCGACCGGGTGCAGCGTCAGCCGGCCGCCGTCGCTGCGCACCAGCACCCGCCGGCCGCCGAACACCGGCCGCACCCACCAGTCGTCACCGGACGGCAGCCGCGCCGCCCGGCTCGGCACGGCGAGCGCCGGATCGCGGGGGAGCGGTGCACCGGACGGGCGGGCGCCGGGCGGCTGCTCGCGGGTGCGGCGCAGCAGCCAGCGGTCCTGCCGCTCGTCCGGCCGGTGCAGCAGCACGAACCGGCCGGCGGCACGCTCGCCGTGCAGGACGACGGCGACCTCGCGGTCGGTCCACTTCTCGGTCTCGTAGCGCCCGGAGTCCCACACCGACATCCGGCCGCCGCCGTACTCGCCGCGCGGGATCTCGCCCTGGAAGTCCAGGTACTCCAGCGGATGGTCCTCGGTGCGGACGGCCATCCGCACGGTCCCGGCGTCCTCCGGCAGTCCCTTGGGCACCGCCCACGAGACGAGCACACCGTCGCGTTCCAGCCGCAGGTCCCAGTGCAGCGCGGTGGCGTGGTGCTCCTGGACGACGAACCGCCCGCCGTCCGGGGTGGCCGGGTCCGGGTCGGTCTCCGGGACCGGCTCCGGGGTGCGCCGCGGATCGCGCCTGCGGCGGTACTCCTCCAGCGGCACCCGGGCAGCGTAGCGATCCGGCGCCGCGCGGGCCTTGTGGGCGAGGATGATCGAATGTCAGCATAGGGTTGCCTATCCACAAGGAAGGGGTCGCTGTGTTCGCGTGCATCTGCGCTGCCGTCACCGAGGCGGAGGTGCGTGGCTGCGTCCGGGAGGGCGCCCGCTGCGTGGACACGATCGGCGACGCCTGCGGTGCGGGTACCGGCTGCGGCAGCTGTCACGACCGGCTCCGCACCCTGCTGATCTCGACGTCCGCGGGCGACGACATCGACCGGCTGCCCGCCTCTGCGTGATCCGGGCCTCACCACAGCACAGGTGAGCCTGCACGACGATGAGCCGGTCCTGATCGACAGGGCCCACTGTGCGCTGTCTTACATTCGCCGTCCGACCAGCACCGGACGAGGGGATGGGACATGCGCGGCGACGACGAGATCATCGGCCTGCTCAACGAGCAGCTGACCAGCGAGCTCACGGCGATCAACCAGTACTTCCTGCACGCCAAGATGCAGCAGAACTGGGGCCTGACCAAGATGGCGGCCTACACCCGCGCCGAGTCGATCGACGAGATGCGGCACGCGGAGGAGATCACCGACCGGATCCTGTTCCTGGAGGGCCTCCCGAACTACCAGCGGCTCGGCACCCTGAACATCGGGCAGAGCGTGCGCGAGCAGCTGCAGGCGGACCTGGCGATCGAGCTGGCCGTCGTGGAGCGGCTGCGCCCGGGCATCGCGCTGTGCCGCAGCAAGGGCGACATGACGACGGCGAACCTGTTCGAGAAGATCCTCGCCGACGAGGAGCACCACATCGACTACATCGAGACCAACCTGGAGCTGATGGACCGGCTCGGCGAGCAGCTCTACCTCGCGCAGCTGGTCGACCAGCCGCCGACCGCGGGCTGAGGCGCTCGGCGCAGGATTATGACAGTTCCCGCGTGCGGGCCGGGGTCGGCGTGCGGGGACCGGCGATCGAAGATACGTTCGATGCATGACGAACGAGCACGCACACGACGCCGTCGATCCCGGCACGCCGGAGAAGGACCCGGCGGACTGGACCACCGGTGACGAGCCGATGACCGGGCCGCAGCGGTCGTACCTGGAGACGCTGCTGCAGCAGGCCGGGCGGGACGCGCCGGACGACCTGGACCGGCTCAGCAAGGCCGAGGCGTCCCGCCGGATCGACGAGCTGCAGGACGCCGCGGGCCGGGGCTGATCCGGCCGCCGGTCCGTCCTCGGGCGCCGGCGGGACGGCCGGTGCGCGGCCGGACCGCCGGCCGCCGCATCCGGCCCTCTCCCCGCGCCGGCACCCATTGAGCCGATAATGCACGTTATGACAGTTCGATCGTTCTGACGGTCCGGTCGGGGGTGTTGCCGCCCCGACCGGACCGCGCGCCGCTCGCGGCGTGGGTTCAGCCGACCGTCTCCGCGATCTGCGGGACCAGCTGCTCCAGCGCGTAGTCGAGGCTCAGGATCGTCCCCCAGCTGAACGCGCCGGACACGACCGGATCCTCCACCCACAGCACCCGGCCCTGCTGGGCCACCGGCAGCGTCGGGTAGAGCGGGTTGTTCTCGATCTCGGATCGCAGCTCGGGCGAGGATCCGATGTTCCACACCAGCAGGTCACGCGACAGCTCCCCCATCAGCTCGTCGGAGACCTTGATCTCGCCGTACTGGTCGGGCCGGATACCGGCGATCTCGGTCGGCGACTCGAAGCCGAGCTGGGTGAAGAACAGGGCGCGGATGTCGTTGCCGCTGCGCACGACGCTCGAGCCCGGCTCGAACCGCTCGGCCACGACGGCCCGCTTGCCCGCGAACTCCGGATGCTGCCCGGCGGCCTCGGTGAACTTCTGCTCGGTCGCCGCGACGAGGTCGAGCGCCTCCTCCTCGCGCCCGAGGGCTTCGCCGGTGGCCCGGGTCGCCTCCTGCCAGGTGATGGTGAAGTCGGAGAACCCGTCGTCCGGGACGACCGTCGGGGCGATCGCGGACAGCTGCTCGTACTGCTGTTCCGTGGTCCCGTTGTAGAGCGAGAGGATCAGGTCCGGATCCAGCGCCGCGATCTCCTCCAGTGGTGGGGCCTCCTCGTTGCGCACCCCACCGTTCAGGACGACGGGCCGGGCGTCACCGAGCTCGTCCTGGGCCCACGGCCAGGTGGCGTGCGGGTAGTCGCCGTACCACTCGCTCACCGCAATCGGCCGGACGCCGAGGGCGAGCAGTGGGTCCTGGTCGGACAGGCCCAGCGTGACCACCCGCTGCGGCTCGGCCGGGATCTCGGTGCTGCCGTACGCGTGGTCGATGCGGACGGGGAACGCTCCGGCTCCCCCGGCCTCCGGCGCCGCGGCGTCGGAAGAACCGCCGGACGTGCAGCCGGCGACGACCAGCAGCGCCACCAGCAGCGCCGCGAGTTCCCCTCGGACCGGACGGGCTCGGGTCGGGACAGTGGGCACGCGCCCCCCTTTCACTCAGGCATGCCAAACCTAACCGTCAAGATCGTTGCGAGGCAACACGCGCGTGCCCGCTGCCTGCGGGCGGCCCCGGGCGCCTAGGTTGGGTCGGGTGAAGGCTCTGCTGCTCGAAAACATCCACCCCGGCGCCGCCGAGGCGTTCCGTCGCGCGGGCATCGAGGTCGAGACGCGACCCGGCTCGCTCAGCGGCGACGAGCTGCTCGATGCGGTGTCCGGCGTCCAGCTGCTCGGCATCCGGTCCAACACGACGATCACCGACGACGTCCTGGACGCCGCGAAGGACCTGCTCGCCGTCGGCTGCTTCTGCATCGGCACCAACCAGGTCGACCTGTCCGCGGCGGCCGAGCGCGGGATCGCGGTGTTCAACGCGCCGTACTCGAACACCCGCAGCGTCGTCGAGCTGGTGCTCGGCGAGATCGTGGTGCTGGCCCGCCGGCTGACCGAGAAGACCCAGCGGATGCACGAGGGCGTCTGGGACAAATCCGCGCGCGGCAGCCACGAGATCCGCGGCCGCACGCTGGGCATCGTCGGCTACGGCAACATCGGCACCCAGCTGTCCAACATGGCCGAGGCGGTCGGCCTGCGGGTGATCTTCTACGACACCGCGGACCGGCTCGCGCACGGCAACGCCCGCCGCGTCCCCACCCTGGACGCGCTGCTGGAGCAGGCCGACATCGTCTCCATCCACGTCGACGGCCGCCCCGGCAACGCCGGCCTGTTCGGCGCGGAGCAGTTCGCCCGGATGAAGCCGCGGTCGATGTTCATCAACGCCTCGCGCGGGATGGTGATCGACGAGCTGGCGCTGCGCGAGAACATCCTGTCCGGGCACATCGCGGGCGCCGCGGTCGACGTCTTCCCGATCGAGCCGAAGGCGCAGGGCGACGAGTTCGACTCGCCGCTGCGCGGCCTGGACAACGTCATCCTCACCCCGCACATCGGCGGCTCCACCCAGGAGGCGCAGGAGGAGATCGGCCACTTCGTCTCCACCAAGCTCGTCGACTTCGTCTCGGGCGGCGCCACCGCGCTGTCGGTGAACCTGCCCAACGTCGCCGCGCCGCGCCCGCCCGGCGTGTTCCGCACCGGCTACCTGCACACCAGCACCCCCGGCGTGCTCGCCGACATCAACCGGCTGCTCGCCGACGCCGGGGTGAACGTGACCGGGCAGTCGCTGTCCACCCAGGGCGACCACGGCTACGTGCTGACCGACACCGACCGGGTGCTGCCGGACGGCGTGCTGTCGGCGCTGCGCCGGGCGCCGCAGACGGTGTGGCTGCGCTCCTACGAGCTGTAGCTCAGGCGCACGCGCCGTACTCCTCGACGTCCGAGGGGTGCATCGGGCCGTGCTCGCCGTGGTGCACCACGAACTCGACGCCGGACGGGCGGCGCAGCCAGGAGCCGCCCGCCCGGCGCCGGTACACCAGCGGCGCGCAGCGGTAGCCGAACACGGCCCGGGCCCAGCCCTCGGCCTCCCCCTTCGGCAGCACTCCCCCGTCGCGGACGGCGACGGCGAGCTCCCAGATCCCGACGCCGCGGGCCGGTGCGGCGCCGTCCGGCGCGGTCGAGGCGACGAGCAGCAGCTCCGGTCCGCCGCGGACGGCGGGCACCCCGATCTCGACGCGGTGCCGGTCCGGCAGCGGATGCGGGTAGGGGTAGGTCAGCAGTCCCCCGCGCAGTGTCGTCACGTCCTCGCCGAACCGTTCGTGGATCACCTGCGCGAGATCCACCGATCGTTTGCGGCGCAGGTCTGCGTTGACCAGGCCGGACTCGACCGTCATTCCCCGTGGCTCCGTTTCCGTCCCCTGCACCCGGATGCGGACGGACGGCGGAACGTCAGCCGGTCGCCCAGGTGGTGGACCGTCGAGCGGTCTGGCGTCGGCACCGTATTTCTACGGCTCGTAGAGCATTCTAGGTCACGCTGTGCGTTCGGGCGAGAGCGGCATCACAGTCCCGGTGCACGCAGGGTGAACGCTCGGGAAGCAGTCGGCACGACGGTATCGGAATCAGCGCCGTACATCCGTAATGTCCGCTTCGATCGATCATCGACGGAGGGACGATCCGTGATCAGAACGACGAGCGGCCGGCGGGCCGGCCGGGCGGCCGTGGCACTGGCGGGTGCGGCGCTGCTGGCCCTGCCCGCCGGCTGCGCCGCGGCATCGGCGACGGCGGCCGGCGGGCCCGCGGCGAAGAACGTGATCCTGGTGATCGGTGACGGGATGTCGGACACCCAGATCCTCGCCTCCCGCTACCTCGACCGCGGCCGGGACGAGCCGCTGGCCATGGAGACGGTCCCGCACCGGGCGCGGGCCGCCACCTTCTCCGCCGACGACCTGGTGACCGACTCGGCCGCGGCGGCGTCGTCGATGGGGTCGGGCACGCTCGTGGAGAACGGGTCCCTCAACGTCACCCCGGAGGGCGCGAGCACCCTGGACGAGACGCTGGGCGTGCTCGCCAAGCAGGCGGGCAAGGGCGTCGGGCTGATCAGCACCCGGGACATCGCGAACGCCACCCCCGCCGGGTTCGCCTCCTCGGTGCCCGATCGCGACCTGCAGAGCGAGATCGCCGGGCAGTACCTGGACAACGGGATCGACGTGCTGCTCGGCGGCGGCGAGTCGTTCTTCCTGCCGGCCGGCACCGCAGGCGACCACTGCGCCGCCGACGAGACCGACCGGACCGACGGGCGCGACCTGTTCGCCGACTACGCGGCCGCCGGGTACACCGTCGCCCGGGACCGCGACCAGCTGCTGGCCGCGGACGGCGACCGGCTGCTCGGCGTCTTCGAGTGCACCGACATGAACTACGACCGCGAGCGCACCCCGGTCGAGCCGACGATCGCCGAGATGACCGACGCCGCGCTGGCCACGCTGAGCCGCGACGACGACGGCTTCTTCCTGATGGTCGAGGGCGGCATGATCGACCCGGCGGCGGAGGACAACGACGGCGCCAACGCGATGGGCGACACGATCGCGCTGGACCGGGCCGTCGAGCGGGTGCTGGAGTTCGCGCAGGGCCGCGACGACACCCTCGTCGTCGTGACCGCCGATCACGAGGCGGGCGGCATGGCGCTGGTCTTCGAGGAGCGCGCGGAGGAGACCTTCACCGCCGCGGACGGCCGGCCGATCCGGATCGCCTGGGCGACCAACCCGGGCCACACCGGCGCGCCGGTGCCGGTGCGCGCCACCGGGCCCGGCTCGGAGCGGTTCGACGGGTTCGTCGGCACCGAGCACCTGCGTGACCTCTACGGCGTGCTCCGCACCGCGCAGCACGGCGGCTGATCGTCGTCCGGTGGTGGGGGG
>NZ_BAAAJK010000001.1:179715-220875 GCF_039526905.1 Pseudonocardia kongjuensis | reverse complement strand
CCGATCGCTGATCACCCGGGCAGGTCCAGGCGCATGTGCACGCTGTTCGGGTCCTCCGGGTAGTCCGCGAACGGCGGGCACGGCACGAACCCGTGCCGCTGGTAGAGCCGCCGGGCGGGCGCGAAGTACGCGGTCGAGCCGGTCTCCAGGTGCAGCGTCCGGTAGCCGCGCCGGCGGGCCTCACCGACGACGTGCCGGACCAGGCCGGCGCCGACGCCGCGGCCGGTCGCCCACGGCGCGGTCCGCATCGACTTGATCTCGCCGTCGTCGTCGGCGAGCTCCTTCAGTGCCGCGCAGCCGAGCAGCGCCCCGGTGTCGTCGTGGCAGGCCCAGACGGTGACGGCCGGATCGCGCAGCGCGGCCACGTCCAGCGCGTGGGTGCTCTCCGGCGGGCCCTGCGCGTGCATGTCGGCGAGATGATCGGCGAGGAGGTCGAGGACCGCCGGGCCGCTGAGATCGTCGATCGTGATGCGCACGGCCACATCGTGCCGCAGACGCGCCGGTACCGGCCTCAAGAACTGCTCAAGTCCGGCTCCGCCGCTCCCCCGCCGCCCTATCGTCGGGTGCACTCGCAGTGTGACCCAGCTCGCGTCCGGGAGGAGAGCATCGTGAACGTTCTCGTGGTGGTCGGTGTACTCGTACTGGTCGGCCTCGCCCTGACGGGTGTGGCGGCCCTCGGCGCGCGGCTGGCGTCCCGCCCGGGGCGGCCCCGGGCCCGTTCCGCGGGCTACGCGGGTTCCGGCGCCGGTGACGGCGGCGGCTCGTTCGCCGGCGGGGGCTGCTCCGGCGGTGACGGCGGCGGTGGCGGCGGGGGTGACGGCGGCGGGGGCTGCTGAGCGGCGCGTCCGTCCGGCCCGTCGCCCGGTCACGCATCGTTATGCTCGTGCCGACCACCGGGCTCCCGGACCGGCGACGCGAGAGGAACAGCAGTGGCGAAGGTCGAGACGACCCGGCTCGTCGACGACATCACCGGCGGCGATGCGGACGAGACCCTCGATTTCGGGCTCGACGGGATCCGGTTCGAGATCGACCTGAGCGCCGGGAACGCCCGCAGGCTCCGGGAGGAGCTGGCGCCCTTCCTCGCCGCCGCCCGCCCGGCCGGTGCCCCGCGCGCCCGTCGCGCGGCGGGGGCGGCACCGACGGCGCAGCCGGCATCGAGAGCACCGGCGGGGCCGCGTCCGGGCGCGGACGGGGACCCGGCGGTCCGCGAGCAGAACCGGGCGGTCCGGGTCTGGGCCCGGGAGCACGGCTACGCGGTCTCCGAACGCGGGCGGATCCCGTCCGGCGTCGTCGAGGCGTACCGGCGGGGTGGGCAGGCGGCGGCCGATCCGGTCCCCGGCACCGGGGCCGACACCGGGCCTGACACCGCGCCTGACACCGGGCCCGACTCCGGGGCCGAGCCTGCGGTGTCCGGCGGGGAGGGCGGTGCCGGGCAGGCTGCGCCCGGCGGGCCGTTCGCGCCGGCCACCCCGTTCGGCTCCGCACCCGATCCGGCGTCCGCGTCCGGATCCGGATCCGCCGAGGCCGGGTCCGGGGCCGGGGCCGATCCGGACCGGCGCCCCGCCCCCGCGGTCCGGTTCAGCGGCTGACCGGCCGGGCGACAGCGGTGCCGCACTCCCAGGGCACACCGGGCCACGTCCGCACCCGGGACGGCCGCACGCTGTTCCTGCAGCGCACACCCGGTCCGCCCGGGATGCCGACGGTCGTCCTGGAAGCCGGGATGGGGGCCACCCGGTCGTCCTGGGCCGCGGTGCAGCGCGCGATCGCCGGGCGTGCCCCGGTCGTCGTGTACGACCGGTCCGGGCTGGGCCGCAGCGCCCCCGATCCGGGCCCGCGGATCCTGCACCGGCTCGCGATGGACCTGAACGACGTCCTCGACCGGATCGGCGCCGACCGCTACCTGCTCGCCGGGCACAGCTGGGGCGGCCCGGTGGCGCGGGTCGCCGTGGCCGCCCGCCCGGAGCGGGTGGCCGGGCTGGTCCTGGTCGACCCGACCGACGAGGGCTGCGAGCTGTACTTCACCCGGGCGTTCGCGGTGCAGGAGCGGATCACCGCGGCGCTGCTGCCGGCGCTGGCCCGGACCGGCCTGCTCCGCCGGGCGTCGGCGCCGATGCGGCGCGGGCTGCCCGCCGACGCGGCCGCGGACCTGCGCGCCGAGTGGCTCTCCCCGGCCGGCGTCGCCGGTCATCTCGCCGAGGCCGCGTCCACCGTGACCGACCTGCGCGCGCTGCGCGCCGACCCGCCGGACACCGGCGCCGTCCCGGTCACCGTCATCTCCGGGACGGCGGCGACCGGGACCGGCCGCCGGGTCCGGGCCGCGCTCAACGCCGCGCACGCCGTCCGCGCCGCGCTCGGGCCGGAACGCCGGCACGTGCTCGCGCTGCGGTCCGGGCATCTGGTCCCGGTCACCGAGCCGGACCTGGTCGCCGGCGAGATCCTCCGGCTGGCCGGGCGACGGCCGTGACCGGGCCGGCGGCGGCCGGGAGCCCGGACCGGGCCCGGCCGGCGCCGGGTCAGCGGCTCGGCGACGGGATGCCCGGCGGCGGCTCCGGGAGCGGCCCCGAGCTGTAGGTCCCGGCGCGCAACCGGTCGGTGCGCTCCAGCGTGGGACCGACGGCGCCGGGCCGGTACGGCTGGATCGACTGCACCTTGCCCCAGTCCCGGGCGGGGTCGCCCTCCAGGTAGGTGGGCAGCTCGTTCTGCTTGCCGATCACGGTGATCCAGCCGAGCGGGCCTCCGGCCTGCGGGCTGGACCAGCCCTCGCCGTCGGACCGCATCCGGCTGCCGTCGGCCTGCAGCCGGTACGCCGGGATCTCGGCGATCCCGCCCGAGGTGGCGAACGGGCGCAGGCAGGGGCTGGCCAGCGACACCGGGTACTCCAGGAACATCGGCTGGTCCGCGACCACGGTGGAGAGCGGGGCGAGCTGCGGGGCGCGCAGTGGCGCGACGGCCAGCCAGCCGTCGGCGCCGACCGAGTTGTCCTGCACCACCATCCGCACCTCGGTGGCGCTGCGGGCGGCCTCCGGGAGGTCGAACCGCAGCTCCCGCCACGGCATCTCCTCGCCGCGGCCGTCGTCGAGGGTGGTCTGCTCCACGATCCGGACCCGGCCGTCGTCGAGCCGGGTCGCGTACTGGATCGTCAGCCGGTTGCCGCCGCCGAGCCGGCCGGCCGCCGTCACCACCAGGGGGGTCGTGCCGGCCCGCTGGTCCGCGGTGAGCTCGGCCCACGGCGTGCGCAGGGTGCCGGTGTTCTGGCCGGACGGGTCGAAGCTGCCGAACGCCGGGGCCGCGTCGCTGCCCAGCCCGCCGGACAGCACGTACTCGAACCCGGAGACGCCGGTGCCGCCGCCGGTCGGCGGGAGCCCGTCGCGGCGGAACCCGGATCCGCCGCTGGTCGGGTTGAGCAGCTCCGCGTCCGGGCTGTTCGGCGGCACGACACCGGGCGGCAGCGGGGCCGGGGTGGCGGTCGCCTCCCCCGGCGGGGGCGGCGGGGCGACGGTCGGGAGCAGATCGGGGTTGGCGGGCGGGGCCATCCCGCTCGGTTCCGGTGCCGGGGTGAGCACGCCGTCGGCCGGTCTGCGTTCGGCGTAGACCTGGCTGGCCAGCCCGCAGGAGCCGCCGAACGGGTGGGTCAGCGCGTCGGCGCCCATCGACCAGGAGCCCGCCTGGTTCTGCATCGCCGCGGTCATCGACCACAGGTTGAACGTCACGAGCATCCCGCAGAGCACGGCGAGCGGGGCGGAGGTGAGCCGCAGCCTGCGGGTGGCGGCCAGTGCCGCCGAGGCGTCCCGCCGCCAGTCCCGGGCCCGCCACCAGCGGCCGACCAGCGGCAGCCGGCCGATCGCGCGTTCCAGCCCGGCGAGCTGGTCGGGATGGCGTTCCTCGCGGATGCCGCGCAGGTGTTCGACGCCGGCGCCGGCGGCCAGCAGCAGCGCCGCGAACAGCAGCACCGTGGAGACCTCGAAACCGCCGAGCATCAGCTGCTCGTCGGCCCACGGGACGCCCCAGTTGTTGGTGTACCACCAGGTGTTCGGCCCGGCGGCGCTGAGCGCGGCGACCAGGAACGCGGCCGAGAGGAAGGCGAGCCGGTTGCGCAGCGACCGCAGCGCGTCCGATCCGGTCGCGATCGCGGCCAGCGCGACCATCCCGGCGCCGAGCCCGACCAGGTCGCCGAAGTGGTGGGTCCACTTCGTCGGCGTCATCGCGAAGATCAGGAACGAGATGATCGTGCTGCCGATCAGCCGCTGCGCGGGGCCGAGCGCGGCGCCCGGGATCCGGGAGCGGCGGATCAGCACCGCGACGCAGGCCAGCGTGCACAGCATGACCAGCAGGATCGGGAAGCGGCGGGCGATCGAGCCGTCCGCGGTGCCGGCGAACAGCGGCGCGTAGCGGTTCTCGATCTCGGTGTACCAGGGCCAGTCCGGGCCGATGTCGGAGCGGATCCGGGTGGACTCGATGACCGCGGCCCAGCTCTGGTCCGCCCAGGCGATCATCAGGATCGCGGTGCCCGCGGCGAGCAGCGGGGCGAGCACCGGGACCGGGCCGAACGCCCGCACCCGGCTGCTGAGCAGCCGCCACAGCGGCCGGACCGCGGCCAGGAACGGGGCGACGGCGATCAGCCCGGCCGGGTTCGCGCCGACCGCCATCGACGCGGCGAACAGGCCGAGCGCGAGCGGCAGCAGCCGCTGCAGGGCGACCGCCCGCTCGACGCACACCAGCGCGAGCAGCGAGCACACCACGACCACCGGTTCCGGGCGCAGACCGGAGTTGTAGGCCATCCAGAACGCCAGGAACACCGCGGCGGCGGCCCAGGTCGCGGCGTGCGAGCGGCGGGCCTGCCTGCCCAGCCGGGGCAGCAGGCCGCGCGACACCAGCCACCACGCGGTGATGCCCATCAGCACCGACGGCAGCCGCAGCCACAGCAGCGAGTCCGAGACCTGCACCCAGAGCGCGTAGAGATCGTAGAACCAGCCGAAGGGCGCCTCGGCGGCGTCGTACCAGCGGTAGTAGTTGCCGACGTAGCCCGAGCTCGGGACGTCCCGGACGATGCCGAGGGTGAAGCCGTCGTCGGAGGTCTGGCCGCCGATCGCCATCCAGACGAACAGCACCGCGGTGACCACGAGATCGACCGGGCGTGGACGGGCCCGGGACCACCAGCGGCGCAGCCGCGGCGGCCACCGCCCGGCGAGTCCGCCGACGGCCTCCCGCCCGGCCCGGTGCGGGCTGCGGCCGAGCCGGCGGTCCACCCCGGCGAGTGCGAGCAGCGAGCCGACCAGCGCGACGCTCGCCACGACGGTCGCCGCCGTCTTCCAGACCGACGGGCTGGTGTCGAAGCGGGTGTCCGGGCTGATCCGGACGGCGGTGTCGGCGAGCGGATCGAGGTCGGCGTCCAGATCGGAGTAGACGCCGACCGACTGCGGCCGCAGGTCGCCCTCGAAGGTCTGCGCCCCGGAGCCGAGATCGACGGTGCTGGACCGGGCGTCGGAGGTGATCCGCACCTGCGTCGGGCCGTCCCGCAGTGGCGCCGCCACCAGCTCCTGCCCACGGTTGACCAGCAGCAGCCTGCCGTCGGAGACCGACAGCGACATCCCGGAGCGGGCGCCCTCCGGCGACTCGGGCGGCACCGTGGACACCACGGTCGCCGGGCCGGGGGTGCGCGCGTCCAGGCTGCGGATCGCCTCGGCCGGCACGGTGACCGACATCGACTCCGGGCGCAGCGCGACCAGCGGGGCGTTGACGTCGGCGGTGCCGGTGGACGGCGACGGCCAGACGATCGTGTTCTCGTGCTGGATCACCGGGAGGAACGGCACGGCGACGGCCAGCACGAAGGCGAGCAGGCCGAGCCCGCCCGCCCAGCGCAGGCGGAGGCGGTCACGTGCGGTGTCGACCGGCTCCCGTTCCGCGACCGTCGGTTCCGAGGTGAGCACCGAACGACGGTAGCGACCGCGCAACGGACGGTCCGGGGGCCCCCGTGGATGATCAGCCGGGCGGATGTGCCGGGTCAGCCGGCGGGGCTGAGGTGCCGGTCCCGGAACCGTCGGCCGTGCAGCCACCAGCCGAGCAGCCGGGTGATCCGGGGCAGGATCAGGTACACCATCAGCGGGGTCAGCACGAGGGTCAGCACCGCCGTGCGCGGCACCACCGGCCAGTCCGCGATCAGCGCGCCCAGGGTGACGGTGGCGAGCAGGTTCAGCGGGAAGAACGCCAGCCAGATGGTGGTCGCCTGCTTCCAGCGCGGCGGGCCGGCCTGCACCGGGCCGACGGCCTCGACCTGCTCGGGGGTGTCGAACCAGCCCTCGATGCCGGTGCGGCGCTCGGCGCGGGTCATCTCGGCGAGGCCCTGCGCGGAGCCCAGCCACCAGCGGCGTTCCGGGCTGGCCTCCCAGCCGGCCAGCGAGTCCGGGGAGTCGAAGCGGGCGAGCATGTGCCACTCGTCGGACCCGCCGCGGGTGCGGACCCAGCCGCCGCCGAGGAAGCCGGGGAAGCCCTCGGCCAGCAGCAGCCCGGAGCGGATCCAGGCGACCATCTCGGTGGCGTGCCCGGGATCGGCGCGGCGGGTGAACGAGACGGTGACGGGGGCGGTGGTCGCGTCGGCGGGGGTGGTGCCGGGCGAGCGGACGCCGGTGGGGGTGTCAACGGCCATAGCGGAATGGTGGCCCCACCGGCCCGCGGTCGCACCCCGCCCGCCGAAGGTCACATCGGGGGCGCGGCGCTTCACCCGGGTTCGCACGGGTTCGTCCGGTTCGCACGGGATCCGATCCCGTGCGGACGCAGCGATCCCGTGCGGACGGCGCGGGCCGCGCGGGGCGGTGGCGGATCAGCGGCCGGTCGCGGCGACGAGGCGGCTCTCGGCGTCGGGGCCAGGGCCGGTCTCCGGGAAGCGGGTCAGGAAGTAGAGCCCGGCGAGCCACCAGGTGCCGACGATCGTCCACTCCGGCAGGCCGAGCGCGGCCGGCATCCCGGGCAGGTAGAGCGACAGCAGCACCAGGCTCGCCACGGCGGCGGTCGTCCCGATCACCGGGCCGCCGCGCACCCGGAACGGCCGCACCAGCCCGGGCTCGCGGCGGCGCAGCACCAGGAAGGTCACCGCGACCATGGTGAAGCCCATCGTGATGGTGAGGCCGCCCGCGTTCACCAGCCAGGTCAGCATGTTGTCGCCGAACAGCGGCGCGAGCACCGACAGCCCGCCGATGAACAGGATCGCGTGCGTCGGCGTGCGGAACCGCGGGTGCACGAACGCGAACCAGCGCGGCAGCATGCCGGACGCCGCCATCGCGTAGACCAGCCTGCTCGCCCCGATCAGGAAGGCGTTCCAGCTGGTCAGGATGCCGGCGATGCCGCCGAGCACGAGCAGCGTCCCGAACGCCGGATGCCCCCACAGGACACCCATGGCGTCGGCGGCGGCGAGCTGGGAGCCGCCCAGCGCGTCGTCGCCGAGTGCGAACCCGGTCCCGACCACGATGACCACGTAGAACGCGATCGCCATCAGCACCGACACCACCAGCAGCCGTCCGATGTGCCGCTCGGGCAGGTCGATCTCCTCGGCGGACTGCGGGATGACGTCGAAGCCGACGAACAGGAACGGCACCGCCACCAGCACCCCGAGGATCCCGGCGAACCCGCCGGTGAACCAGGGCTCCGCGGTCGCGGCGCTGCCGCCGACGACGGTGCCGGTCAGCATCACGATCCCGACGCCCACCAGGAACGCGACCGCGATCGTCTGGGCGACGGCGGCCGGCCGGATCCCCACGTAGTTCAGCCAGGTGATGACGACGGCGCCGACGATCCCGACCAGCGCCCAGGTGGCGAACACGTCGTAGCCGGCGACCGTCCACAGCAGGCCGGCGTTGAGATCGGGGAACAGGTACAGCGCCGTCTCGGGCAGCGCGACGGCCTCGAACGCGACGACCGACAGGTAGCCGAGCACCATCGCCCAGGACGCGACGAACGCCCAGCGCGATCCCAGCGCGCGCAGCACGTAGTGGTGCTCGCCGCCGGCCTTCGGCAGCGCCGACACCAGCTCGGCGTAGGTGAGCCCGACGACGGCCATCACCGACCCGCCGAGCACGAAGGCGAGCGCGGCACCCGCGGTCCCGGCACCGCTCACCCACTCGCCGGCCAGCACGACCCAGCCGAAGCCGATCATCGCGCCGAAGCCGACGGCGAGCACGTCCGCCCGGCCCAGCGCCTTGACGAAGGTCTGGTCGTTGCCCATCGCGACAGCGTCCGGGACGAGCGTTTCGTTCCGATAGGGTCCAGATCGTCGCGTCCGGGCGCCGGTACGCACCACTCCGTCGGGGGGACCAGCGATGTCCGGCGTGCACGGCCAGGACGGCCACCGGATCCGGTTCGACTGGGGGCCGGTCGGCGCCGCCGCCACCGCCGGCGACCTGCTGGTGGTCGTGGACGTGCTGAGCTTCAGCACGACGCTGTCGGTCGCGGCGGACCGCGGCGTGCCGGTCGTCCCGTGCCGGTGGCGCGACGGGCGCGCGACGGATCTCGCGCGGGCGCACCGGGCGACCCTGGCCGTCCCGCGCTCGGCGGCCGGGCCGGGCGAGGTCAGCCTGTCCCCCGGCACCGTCCGGGCCGCGGCCGGGCTGCAGCGGCTGGTGCTGCCCTCGCCCAACGGTTCCGCGATCGCCGCCGCGGCGCGCGGGCCGGTGCTCGGGGTGTCGCTGCGGAACCGGGCGGCCGCCGCGGACCGGATCCGTCCGCTGCTGGAGCGCGGCCTGCGGATCACCGTGGTCGCCGCGGGCGAGCGGTGGCCGGACGGGTCGCTGCGCCCGGCCGTGGAGGACCTGTGGGGCGCGGGGGCGCTGATCGCGGCGCTGCCCGCCGACGGCTGCTCCCCCGAGGCGGCCGCGGCGGCCGCCGCGGCCGGGCCGGTGCTCGCCGACCCGGCCGGGATGCTGCACGGCTGCGCGAGCGGGCGGGAGCTGGCCGCCATCGGGTTCGGCGACGACGTCGAGGTGGCCGCGGAGCTGGACGCCGGGACCGCGGTGCCGGAGCTGCGGGACGGGGTGTTCGAGCCGGACCGGCGGTGAGCTCAGGGCGCGAGAGCGCGGTCGAGCAGTGCGCGCAGCGGTGCCCGGTCCCCGGCCGCGGCGGCCCGGGCGGCGGCCGCGGCGGTGACCGGGTCCTGGCCGTCCCAGGACAGCGGCCGGCCGGCCTCCCGGGCGAGCTGCCCCAGGAAGGTCCGCTGGGCGCGGCCGTTGCCCTCGCGGAACGGGTGCAGGTCGTTCAGCTCGGCGAGCAGGGTGGTGAGACCGTCGAGCACCGCGGCGCGGTCCCGGCCGCGCCAGGGGCCCCCGGCGGCGAGCCGGGCGAAGATCCCGTCGGCGGTGTGGCGGATCAGCTCCGGCGCGCAGAACGGGCGGCCGCTGCGGGCCAGGGTGACCGTGCGGAGGGTGCCGGCCCAGGGGTAGACGTCGGAGAAGATCCGCCAGTGCACGTGCTGCAGATGCGCCAGGTCGTAGCCGCCGGGCACCGGGGAGCGTTCGATCCCGGCGATGCGCAGGGCCGAGATGCGCCGTTCGACCGCGGCGAGCTCGGCCGCGTCGGTGATGCCGAGCCGGTTGCGGAGGACGCCGTGCTCGAGATCGAGGTACGGATCGAGGCTCACCGGTAGCGGGCGAGCACCTGCCCGACCGCCTCGTCGACGGTCAGCTCCTCGCGGGCGACCGCGTCGAGCAGGGCCTGCCCGTCCCGGTCGATCTCCAGCCCGTCGACCGCCATGCTGCCCGCCGCGTACCGCACGGCTTCCGCCCAGGTCGGGGCCGGGACCGCGGGCGCGGTGGAGGACGTCACCGGCACAGCGTAACCCAGCCACGCCGGGTGTGGCCGGTGCCGCGGGTGTCGTATCCGGCCACCCGTCCGGAGCAGCGCGCATCCCTTCCCGTCACCGGTCGTTGTACCCACCGGTAACACCGGACGCGAGGAGGCGGCAGCGATGAACCGGCGGCGATGGGGTGCGATCGCGTCGATCGCGCTGGCGACCCTGGTGGTCGGCACGGCGATGGTGACCCCCGCGCAGGCCGCCCCGGCGGCGCCCGCACAGCCTCCCGGCCGGCTGACCGACCCGCTGACGGACCTGATCGATCCGCCGCCGCCGGGCTCCAACGACTGGACCTGCACGCCGACCGCGGAGCACCCGAACCCGGTGGTGCTGGTGCACGGGCTGTCGGCGAACCAGGCGAACAACTGGGCCTACGTCGCTCCGCAGCTCGCCGCGCGCGGGCACTGCGTGTTCTCGCTGACCTACGGCCGCAATCCGCTGGCCCCGCCGCCGCTGACCCAGGTCGGTGGGCTGGCGCCGATGGAGGACAGCGCGCGGGAGCTGGCCGGGTTCGTCGACCGGGTGCTGGACGCGACCGGCGCGGAGAAGGTCGACGTCGTCGGCCACTCCGAGGGCTCGCTGATGCCGAACCACTGGGTGAAGTTCCTCGGCGGGGCCGAGGTCGTCGACCGCTACGTCGGTCTCACCCCGCTGTGGGACGGCACGAACACCGCCGGGCTGGCGTTCCTCAACCGCACCGGGCAGCAGCTCGGGCTCGGCCCGGCGATCGGGCTGGTGCTGGATCCGCTGTGCGCCTCGTGCCGGCAGTTCCTGCGCGGATCGGACTTCCTGACCGAGCTGAACTCCGGTGGCGGGCCGCGGGTGGACGGCGTCACCTACACGATGATCCTGACCCGGTACGACGAGCTGGTCGTCCCGTACACCTCCGGGCTGATGGACGGCGCGACGAACATCGTGCTGCAGGAGGGCTGCCCGGCGAACCTGGCCGAGCACGTCGCGGTCGCGTTCGACCCGGTCACCCTGCAGCACATCACCAACGCGCTCGACCCGGCGAACGCCCAGCCGGTCCGCTGCTTCCCGGTCGGGCCGGACGCGCCACCGGCGACCTGAGCGCCGGACCGGTCGGTGGGCCGTGCCAGGCTGCCGGGGTGACGACCGCCGAGACACTCATCGCCGCCGTCCGGTCCGGGGAGCCGGTGCACGATCCCGACCTGCCGGAGGGCGATCTGCGGGAGGTCGACCTGGCCGGGCTGCAGCTGCGCGGCGGCTCGCTGGCCGGGGCGGACCTGCGCGGTGCGCGATTGGACCGGGCCCGGATCTCGGGGACCTCGCTGGCCGGGGCCGACCTGCGGGAGGCGGACCTGACCGACGCCGTGCTGGACGGGGTGGACCTGTCGGGCGCGCGGTTCGCCGGCGCGCTGCTCGGGGACACCCGCTTCGAGGGGTGCCGGATGATCGGTGCCGTGCTGCGCGGCGTGCGCGGGCTCGCCGCGTCGTTCGTGCTGTCCGGGTGCAACCTGCAGATCGCCGATCTCGGCGATCTCGCGCTGCGCGGGCTGCGGGTCAGCGGGTGCGACCTGTCCGAGGCCGATCTGTCCGGTGCCGACCTGCGGACGGTGGTCTTCGACCGGTGCCGGCTGCGCGGGACCGTGCTGCGGGCGGCCCGGCTGGACCAGGCCGACCTGCGCACCAGCGACCTGGGCGAGATCACCCCGGACACCCCGCGGGAGCTGCGCGGCGCGGTCGTCTCGCCCGGTCAGGCCGCGGCGATCTGCGCCGCGCTCGGGCTGACCGTGCTGGAGTAGCGCCTCAGCGCATCCGGTCCAGGCTGTCCTCGACCTGACCGGCGACCCACGGGTCCAGCTCGCAGTCCGGATCGTCCGGCCCGGCCAGCGCGACCGGCCCGAGCCGCAGCAGGTCCGACGACGTGCAGGTGGCACCCGGGTCCGCGACGGGATCGCCGGTGCGGTCGGCGTCCAGCGGCGCCGGGACGACCGGCCGGGACGAGCCGGCCGACCGCTGCTGCTCGGCCTGCGCCTCGTGGTAGGCGGCGAACTCGGCGTCACCGGCGGCGCGGGCCTGGGCGGCCCGCTCCTCGGCCTGGGCGCGCAGCTGTTCGGCCACGGTGCTCACCTCGGCGGCGGCCTGCGCGTCCATCGACTGCCGGGCCTGCGTCGCGTCGCGGGCGCCCGCGACCGCGTCCATCAGCAGCTCGCCGCGGCCCGGGAGGGCGCCGGGGCCCGCGGTGCCGGTCCCGGTGACCGGTGCCGCGGCCGTGCCGGCCGGTTCCGCGGCGGGCTCGATCTCGGCCTCGGCCACCGGCAGGGTCGCCGCGGCCGGGGCGGGCGCCGGGGTGTCCCCCGGTGCGGCACCGGCCAGCAGACCTGCGGCGACGCCGGCTCCGCCGAGCAGCGGGACCGTGCCGAGCAGGGCGCGGTGGCCCGGTGTGGTGGGTGTTCGATGCCGTCCGGTCATCGTGATCGCCTCCCGTCCCCGACTCCGTATCCCGAACGGTCCGGGGCGAAACACCGGATCGGCTCCGGTTCAGTTTCCGGTCGCGTCGAGGAGCTGACCGTCGATCCACGGATCGTGCGAGCGCTCCCGGCCCCGCTCGTCGAGGTAGCCGCAGTCGCGGTTGGTGATCCGGTGCGGATCGGCCGGGTCGTCGAACCGGGGTGGGCCGTCGAGGTCGCAGCCGGCGGTCGCGGCGGGCCCGCGGCTGTCCTGCCGGGCCGCGGCACGGACCGCGTCACCGGCGGCCGTGGCGACCGCGTCGGTGGCGGGCAGGTGCAGCACCGGTGCCGCACGGGGGGCCAGCACGGCCGGGGCCCCGACGCCCGCCCCCTGGGTGAGCGCGGGGGCGCCGCCACCGGTGAGCAGCCCGCTGCCGACGACGACCGCGACCAGGGCGACCACCGCCGCGGCCGCCGCGACGACGACCGGCAGCGCCTCGAGCAGCGCGCGGCGGGTCGGGGCGCGGCGTACCCGCCGCGCGCGGTGACGTCCGCCCATCAGCGCCCCTCCGGCTGGTCCGAACAGCTCAACGGATCCGTCGATGATGGCGGGCGCGCGGCCGGACCGCGACCGCCCGGATGGCTGGTCACTCTCCGGTGGTCCCGGGCTGCTCCCCCGGCGGGTTCGCGGGGCCGTCGCCGGTCGGCGCGAGCCGGTCGGAGCCCGGGCCGGGCGGCTCCGCCGGTTCGGGCCCGGCCGGGGCGGGCGGTGCCGGCTCGGGCTCGGTGGGGACGGGCGGATCGGGCTCGGCCGGGACCGGTCCGGCGGGTGGGGATGGCTCCGCCGCGGTCCGGGCCCGTTCCCGGCGGAGCTCCTCCTCGGCGGCCCGGCGCTGCTGCGCGGCCCGTTCCCGTTCCTGGCGGGCCTGCTCCGCCGCACGCTCCTCGGCGGCGGCCCGCACGGTGACCGCGCGGACGGCGTCGCCGGCGGCGCGGGCGGCCGGATCGCCGGCCAGGATCGCCTGGCCGGGCACCGCGCCGCGCGGGGCCGTGGTGCGGGGCGGGGCCGTCCGGGACGGGCCCGGTGTCGGCTCCGGGCCGTCCGCGACGGCCGGGGGCCGGTCGGCGAACGTCGGGATCGGCACGCTGTCCCCGATCCGCTCGTCGGCCGGTGCGGCGCGGCCGGTGAGCAGGCTCGCGACGACGGCGACCGTCACCAGCAGCAGCGGGATCCCGCCGTACAGGACCGTCCGCCACGGTCCGGGACGGCCCGGGCCGCGGCGCGGCCGGGTGTGCCCGGCCCGGGGAGCGGCGCCGTGGGACTCGGGCAGGCGATGGCGTGGCGCCATCAGGAGCAATCAGTACGGCCGATCGGATCAATCATGCTGATCACGATGACGGGCGGGGTGCGCCGCGGTCATGCGCCGAACGGGTGGGTGCGCTGCCCGGCCGGGGGTCAGTCCGGGATCAGCGAGAGCGCCGGGCCGGGGACCCGCACGTCGAGCTCCGCGGACTCCTGCAGCTTCAGCCGGAGCCGGAGCAGGGCGCCGCTCTCGCCCGCGCCGCGGACCTTCTGCCGGACCTCGTCGCGGGTGTCCCGGCCGGGGCGGTCGGCGCGCTGACGGGGTGCGCTGCCGGGTGGGGTGGCGCTGCGCGATGGTGCCGGGTCGGCCGAGCGCTGCTGCGGGACGACCGGGGCGGGTTCGGTCCGGGGCTGCGGCGCCGGCGGGGGTGTGCGGTCGCGGCCCGGTGCGGCGGGGCCCGCACCCGGGCCGGCAGAGCCTGGGCCGGCAGGGCCCGAGTCCGCCGGATCGGGACCCGCAGGATCGGCGCCCGCAGGACCCGAACCGGCGGGCCCCACGGCCGCAGGGCCCGAGCCGCCAGGATCCGTACCGGCAGGGCCCGTGCCGGCAGAGCCCGTGCCGGCAGAGCCCGTGCCGGCAGAGCCCGAGCCCGCCGGACCGGCGGGGCCCGAACCGGCCGGGCCGGTACCTGCCGAGCCCGGCCCAGCCGGATCCGAACCGGCAGCGCCCGAGCCGGCAGAGCCCGAGCCGGCCGGACCGGCAGGGCCAGTACCCGAGCCGGATCCCGACCCGCCGGATCCCCCGGCGCCCGCGTCCGCAGAACCCGAGCCGGCAGAACCCGAGCCGGCAGTACCCGAGCCGGCCGGACCCGCTGCGGATCCCCCGGCGCCCCGGCCCACGGCGGCCGGCGCGGTCGCGGCGGCGCCGGCCGCCTCCCCGGCGGCGAGCGCGGGACCCGGTGCACCCGTGGCGTCGGGCGCGGCCGGGATCCCGTCGGGGGTGCCTGCGGTCGTGCCGGGCTCGGGCGCGGACGTGTCCGGCTCCGGGGCACGGTCGGCGGGCCGGTCCGGCCCGGACCCGAGCACCACGGCCGCGGCGAGCGCGACCGCGCCGATCGCGGGGATCGCGACCGCGAGGATCCTCCGGGCCAGGCTCGTGCCCGCCGTGCTCCGGTGCCTGCCCATGGTGCGCCGACCGCCTCCCCGCGATGTTCCGGTACGACCGAGCGTCGAGTCTGGACCAGATGATCGCGTTCGGCCACCCCGGACGGGTGAGTCACATACCTCGGTCCGGCGGAACCGGGACCGTCAGGTCAGCGCCGCGTACAGCCGGGCGAGGCGGTCCTTCCGCTCGGCGCGCAGCCCCAGCGCGGTCTCCAGGTCGACCTCGACGAACCGGGTGCGGGTCCGCGGCGCCGACTGGGCGACCACGTCGAGATCCCCGGAGATCACCGTCGCCACCATCATGTAGCCGCCGCCGGACACCGCGTCGCGGTGCAGGATGATCGGCTCCACGCCGCCCGGCACCTGGATGGAGCCGATCGGGTACGGCGAGTCCACGATGTTCGACGGGTCCTGCCCGGCCCCGAACGGCGGCTCCCGGTCGACCGTCTCCAGCTGCCCACCGGCGTAGCGGAAGCCCATCCGGTCCGCGACCGGGGTCAGCGTCCAGGTGGTGTCCAGGAAGGTGGCCCGGCCGGCGTCGGTGAGCCGGTGGTCGTAGAGGCCCATCACGACGCGCACCTCGACGTCCTTGGACGTCGACGTCCGCAGGTCCTCGGGCACCACCAGGCCGGCCCGCCCGGACCCGCCGGAGCCGATCGGCAGCACGTCGCCCTCGGCGATCGGGCGGCCGTCCACCCCGCCCAGCGAGCCGATCACGTAGGTGGAGCGGCTGCCCAGGTCGACCCGGGTGTCCAGGCCGCCGGACACGGCCAGGTAGGCCCGCGCACCGGACTTGAGGTAGTCGAAGTCGAGCACGTCGCCCTCGGCGACGGCGAACGACTCCCACTGCGGCCGGGTCTCCCCGTTCACCCGCGGCGCGATCGCCGCACCGGTCACGGCGACCACGGCCGGGCCGGTGAAGCGCAGCTCCGGGCCCATGTAGACGATCTCGAGCACGGCGTCGTCGGGTGAGTTGCCGACCAGGGCGTTCGCCGCGGCGAGCGAGTACTGGTCCAGCGCGCCCGACGGCGGGATGCCCAGGTGGTAGTAGCCCGACCGGCCGCCGTCCTGCACCGTGGTGGACAGGCCGGGCTTGCGGACCTCGATCGACGTCGTCGCGCTCACGTCAGGACCTCCAGCAGGCGCTTGTTGTAGCCGTCCGGGTCGTCCAGGAACGGCTGCAGGTCGAACTCGACCGGCCGGGTGGTGATGCGGTACTCCCCCGCCTCGGCCTTCGCCTCGGCGTCGTCGTACTCGTCCCGGTCGATCGGCCGGAACTTGACCATGTCACCGGGCCGCATGAACACCTTGTGCTCGGTGAAGTCCGGCTTGGTCTGGCGCGGGTCGTAGATCGGGGCCGGGGTGATGCCGAACATCTGGTAGCCGCCCGCCCCGCGCACCGAGTAGATGCAGGAGAAGCAGCCGCCGTAGCCGACGGTCTGCTTCGGGGTGTCGGTGCGCGGCCGCAGGTACTTGGGGACGACGATCTGCCGCTCGCGGGGCACCATCTGGTACTTGAACGGCAGCCCGGCGACGAACCCGACCATCGAGGTGAACCACGGGGAGCCGGAGTGCGCGGCGATGAACTCGTCGACACCGGCGTAGCCGTTGATGCGGGCCGCGTACTCGATGTCGGTGGCGTCCGGGTCCTGGTGGCGGTCCCGGAAGCGCAGCAGCGTCTCGGTGGTCCACGGGTCCTGGTAGAGCACCGGGATCTCGACGACCCGGCAGTTCAGGGTGACGCCCAGCGCGTCGCCGACCCGCGCCTCGAGCTCCTTGAGGTGGGTCAGGAACCCGTGCGGCTCCAGCACGTCGGGGTCGTAGCGCACCTGGTAGGACGCGTTCGCCGGGCAGATCTCCAGGATCCCGTCCGGCCGTTCCTCCTGCAGCAGGTTGGTGATCGCGACGGCCTTGAAGTTGGCCTGCAGGCTCATCTCCTCGGCCAGCTCGACGAACACGAACTCGTCGCCGCCCCAGCTGTAGCGGGCGCTCATCAGGTCTCCTTCCGTTCGGCCAGCCACTGTTCGAGGGTCCCGGTGTGGAAGTCGGCCGCGCCGACCCACGGCTCGTCGACGAGCTCGCGGAGCAGCCCGACGGTGGTCGGGATGCCGGCGACGGTGAACTCGTCCAGCGCGCGGCGGGACCGGGCCAGCGCCTCGTCGCGGTCGATGCCCCACACGACGACCTTGGCCAGCAGCGAGTCGTAGTAGGGCGGGACGGCCGCGTCGGGTTCGAGCCAGGTGTCGCAGCGCACCCACGGCCCGGCGGGCAGGGTGATCCGGCCGACCGGGCCGGGCTGGGGCATGAAGTCCTTGGTGGGGTCCTCGGCGTTGACCCGGTACTCGATGGCGTGCCCGCGCCGCTCGATCCGGTCCTGGCTGAACCGCAGCGGCTCGCCGGCGGCGATCCGCAGCTGCTCGGCGACCAGGTCGATCCCGGTGACCAGCTCGGTCGTCGGGTGCTCGACCTGGATCCGGGTGTTCATCTCGATGAAGAAGAACTCCCCCGTCGTGTCGTCGACCAGGAACTCGACGGTGCCCGCCGAGGTGTAGCCGACCTCCCGGCACAGGTCGACCGCGGCGGTCGTCATGGCGTCCCGGGTGGCCGCGGAGATGCCCGGGGACACCGCCTCCTCGACGACCTTCTGCCGGCGCCGCTGCAGCGAGCACTCCCGCTCGAACAGGTGCACCGCGTCGGAGCCGTCGCCGAGCACCTGGACCTCGACGTGCCGGGCGCGCTCGACGAACCGCTCCAGGTACATGGTGCCGTCGCCGAACGCCTTCTGGGCCTCGGTGGACGCCTGCCCGAACGCGCTGCGCAGGCCGGCCTCGTCCTGCACCACCCGGATGCCGCGCCCGCCGCCGCCGGCGGCGGCCTTGAGCATCACCGGGTAGCCGGTCTCGCGGGCCGCCTCGACCGCCGCGTCGGCGTCGGCGACGCCGCCGGGGGTGCCGGGCACCGTCGGGACCCCGGCGGCCCGGGCGACCTCGCGGGCGGCGACCTTGTCGCCCATCCGCTCGATCACCGAGCCGGCCGGGCCGACGAAGGTCAGCCCGGCGTCGGCGACGGCCGTCGCGAACGACGCCCGCTCGGACAGGAAGCCGTAGCCGGGGTGCACGGCGTCCGCCCCGGTCTCCTTCGCCGCGGCCAGGATGGCGTCGGTGACCAGGTAGGACCTCGACGCCGGCGACGGGCCGATCTCGACCGAGGTGTCGGCCAGCCGGGTGTGCAGCGCGTCGCCGTCCGCCTTGGAGGCCACCGCGACCGTGGATATCCCCAGGTCGCGGGCGGCTCTGATGATGCGGACGGCGATCTCGCCGCGGTTGGCGACGAGCAGCTTTCTCATCCGGGACCCCTCAGCCGATCTCGACGACCGCCACCGGCTGGCCGGCGTCCACCTCGTCCTCGTCGCCGACCAGGAACTCGACGAGCGTGCCGGACACGCCGGCCGGGATCTGGTGGAACGACTTCATGACCTCGACCAGGCCGACGGCCTGGTCGTCGGTGACGGTGCTGCCGTCCTCGGCGAACGGCGGGCTGTCCGGGTCGGGACGGCGGTAGAAGACGCCGGGGATCGGGGAGACGACCTCATGACGGGGCACGTACGAACTCCTCAGTTCAGGTGGGATTTCAGCGCGGCGTGGACGGCCTCGGCCAGCTCCACCGCGTTCGGGGTGTCGGAGTGCACGCACACCGAGTCGGCGCGCACGGTGAGCTCCTTGCCGTTCTCCGAGGTCGCCTTCCCCTCGGTGACCGCGCGCAGCGCGCGCTCCGCGGACCGCACCGGGTCGAACGCCTGGTGCTCCCGGGTGATGATCAGCGAGCCGTCGTCGCGGTAGTCGAGATCGGCGTAGTACTCGGCGATGAACCCGGCGGCGCGGTCGCCCCACACCTGCTCGTGCACGGTGCCGACCATCCCCATCAGGGGTGCGCCGAAGACGTCCGCGGCGTCCGCGATCGCCTGCGCCACCTCCGGGTCACGGGAGGACATCCCGTAGAGCGACCCGTGCACCTTCACGTGGTTGAGGTCCATGCCCTCGGCGCGCAGGAAGCCCGACAGCGCGCCGATCTGGTACACGACGGCGGCGGTCAGCTCCTCCCGGTCCATCTTCATCTCACGCCGGCCGAAGCCCTCGCGGTCGGGCAGTGACGGGTGCGCGCCGACCCTGACCCCGTGCCGCTTGGCGAGTTTCACGGTCCGGGTCATCACCCGGGGATCGGACGCGTGGAACCCGCACGCCACGTTGGCGACGGTCACGTAGGGCATCAGCCCCTCGTCGTCGCCGCAGTGGTAGATCGAGAACGACTCGCCCATGTCGCAGTTGATGGCCACCATGTCCGGCCTCCTCCTTACGGGTTCAGGCAGTCTGCTCGCTCGCCTGCTTGATCGCCCGCCAGACGGCCTGCGGCGTCGCGGGCATGTCGACGTGGGTGACCCCGAGGTGCGCGACGGCGTCGATCACCGCGTTCACCACCGCCGGGGACGAGCCGATCGCGCCGGACTCGCCGATCCCCTTGACCCCCATCGGGTTCGTCGGCGACGGCGTGACGGTCTGCTCCAGCTCGAAGTGCGGCAGGTCGGTCGCCGCGGGCACGGTGTAGGACGCCAGGTTGCCCGCGGTCGGGTTGCCGGCGTCGTCGAACGTGGCGTGCTCGTAGAGCGCCTGGCCGATGCCCTGGGCGATGCCGCCGTGCAGCTGGCCCTCGACGATCGTCGGGTTCACCACGACGCCGCAGTCGTCGACGGCGACGTAGCGGCGGATCCGGGTGAAGCCGGTCTCGGTGTCGACCTCGGTCACGCAGACGTGCGTGCCGAACGGCCAGGTGAAGTTCGGCGGGTCGAACGCCGAGTCGGCGGTCAGGTTGGGCTCCATGCCGTCGGGCAGGTTCGCGGCCAGCGAGGCGGCCCCGGCGACCTCCTGGATGGTCACCGACGGGCCGGCGGTGCCGGCGACCTGGAACCGGCCGGCCTCGAACTCGAGGTCCTTCTCGTCGGCCTCCAGCAGGTGCGCGGCGATCAGCATCGCCTTGTCCAGCACCTTCCCGGCGGCCAGGTGCACGGCGGTGCCGCCGACGGCGAGGCTGCGCGAGCCGTAGGTGTCGCGCCCGAACGGCGCGATCAGGGTGTCGCCGTGCAGCACCTCGACGTCGTCGGGGTGCACGCCGAGCTGGTCGGCGACGATCTGCGACCAGGCGGTCTCGTGGCCCTGCCCGTGCGGCGAGGTGCCGGTGACGACCTCGACCTTGCCGCTGGTCGTCATCCGGACGGTGGCCTGCTCCCAGCCGCCGGACTGCAGCCGCACCCCGGCCGCCACCTTGGACGGCGACAGGCCGCCGGACTCGGTGAAGTTGCCGAAGCCGATGCCGATCTGCACGGCGTCGCCGGACTCGCGCCGGGTCCGCTGCTCCTCGCGCAGCTTCTCGTAGTCGACGAGCTCCATCGCCTTGCGCATGCAGGTCTCGTAGTCGCCGGAGTCGTACTGGACGCCGGACGGGACGGTGCGCGGCTCGTCGAACTTGGGGTGCAGGTTGCGCAGCCGCACCTCGGCGGCGTCCATGCCCAGCTCGCGGGCCAGGTCGTCCATGATCCGCTCGTGGCCGTAGGCGGCCTCGGAGCGGCCGGCGCCGCGGTAGGCGTCGGTCGGGGTGAGGTTGGTGAACACGCCGCGGCAGGTGAAGGAGTAGCTGCCGAAGTCGTAGAGCCCGCAGAAGGTGAAGGCGCCGAACACGGCGATGCCCGGGGTGAGGAGCTGCAGGTAGGCGCCCATGTCGGCGAGCAGCTCGATCTTCATCCCGAGGATCTTGCCGTCGGAGGTGGCGGCGACCGAGATGTCCTGGATCTGCCCGCGGCCGTGCGTGGTGGCCTGGTGGTGCTCGGAGCGGGTCTCGGTCCACTTGACCGGCGCGCCGAGCTTGCGGGCGAGGACGAGCGCGAGGAACTCCTCGGCGTAGACGTTGAGCTTGGCGCCGAAGCCGCCGCCGACGTCCGGGGCGATCACCCGGATCTTGGTGTCGGCGATCCCGGTGACCGCGGCCAGGATGTCGCGGACGAAGTGCGGGACCTGGGTGGCGGTGTAGACGGTGAACCCGCCGCCGACCTGGTCCGGCACGCAGACCACGGCGCGCGGCTCCATCGGCGAGGCGATCACCCGCTGCTGCAGGTACCGCCCGGAGACCACGACGTCGGCCTCGGCGAACGCGGCGTCGACGTCGCCGGTGGCGAGCGGCCAGGTGTAGCAGTGGTTGGTGCCCAGCTCGGTGTGCACCAGCGGGGCGTCGTCGGCCAGCGCGTCGGCCATGTCGACGACGGCGGGCAGCTCGTCGTACTCGACCTCGACCAGGTCGGCGGCGTCCCGGGCGGCGCGCGCGCTGGTGGCGAGGACCACGGCGACGCCGTCGCCGACGTGGTTGACCTCCTCGCGGGCCAGCGGGCGGTGGTCGGGGATCTTGATGTCCTCGGTGACCGGCCAGCCGCAGGGGATGCCGGCGAGGAACTCGTGGTCGACGTCCTCGGCGGTGTAGACGGCCCGGACGCCCTCCTGCTCGCGCGCGGCGGCGGTGTCGATCGACACGATCTTCGCGTGCGGGAACGGGCTGCGGACGACGGCCAGGTGCAGCGTCCCCGGCGGGCTGATGTCGTCGGTCCAGGTCGCCCGGCCGGTCAGCAGTGCCGGGTCCTCCTTGCGGGGCAGGCTCGTCCCGACGTAACGCGGCGCGGTGGTGGTCACGCTCGAACTTCCCTTCGACGACGATCCGTGCCGGACAGCGTGATCCACGACACCGGGTCGCGGTAGTGTCCTGATCGTCTAGTTCAGCGTTCGCGACACTCCAACATGTCAGGGGGACCCGTGCCGGTCACGCTGCGGGATCTGTGTACCGACCGCAGCCTCGGTCTGCGGCCCGCGTGTCCCGCCGCGGATCTGGATCGTCGTATCTCCTGGGTGCACTCGTCGGAGCTGTCCGATCCCACCCCGTACCTCGACGGCGGCGAGCTGCTGCTCACCACCGGCCTGGGGCCGGCCGCCGATCCGGCCGCCTACGTCCGGCGGGTCGCCGCGCACGGGCTCGCGGCGCTCGGGTTCGGCACCGGGCTGGGGCACGACGAGCACCTCCCGGCGGTCGCCGCGGCCTGCGAGCACGAGGGGCTGCCGCTGATCGAGGTGCCCGAGCGCACCCCGTTCCTGGCGCTGACCAGGGCGGTCACCGAGGCCCGCGCGGCCGAACGGTACGCCGAGGTGGTGCGCACCGACGAGGCCCAGCGGGCGCTCACCGCGGCCGCGCTCGGGGACGACCGTGCCGAGAGCACCGGCCGGGTGCTGGACCGGCTCGCGGAACGCCTGGAGGCGTGGGTGCTGGTCTCCGACGCCGACGACCGGGTCCGGCACGCCGCGCCGCGCCAGGCGTCCCGGCGGGCGGTCGCACTGGCCGGCGAGATCGCCCGGGTCCGCGAGCACTCCGGCCCGTCCAGCGTGACCGTGTCCGCCGGTGACGGGCAGGTCGTGCTGCAGCCGGTCCGGCTGATCGGCCCGGCGGTGCTCGTGGTCGGACGGAACCGGCAGTTCAGCCCGGTCGACCGGCAGGTGATCGGCTCGGCGGTGTCGGTGCTGACCCTGGCGCACGCGCGCACCGCCGCGGCCGGGCGGGCCGAGCAGCGGCTGCGCACCGCGGTGCTGCGCAGCCTCGCCACGCTGCCCGACTGCGGCGCCGACCGGGTCCTCGCCGACACCTGGGGCGCGCTGCCCGACGGCGACCTGGTCGCGATCGCGCTCGGCGGGCGGCCCGCCGCGGGCCGGCTGGACGTGCTGGTCGACGCGCTCGAACGGGCGTCGGTCGGGTTCCACGCCGAGCTGGACGGGCAGGTCGCCACGATCGTCGGTGCGGACGCGGTGGAGCCCGTGCTGAGCCTCGCCGCCCGGGTCCGCGGGGTGCGGGCCGGGATCTCCGATCCGGCGCCGGTCACCCACCTCGGCCGGGCGCTGCGGGAGGCGGGGCGGGCGCTGGACGCCGCCGAACGCCGGGACCGCGCGGTGATCCGGTTCTCCGACCTGGCCGGCAGCGGCCTGTCCGCGCTGGTGATCCCGGAGGACGCGGCCGCGTTCGCCGAGTCGGTGCTCGCCCCGCTGGTGCGGCACGACACCGAGCGCCGCGGCGACCTGGTCGCCTCGCTGCGCGAGTGGCTCGCCCACCACGGGCAGTGGGATCCGGCCGCGGCCCGGCTGGGCGTGCACCGGCACACGCTGCGCTCCCGGATCGAGAAGGCCGGCGCACTGCTGGGCCGCGACCTCGACTCCCCCGGGGTGCGGGCCGAGCTCTGGTTCGCCCTGCACGCGCCGGCCTGAGCCCCGCCCCGACCCTCGACCTGTAGTGAGCTACAGCTCCTAGCGTCGTCGGCGCCGGGTGGAGAGCCCACCCGCCGAATCCCTGCGGGAGCAGTCATGACCCTGACCTCGAACAGCACGGCAGGCACCGGGACCGGCACCGACGATCCCGTCCGGGTCGCCGTCATCATCGGCAGCGTGCGCACCGGCCGGGCCGGGCCCACCGTCGCCCGCTGGTTCGCCGACACCGCCGGCGGGCGGGACGACGTCGTCGTCGACGTCGTGGACCTGCTCGGGTCCGATCTCGCACCGCGGATGGATCGCGACCCCGATCCCGGCCTGGGTGCCCGGCTGGCCGGCGCGGACGCGTTCGCCGTGGTCACCCCGGAGTACAACCACTCCTATCCGGCCGGGCTGAAGATCGCGATCGACGCCTTCCACGCCGAATGGGCCGCCAAGCCGGTCGGGTTCGTCAGCTACGGGGGACGCTCCGGCGGCGTCCGGGCGGTCGAGCACCTGCGGACGGTGTTCGTCGAGCTGCACGGCGCCCCGGTACGGGACTCGGTCAGCCTGCACGACTTCTGGACCCTGTTCGACGACGGCGGCGGCCTCACCGACGACGGTTCCGCCGCGGAGGCCGCGCGGGTGCTCACCGATCAGCTCGTGTGGTGGGGGCGGGCCCTGCGGGCCGCCCGCTCCCGGCAGGGGTCCGTCGCCTGAGCGGGCCCTGACCGGCGCCGGTGCGTCCGGCCGGGCCGGGTCCGCCCGGGTTCAGCGCGACGGCCGCGGGGCGAGACTCCGGCGACTCAGCGCGCGACCACCGACGCGACGGTGGCCTGCGGCGGATCCGGCTCGGCCGCACACACCGGGCCGGGCCGCGGCACGAAGCGGCCACCGGTCCCCCCGGGCGGCGCGACCCGGATCCCGCGGACCTCCCGGGGGTCGCAGTCGCCCGCCGGGTAGCTCTCGGTGGCGGTGACGCGCAGCGTCGCGGTGGCGGCCCGCCCGGGTTCGAGGCGGACCTGGGCACGGGGCCCGTCGATCGCGGCGCGCGCACCGACCGGGGTCCCCTCGTTGCCGGCCACGAAGGAGACGCCCGGATAGCCGTCGAGCACGCAGGCCGCGGGACCGGTGTTGCGGAAGACCAGCTCCTGCACGCCCGCGTCGCCGTCCGGGCGGACCGGGGTGGCGGAGACGTCGAGCGTGTCGCCGGTGCACGGGCCGGCCGGCGCGGCCGGATCCGGCGCGGCCGGTGCGGCGATCTCCCCCGGGGCGATCGCCGGCTGCGGAGCCGCGGCGATGTTCGGGACGGCGCTCGGCGCGGGGGCGGGAGCGGAACAACCCGCGGCCAGCGCCAGCAGTGCGATCGCGGCCCCCGACCTGCGCAGACCCGCCATCCCGCTCTCCGTCCCGTCGAACCGACAGGTTCATTGTGACCTCTGCCGCGACCGGCTCGTCACCCGGTCGGGGTACCGGCGCCGTTGCGATGCATCTCGATATGATCGACACATCGTCGACGTCGTACCGCTCCCCCGCCCCGGCCGGTGACCGCCGCCCAGGTGCTCCTGCTGTTCGTCGCCGGGATCGGCGCGGGCCTGACCGGCGCGGTCGCCGGGCTGGCCTCGCTGTTCTCCTATCCCGCGCTGCTCGCCGTCGGGCTCCCGGCGACGACCGCGAACGTCACGAACACGGTCTGCATGCTGTTCCAGGGCGTGGGCTCGGTCGCCGGGTCGCGCCCGGAGCTGCGCGGGGCCGGGCCCCAGATCCGGCGCTGGGTCGTTCCGGCGCTGCTCGGCGGCGCGACCGGGGCCGGGCTGCTGCTGCTCACCCCGGAGGGCGGCTTCGAGCGGATCGTGCCGTTCCTGGTCGGCGGTGCGGCAGCACTGCTGCTGCGGCCACCGCGCCCGGCCGAGCCCCGCGAACCCGGCCCGGGCGTCGCCGCCGGGGTGTTCGCGGTCGCGGTCTACGCCGGCTACTTCGGCGCGGCCGCCGGGGTGTTGATGCTGGCGCTGCTCGCCACGCTGCCGGGCACCACGCTGCTGCGGGCGAACGGCCTGAAGAACGTCCTGAGCTGGGCTGCGAACGCGGTCGCCGCCGTCGGGTTCGCGGTGTTCGGCGACGTCGCCTGGGCGGCCGTGCCGGCCCTCGCGGCGGGCCTGCTGCTGGGCGCCCGGCTCGGTCCGCCGCTGGCGCGCCGGCTGCCCACCCGGGCACTGCGGATCGCGATCGCCGCCGCCGGTCTCGGGCTGGCCGTCCGGCTCTTCGTCGATGCCTGGCTGTAGCCCGCGCCGGCGCCGGCGCGGGGTGCGCGGTCACACGCCGGTGGAGACCGACTCGTGCCACGGGATGACCAGCCGCTTGGCCGTCGTCACCGCGAGGTAGAGCAACGAGCCCAGCACCGCGAGCAACACGATCACCGCGAACAGCCGCGGTGCATCCAGGGCGTTCAGGCTGGAGACGACCAGGAAGCCCAGGCCCGCACTACCGCCGAGGTACTCCCCGACGATCGCGCCGATCACCGAGAACACGATCGCCACCTCGGCGCCGGCGAAGACGTAGGGCAACGTGGAGGGCAGCTCCAGGTTCCGGAACGTCGCCCAGCGGCCCGCACCCAGACCGCGCATCACGTCGCGGTGCCCCCGCTCCACGGAGCGGACGCCCAGCATCACGTTGAGCATGATCGGGAAGAACGCCAGCAGCGCGGCCATGATGATCTTCGAGGTCGGGCCGAACCCGAACCAGATGACGAAGATCGGCACGAACGCGACCTTGGGCACGACCTGCAACGCCACCAGCGCAGGCTGGACGGCGCGCTGCAGCCAGACCACGCGGCCGAGCACCGCCCCGACCGTCACACCGGCGACCAGCGCGATCCCGAACCCGGCGAGGACCTCGAACAGCGTGATCCCCACGTGCCCCCAGATCTCCGGGCCGGAGAACAGCTGCACCAGTGCCGAGGCCACCGCGGCCGGGGCGGGCAGGATGAACTCCGAGACGCCGACCACGGACACCGCGAACTGCCAGCCGCCGAGCAGCAGCACCAGCATCAGCGGCCCGGAGACCCACGGCAGCCGGCGCATCCACACCGACTCCCCGTCCGGTCCCGCGCCACCGTCGGCGCCCGGGCCGGCCGCCCCCGGCGGCCCCGCCTGCACCTGCCCACCCCGCTCGACCGTCGTCATCGCGCCTCAGTCCTCCCGGTCCAGCTCGCGCCGCAGCTCCGCGACGATCTCCCCGAACTCCGGCTGCGACTCCACACCGGCCGACCGCGGCCGGGGCAGTCCCACCGGCACGATCGACCGGATCCGTCCGGGGCGGGGCGTCAGCAGCACCACCCGGTCGGCGAGGAACACCGCCTCCGGGATCGAGTGCGTCACGAACACCACGGTCGCCCCGGACACCGCGTGGATCTGCTGCAGCTCCAGGTTCATCCGGTCCCTGGTCAGCGCGTCCAGCGCGCCGAACGGCTCGTCCATCAGCAGCACCGACGGGTCGCAGGCCAGCGCCCGCGCGATCGCCGCCCGCTGCCGCATCCCGCCGGAGAGCTCGCGTGGGTAGGAGTCCTCGAACCCGGACAGCCCGACCGTCGCGCACAGCTCCAGCGCGCGGGCCCGCCGGGCCGCACGTCCGGCCCCGCGCAGCTTCAGCGGGAGGCCCACGTTCTCGGCGACGGTGAACCACGGGAACAGGTTCGCCTCCTGGAAGACCAGGCCGAACTCGGCGAACACGGCGTCGTCGCGGCGACCGGCCACCCACGCCGGGCGGCCGCCCGCCTCGACGGTGCCGGCCGAGGGCGCCAGCAGGCCGGACAGGATGCGCAGCAGCGTCGTCTTCCCGCAGCCCGACCGGCCGACCAGCGACACGAACTCGCCGCGGCCGACGTCGAGGTCGATCCCGGACAGCGCGTGCACCTCGCCGCGGCGGGTCGGGTAGATCTTGTCCACTCCGGACACCCGGATCCCGACCGCCCGGGACGCGAGGTCCCCCGCCGCACGCGGTGCCGTCTCCTGCGTCATGTCCCTCTCCTCCTCGGGGCGAGCGCTCCCGGTGGTGGTCACGGTGTGGCCTCCGCCGCGGCGACGGAGCCGTCCAGCCAGTCGGCCGGGTCCAGGCCGGCCGGGAGCTGACCGATCCCGGCGATCTCGTCGTAGGTCGCCTGCCAGCGCTGCGGGGAGATCCCCGTGGGCCCGTCGCCGGCGTTGTAGGACTCGACGTAGGCGGACAGCGCGGCCGTCGCCACCTGCGGGTCGGCCAGCGCGGGCACCTGGTACGCGGAGCCGATCAGCCGCATGGTCTCGGCGAACCCGTTCGCCTCGTCCTCGGTGATGAAGCGGGTGGCGTCGGCGATCGCGGCCAGGTAGCGGCGCAGCTTGTCCTTCTCGGCCGGGTCGTCCAGCATCGCGGCGGACGTCGCGTACACCTGGGAGCCGGCGGAGATCGCGTCGTTCGGGTCGTAGACGACGGCCTCGGGCCGGGTGGCGTCGAGCACCATCGCGGTGTCGAGGGAGACGATGAAGGCGTCCACCCGGCCGGCCTGCACCAGCTCGAAGACGCCCGGGCTGAGCCCGACGACCTGCCGGCGGACGTCCTCGGCCGGGATCCCGGCCGAGCCCGCGACCAGGTCCAGGGTGATGGAGCTGGTGCCGCCCTCGGACGGCGTGCCGACCAGCTTCCCGGCGAAGTCGGAAGCCGCGGTGACCGGCGCGCGCTCCGCGGAGATCATCCGGATCGGGCCGCGGTGCACCACCGAGCCGATCGCGACCAGCGGCGCACCCCGCTCCCCCGCCGCGACCATCGTCTCGATGTCGCCGATCCGGGAGATCTCGGCGGATCCGGCCAGCAGCGTCTGGATGGCGGGCGCGGAGCCCTGGGTGGCCTCGAAGTTCACCTCCAGCCCGTGCTCGGCGAAGTGGCCGTTCGTGTCGGCGACCATCTCGGCCGCGTAGCCGAGCGACTCCATCGGCAGGATGTTCAGGAAGGTGATCTCATCAGGGCCGTCGGCGCCCCCGTCGCCGCCGGACCCGCCGCAGCCGGCGAGCACCAGCCCCGCGGCGAGCAGCGCGGCGGCCAGCCGGCCGGTGGTGGTGCGTGCCATCGGGGTACCTCCGTGGGTGGTGGGGAGCGTCATCCGGGGACCGTCCGGTTCAGCAGCTCGACGGTCCCGGCGGTCGCGTCCAGCCGGATCAGGTCGCCGGTGCGCAGCAGCCGGACCGGGTCACCGTCCGGGTCGGCGAGTGCCGGGACCCGGGTGACGACGGCGCCGAGCGCGGCCTTCGTGGTGGTGACGGTGAAGATCATCCCGAGCGGCCCGGTGCCGAGCAGCCGGGTCGTCTGGAAGAAGCCGGACCAGCCCGAGGAGCCCTTCGCCCCGGGGAACACCAGGATCCGGCCGGTGAAGCACACCCCGGCCAGCGGATGCCGGGCCTCGATGATCGTGCCGGTCGCCGGATCGATGCCGCCCCAGCCGGAGATCGTGTCGGCCGACACCAGCGCCTCGCCCTCGACGACGCCGGGCACCACGGTCCGCCCGCGCAGCACCGTCCGCGCCGCGCTCACCGCAGCTCACCCCGCCAGCGGCCGGTGACGGCGGCGTCCACGCACTCGGCGGTGCTGCCGAACCAGGCCTCGATCCCGAGGATCGCGGGCAGGTAGTGGGCCTGCTTGGCGGAGTCGGTCGCGAACACCCGGGTGCCCTCCGGCGCGGCCCGCGACATCGCCGGGCAGGAGTCGGTGAGCACCCGCCCGCCGGCGCGTTCGATCACCGCGGTGTAGCCGGACCGCTCGGCGACGGCGGCCAGCGCACGCGGCGCCATGATCCACAGCTCGGTGCCCGGGTGCAGCCGGCGGCCGTCGAGCGCGCGGGCGGCGTCGCGGATCTGGTCCAGCGAGGCGTGCGGGCAGCCGAGCAGCACGAAGTCGACGTCCTCGCTGCCGCCCTGGTCGTTGAGCCGCTCGTAGGTCGCCCGGCGTTCCGCTGCGCCGTAGACGATCGGCTCCGGGACGCCCGCACCGCCGAACGCGGCCCCGGTGGTCGGCGCCTCCGGGGTGACGCCCGGTACGTGGTACATCTCCACCCCGCCGGACGACGCCGCGGCCGCCCCGAAGTGCTTGAGATCGGTCAGGTCGGGCAGCGCGTGGTCCCCGGTGACGACCGGCCGGGCCTCCTGCACCGCGTCGCCGGTGAAGTACCCGAGCAGGCCCCAGTCCAGGAACGTCGCGACCGGGGTGTCCACCCGGACCAGGTGGGTGCCGCGCCGGTGCTCGTCGTGGTGGTTGCCCCAGCAGGGCACCCGGCCGGTGAGGCTCGCCGCGCCGGTCGACGCGGTGCCCTCGCAGTTGGTGCGCGCGCCCAGCACCGCGTTCGCGTAGACCACCGCGGACGACTCCATCCACGCGCAGTGCTCGCCGCGCACCGGCAGGTTCCCCACCTGGTACGGGGTGCAGGTGGCGAGCACCGAGACGCCGCGCCCGCCGTAGAACACCTCGGCGTCGCTCTGCAGCGCGACGAACTCCGCCGGGTACGGCACGACGCCCGCCGAGTCCGGCCCGAACCCCTGCTGCAGCTGGCAGGTCGGGACCGCCATCGGCGGGATCGGCAGTGTCTCGTCGGCGTCCAGGTTGATCACCGAGAACGCCCGGTCCCAGCCACCCTCGGCGACCAGCCGGGCCTTCAGCGGCGACGGCTGGGTGGTCGTCCCGGCGACGTTGCGCACCGTGCACAGCCGCTCGGCGGCCAGCGCGGCCGCGTACCGGATCAGCAGGTCCATCGCCGCGGCGACGGCCGGGCCGTCCGCGCCGTCACGCATCCTGCGCTCGTCGTCGGTGAGGATCACGCCGCACCTGCCGCGGTGGGTTCGCTCGTGCTGGGACTGGGCATCGTTGCCGGTCTCCTCGTGGTGGGACGGTGGGGCCGGATCAGTCGTCGACGTTCTCCCGGATGCGGCCGGTGAGCTCGGCGGCGTCCACGTCGTGCACGCTGCCGTCCGGGCCCGCCAGGTCGAGTGCGTGCGCGGCGGCGTGCCCCATCGCCGCGCACGGCCCCATCACCCGCACGCTGGACAGCGCCGCCGCGTCGCCGTCGACGCAGCGGCCCGCGGCGAGCACGTTCGACGCGTCCGGCGGGGTCATCGAGCGCAGCGGCACGTAGTGCAGGTGGTCGGGGCCGAAGGTCTCCCAGACGTAGCCGTCCGGGGTGTCGTGCAGCTCGATCGGCCAGGCGGTGCGGGCGACCGAGTCCGGGAAGCGGGTGCCCGCCCGCACCTCGTCCACGGTCAGCTGGTGGGCCGCGGCCAGCCAGCGGGTCTGCCGCCGCCCGGGCAGGCCGTAGGAGCGCACCGTGGCCTTGCCGAACACCTCCGGGAACTCGGCCCGCAGGAACCCGACGACCCGGTCGGCCTGCGCCTTGCCCTCCAGCTGCGCGTCGGCCGCCGCGACCGGGTCCAGCGGCGCCTCGATGTGGGTCATGTTGAGCACCGCGGTCCCCCGCCCGGGGAAGTAGAACGCCAGGCCGTCGCGGCGCCGCAGCCCGTACTCGGCGGCCTTCGCCGCGACCCGCCCGGCGAGCTCGGCGGGCTCGGGTGCGGCGTCGGTGTCCAGGTGTTCGACGACGAGCTGCTGGCTGCCGTAGATCTCGCGTTCCGGCAGCCGGCAGGCCAGCCCGGCCGACCAGCACAGCGCGGCGTCCCCGCTGGCGTCGACGAAGCCGGACGCGCGGACCTCGACCGAGCCGTACCGGGTGGCGAACCGGGCGGCCTGCAGCCGGTCGCCGTCCCGCTCGACCCCGGTGAGGGTGGCGTTGGTGAGCACCCGGATGCCGTGCTCGCGGACGGTGTCCTCCACCCAGCGGCCGAGCCGGACCTCGTCGTAGCCGACCGTCACCGTGTGCCCGACCCGGTAGAACAGGTCGCCGGCGGCCTCCAGGTCGGTGAAGATCCCGTCCAGGATCCCGTGGGTCAGCCTGCGGTGCTCCGGCGCGTTCCCGAACGCCCCGCAGAACAGCCCGATCAGCGAGTTGACCATCTGCCCGCCGAGCACCGGCGCGGCGTCGACCAGCACCACCCGCCGGCCCAGCCGGGCCGACTCGACGGCTGCCGACAGTCCGGCGATGCCGGAGCCGACCACGCAGACGTCGGTGGTCACGGCGTGCTCCGCCGGATCGCCGGCGCGGACCGGGGCGTCCCGGACGACGGTGCGCACCGGCAGGTCGGTCAGCGGATGAGGCATGGCTCACACGCTAGGCACGGCACGCGGGGCTCCGGAAATAGAGCTTCCGCCTGCGGATCATCGACCGGACGAATAGTTCCTGCTCAGCGGGGCGTCCCGACGTCTGCCGCGATCTCGACGACGACGTCGCGGAGCCAGCGGTGGGCCGGGTCGGCGTCGAGATCGGTGTGCCACCAGAGCCGCTCGGCGATCGGTCCCGGCTCGCCGGGGCAGTCCAGCACGGCCAGCCCGAGCCGGTCGGCGACCTGGCGGGCGAGCCGCTCCTGCAGCAGTGCCACCCGGTCGGTGCCGGCCACCAGGTAGGGCACCGACAGGTAGCTCTCGACCCGGACCCGGATGTCCGGTTCGAGCCCGAGCCGGTTCAGCTGCCGGGTCATCGGCGCGGCGGCGGACATGCCCCGGTCCGGCGCGAACGGCACCACCCACGGCATCGCGGCGAGCTCGTCGAGGGTGAGCTCGCCGGCCGCGGCGCTGGGGTGGCCGCGGTCGACGACGCACACCCAGCGGTCCGAGAACAGCCCGGTGGAGTGCAGCTCGGGCCGCTCGAACCGGACCGCGTGCGGGGCGATCATGCCGTCGATCAGCCGGATGGTCTCCCCGATGTCGGCGGAGAACGACTCGCGCACCAGGCGCAGGCGCAGCTCCACCCCGGGCGCCCGGGCGGCCAGCGCCGAGGACAGGGCCGGGCCGAGCACGGCGACCGTGTAGTCGGCGACGAGCAGGGTGAAGCCGCGCCGGGCCGTCGCCGGGTCGAACCGGTGCCCGGTGTCGAACAGCCGCTCCGCCGCCGAGCAGACGCCCTCGACCTGGTCGACCAGCTGGGACGCGAGCGGGGTGAGCACGTAGCCGCCGGGGCGGCGGGCGAGCAGCTCGTCGTCGAAGTGCCTGCGCAGCCGGGACAGCGCGGCGCTGGCGGCGGGCTGCGAGATCCCGATCCGGGCGGCGGCGCGGGTGACGTTGCGCTCGCGCAGCAGCTCACGGAGCGAGACGAGCAGGTTCAGGTCGAGATTGGCGAGCCGGGCGGTCGGGGCGCTGATCCGGGGGCTCGGGTCCACGAACCGCGGACGCTATCCGCGGCCGCTCGGAGCGTCAATCAGCCTGACATTTCGCGGGCCGGGAACCCCCGGCCGGCGCGGCGCACCGGGGCCGCCGCCGGCGGTCAGCCGGCGCGGCGACCGGTCCACTGCGGTTCGACGCCGGCCCAGTCCAGCTCCCAGGCGCGGGCGAATCGGCCCGCGGTCCAGCGGAAGGCGAGGAACCCGGCGCCCAGCACGAGCACCCCCCACAGCAGGACGGTCATGAAACCGGCGCCGAAACCGACCGTGACGGCGTCCTCCGCGGTGGCCGGTGGCGTGGTCAGCGTCCCGCCGGGGCCGACCCAGACGGTGATCCGGTCGCCGACCTCGTGCAGGCCGGGGGTGGACGTCCGGTCGGTCCGCTCGGTCCCGTCCGGCGCGGTCCACCGGACGGTCACGGCCTGCATCCCGGCCTGCAGGTCGCCGATCGGCGCGGCCCGCTCGGTGATCACAGCCTCGGTCGCCGCCCGCTCCGAGTGCTCCGCGGCGCCGCGCTCGGCGACGGCCCCGTACGCCGCCGTCCCGACCAGCCAGGCCAGCACCAGGCCGATCGCGACCAGCAGGCCCAGACCGACCGAGAGCAGGTCCTCCCAGCGGGCGGCGCTGCGCCGCAGCCGGTCGGCCGGGCCGGGCGCCGGGCGCGCCCCGGACCGCCCGTGGTCGTCCGCTGTACGCATCGCTTCTCCTCGCCGGGATCTCCTGGTCCGCCGGTCCGTCACGACCCACGGTGGTGGCCGGTGCACCGAGAAGTACCCGCGATGCGCTGCCACGACAGCCGGTCGGGACGAGGATCACTGGTGAAACGGTGCACAGCGGATCGGGTCAGCCCGCCGGTGCCGCGGCCGCCGGCCGGTCGGCGGCCGGATCCGCACCGGCCGCGGCGGGGGTCAGCACGACGACCGGGCAGCGGGCGTGCTGCAGGCAGGCGGCGCTGACCGAGCCGAGCAGCATCCGGCCGAGCCGTCCGCGGCCGTGGCTGCCGACGACGAGCATCGCGGCGGCGTCGGCAGCCCGGCACAGCTCGGCGGCCACCGGCCCCTCCCGGAGCTCGGCGACGACCGGACCGCCGGCCACGTCGGCGGCCAGCGCGGCCCGTTCCGCGGACCGCAGCCCGGCGAGCGGCGCGTCCACCGGCAGCGGCGCCGGGTCCCAGACCCGGACCGCCCGGACCGTCCGCCCGGTCCGGGCCGCCTCGGCCACCGCCCAGCGCAGCGCGGCCCGGCCGGAGGCCGACCCGTCGACGCCGACCACCACCGGGCCGGTGCCGCCGGGCGCGGCGCCGGGGGCGGTCCGCGGGTGCGGCAGGTCGGTGACGGCCGTGCGGGTCTCGGCGGGCACGAAACCGCCGCCGGTGCCGGGCGGGACGGGCGCGACCAGCACCGGGATCCCGGCGTGCTCGACGACCGCCGACGCCGTGCTCCCGAGCAGGTCGGCCCGCCCGGTCGAGCGGGCCCCGAGCACCAGCAGGTCGCAGCCGTCCGCGCCCTCGACCAGCGCGACCGCCACCGCCCGCCCGATCCGCCCGGGCACGGCGGGCGGGGCCGGGACGATCACCCGGCGCACGACGGCGGGATCGTCCGGGCCGGGTGCGTCGCCGACCGTGACGGTCACGACGGGACGGCCGGGCAGCACCCGGTGCACCAGTGCGAGTGCCGCGTGGGCGCCGGGCGAGCCGTCCCAGCCGACGGCGATCTCGTTCCCGGCCCGCGCGCGCGGACGCCGCCCGCCGTCGTCGTCGTCGTCGCCGTTCATGGCGCTCCCGTCCGTGTGGTTCCCGGCCACCGTGGCCGGTCCGGCGGCGCGGCACAGCGGCCCGACGGCCCGTGCGGCGCGGGACCTCCGGCCCGCGCCGGACGGCCCGGGCCGTTCCGCCCTGGCCGGGCGGCACCGGTGCGCGCAGGCTGAGCGCACCACCAGCCACCGGGAGGACACCATGACCGCATCCACCAGCTCCGGCACCGTCGTCGTCGACTACTCCGGCGTGCGGATCGGCATCGCCGACGAGCGCGGCGAGGTCCGCGACTTCGGCGGCGTCCGGATCGGCTCGGTCGGCGGGGACGGCGTCGTCCGCGATCCCGGGAACGTCGTGCTCGGCCACGTCGAGGGCCGCTGAGTCGAGGGCCACTGAGTCGAGGGCCACTGAGTCGAGGGCCGCTGATCCGGCGCACCGCAACGGGACCGGCAACGGAACGGGCCCCGGGGGATGTCCCCCGGGGCCCGGCCGTGTGGTGGGAGCGTCAGCTCGTGCTCGCCGCCCGCCGCGGCAGCACCCAGTTCGGCCGCGGGAAGTGGCAGGTGTAGCCGTACGGGTACTTCTGCAGGTAGTCCTGGTGCTCCGGCTCGGCCTCCCAGAAGTCGCCGGCCGGCTCGACGTCGGTGCTCGCCCGCCCGGGCCACAGCCCGGAGGCGTCGACGTCGGCGATCGTGTCCAGGGCGACCCGGCGCTGCTCGTCGTCGGTGTAGAAGATCGCCGAGCGGTAGCTGCGGCCGATGTCGTTGCCCTGCCGGTCCTTCGTCGACGGGTCGTGGATCTGGAAGAAGAACTCCAGGATCTCCCGGTAGCTGATCTGCTCCGGGTCGAAGACGATCTCGACGGCCTCGGCGTGGTCGCCGTGCCGGCGGTACGTCGCGTTCGGCGTGTTCGGGTCGCCGGAGTAGCCGACCCGGGTGGAGACGACGCCCGGCCGCTTGCGGAGCAGCTCCTGCACTCCCCAGAAGCAGCCGCCTGCCAGGATCGCGGTCTCGGTCATCTCACGGCCTCCTGTCTCGGGTTCGCCCCGTACAACAGTACGTCCGCACCGGATGTTCCGTCGCGCACGACCGCGGGGGACCTTCGCCCCTGGGTGCGGCGCACCGGCCGACGGACGCTGGGTGCGGCGACCCGCGATCCTCCTCCGGGCCGGGTCGCCCGGGCCGGCCCGCCTCCGTCGAGCCACCGCCCCCGACCCGGCGCGGGGCGGGCCGGCCCGACAGGACACCTCCCAGCTCACGCACAGCGCCGGGTGCCATGATCGGCCGGTCGCACAGCACCCGGGGGACGTCGATGGCAACCGGCACGGTAGGCACGTCGCAGGAGCGCGGTCTCAGCGCCGCACAGGTCGCCGAGCAGCGCCGAGCCGGGCGGGTCAACTCCCCGGTGACCGGCGGCTCGCGCAGCTACACCTCGATCCTGCGGACGAACGTCTTCTCGTTCTACAACTCGATCCTGTTCTCGATCGGCGCGATCCTGCTGGTACTGGGCCGGTACAACGACGCGCTGATCAGCGTCGGCCTCGGCCTGATCAACGCGGTGGTGGGCGCGGTCCAGGAGGCGAGGGCGAAGCGCCAGCTCGACAACCTGCAGCTGCTCGACGAGGCCGACGTCGCCGTCGTCCGGGACGGTGACGAGATCCGGATCCCGGCCACCGACGTCGTCGCGGGCGACATCCTGGTGGTCCGGGCGGGTGACCAGATCGTCGTCGACGGGCCGGTGCTGGCCGGGCACGCGGAGGCCGACGAGTCGCTGCTGACCGGTGAGTCCGAGCCGGTCCCGAAGGCGGTCGGTGACGTGCTGCGCTCCGGCAGCCACTGCATCGCCGGGGAGGCGCGGCAGCGGGCCGACGGCGTCGGCGCCGACTCCTACGCGGGCCGGCTCACCCTGGACGCCCGCCGCGCCACCACCGACGCCACCCCGCTGCAGCGCCGGATCGACTTCGTGGTCCGCCTGACGATGGCGCTGGTCGTGCTGATGAGCGGCGCGATCCTGGCGCAGGCGTTCCTGGAGGGCTTCTCGCTGCTGCGGGTCGTCCAGATCACCGCGGTGCTGTCCGGGCTGGTGCCCTACGGCCTGTTCTTCCTGATCGCGGTCGCCTACACCCGCGGTGCCGCCCGGATCGCCGGGCAGGGGGCGCTGGTGCAGCAGGTGAACGCCGTCGAGTCGGTGACCCACGTCGACGTCGTGTGCACCGACAAGACCGGCACGCTCACCACCGGGGCGCTGCGCCTCGAGGAGCTCGCACCGCTCGGCCCGGCCGATCCGGAGCAGCCGCTGGCCCGGTTCGCGGCGGCGGTCTCCGATCCGAACCTCACCTCGGCCGCGCTGGCCGGGGCGCTCCCGGGGAGCCCGTGGGAGCTGCGCGACGAGATCGCGTTCACCTCGTCGCTGCGCTGGTCGGGGCAGGTCACCGAGGACGGCGCCTGGGTGCTCGGCGCGCCCGGCGCGCTGGCCCCGCAGCTGGAGACCGCGCTGCCCGCGGACGCGGTGACCGCCCGCACCGGGCGCGGCCTGCGCGTGCTGCTGTTCGCCCGCGCCGCCGACCCGGGTGCCGGGTTGCGGGCCGCCGACGGGCGCCCGTCGCTGCCCCGGCTGGAGCCGGTCGCGCTGGTCGCGCTGGCCGACGAGCTGCGTCCCGAGGTCGTCGACAGCATCGCCCGGTTCCGGGAGAACGGGGTGCGGGTCGCGGTGCTGTCCGGGGACGATCCGCGCACGGTGGCCGCGCTGGCCGTGCAGGCCGGTCTCGAACCGGGCGAGCCGGTCGCCGGGCCGGAGCTCGACGAGCTCGACGACGCCGGACTGGAGCGTCTGGTCGCCCGCACGTCGGTGTTCGGCCGCGTCGCCCCCGAGCAGAAGGAGCGGATCGTCGCCGCGCTGCGCCGCCGCGGCAGCTACGTGGCGATGCTCGGCGACGGCGTGAACGACGCCCGCGCGCTGAAGGGCGCCCACGTGGGCGTCGCGATGCGCAGCGGATCGCCGGTCACCCGCGACGTCGCCGACATCGTGCTGGTCGACGACTCGTTCTCGGCACTGCTGCCGGCCCGCGCCGAGGGCAGGCGGATCATCGACGGCATCGCGCTGTCAATGTACGTGTTCCTGTCCCGGGTCGCCACCCAGGGCCTGGTCATCCTCGCCGTCACCATGCTCGGGCTCGGCTTCCCCTACTCGCCGACCCAGGTCGGGCTGACCCTGCTGACGGTGGGGGTGCCGACGTTCTTCCTGACCATGTGGGCGAAACCCGACGAGCCGGACCCGAACCTGCTCGGCAGCCTGGGCCGGTTCGTCATCCCGGCCGCCGTCGTCACCGCCGGGATCGGCACCGTCGTCTACACCGCGCTCTACCAGCAGATCCTCAAGGGCTTCAGCAGCGGCCGGACGCCGGCCCAGGTGCTGGCGGAGTTCCAGAGCTACACCGGGCTCACCTACGGCGAGGACACCGGCTTCGCCGAGGCGGCCGCCACCATCGGCGCCCAGACCGGGCTGTCGACGTTCATCGGCCTCGCCTCGTTCGGGCTCATCCTGTTCCTGCGGCCGCCGCACCGGTTCCTGGCGGCCTGGACCCGCCCGGTCACCGACCGGCGACCGGCCTGGCTGGTGCTCGCGCTGACCGTCGTGTTCGCCGGGGTGCTGTTCACCCCGGCGCTGTCGTCGTACTTCGGGTTGACCGGGGCCGCGTGGCCGGTGTTCCTGGTGGTGCTCCCGGCGCTGGCGTCCTGGTTCGTGGTGCTGTGGGTGACCTACCGGTTCCGGCTGATGGACCGGGTGCTGGGGATCGACCGGCTCCCCGGGCGGCGCTGACCGGGGCCGGCCCGGCGCGGTCCGGGCGACCGCGGCCGGGAGCCGTGCGCGCGGCGACCGGGTCCTAGCCGGATCAGCCGTCGGTGCCCGGGCGCGCCTTCCCGGCCGCTCCGGCGGTGTCCCCGTCGTCCGGTTCCCCGGCCGAGCCGTTCCGGCCCGCCGCGTCCCCGGCGGGCCCCTCGGCAGACCCGTCCTCGGCGGACCCGTCAGCAGGCCCGTCAGCAGGCCCGTCAGCAGCGCCGTTCTCGGTGGACCCGTCAGCAGCGCCGCCAGCAGCACTGCCAGCGGACTCACCGGCAGCCCCGTCGGCGGACTCGGCAGCAGCGCCGAGCGCGGGGCGTTCGGCGGCCCCGACCGCAGCAGCACCGTCGGTGGACCCAGCGGCGTGCTCGGCGGTGTGCTCGGCGAAGCGCTGGTCGTGCCGGTCGATCTGCTCCCCCAGGTAGCGCAGCATCACGGCGGCGACGGCGGCGACCGGCACGGCGAGGAACGCCCCGGCGATGCCGCCGAGCGAGCCGCCCGCGGTCACCGCGAGCAGCACGACCGCGCCGTGCAGCTTGAGGCTCTGCCCCTGCAGGAAGGGCTGCAGCACGTTGCCCTCGACCTGCTGCACCACGATGATCAGGATCAGCACCAGCACCGCGGTGGTGAAGCCCTGGGTGACCAGGGCGATCAGCACGGCGAGCGCGCCGGCGACGAACGCACCGACGATCGGGATGAACCCGCCGAGGAAGGTCAGGATCGCCAGCGGCAGCGCCAGCGGCACGCTCAGCAGCACCAGCCCGATGCCGATGAACACGGCGTCGATCAGGCTGACCAGCGCCTGCACCCGGATGAACCCGCCGAGCACCGCCCACATCCGGGACAGCACCTCGGTCAGGTGCCCGCCCGCGGTGCGGCCGGTGATCGAGGTGAGCCAGGGCAGGAAGCGCGGGCCGTCCTTGACGAAGAAGAACGTCAGGACCAGCGCGAGCACGATCGCCAGCAGACCGGACGCGATCGTCGAGACGCCGGTGAGCACGCCGCCGGCGATCGCGCTGGCGCTCTGCTGCAGCTGCGTGGTGACCTGGGCGACGAGATCGCCGATCTGGCCCTCGCCGAGGTTGAGCGGCGGCCCGGAGATCCACTCCTGGATCTGCGCCAGGCCGGCGATCACGCCGTCGACGATCTGCTGGGACTGTCCGACGACCGACGGCGCGATCGCGACGAACAGCCCGGTGATCGCGCCGATCCCGACCAGCAGCACGATGATCGACGCCAGCGCCGGCGGCACCTTGTGCCGGATCAGCCAGGCGGCCGGCGGGCGCAGCACCGTGGTGAGCAGGATGGCCAGCAGCACCGGCCAGGCGACCACCCAGAAGCTGCCGATCACGTAGCCGATGAGCACGAACCCGACCGCGATCAGCGCGAGCCGCAGGCTCCAGGCCGCCATCCAGGTCAGGCCGTTGCCGATCAGCGTCCCGCGGCTGGCGAAGGCGGTCACCGGGGCCGGGCTCAGCACCGATCCTCCCGCCGGGTCCCTGCGCGGGGAGAGCTGCCCCGTCCCCCGGACGGCCGGTTGCGACCGCGACTCCATCTTCCCCACCCCGTTCGTACCGGGCCCGGTCCTGCCGGGCGCTGTGCGGCGCAACCTTAACGGCGCCGGGACGCGTCCGCCGGAAGCGCGCCGGGACGGTCCGGACACACCACGGCCGCCCCCGGACCGGGATCCGGGGGCGGCCGGGACGTGCGGCGCTACCGCAGGGCCGCGTAGAGGGCGCCCTCGAAGTTCCCGTAGAGGGTGAGCGCGCCCTCCTCGATGAAGGGCAGCGAGTTGGTGTAGATCGAGGCGCAGACGCCGGTGCTGCGGTCGACCCAGAAGTGGGTGTTGAACAGCCCCGCCCAGGCCCCGGTGCCGGCCCGGCGGGCACCCGGGACGTCGGCGGTGTTGAGCAGCAGCCCGTAGCCCCACTTGAACCCGGGGCCGGGCGCGAAGGTCGCGGTGATCGGCGGGTCGGCGGTCGGGATCTCGGCCGGGAAGTCGAGGTCGCCGATCTGGTTGGTGAACGCGGCGTCCACCGTCTCCTGGGACAGGATCCGCTCGCCGTCCAGCTCGCCGCCGCGCAGCAGGGCGCGCTCGAACCGGATGTAGTCGCGCGGGGTGGAGTAGAGGCCGTGGCCGCCCGCCCACCACTCCGGTTCCTGCGGGAGCAGCTCCCCCGCCGACGCCCAGCCGCCGCCCTCGGCCGGGACGTGCACGGTCACGGCGTTGGCCTTGCGGCCGTCGTCGAGCAGGAACATCGTGTCGTTCATCCCGAGCGGGCCGGTGACGCCCTCCTTGACCAGCACGTCCAGGCCCTTGCCGGTGACCTTCTCGACGACCCGGCCGAGCCAGTCGGTGTTGATGCCGTACTCGAAGGTGGTGCCCGGGTCGGCGAGCAGCGGGGCGCCGAACGCCCCGGCGCCGCCGAGCACGTTGGGCGTCCCGGTGACCTGCTCGAAGCGCGCGAGCTTCTCGTTGAAGAACCAGTAGCCCAGGCCGCTGGTGTGGGTGATGAGGTTCTTCACCGTCGCCCGGGCCCCGGCCGGCCGCAGCTTCGGGGTGTCGCCGTCGACGCTCTCCAGCACCTGCAGGTCGGCGAACTCGGGCAGGTAGGTGTCGACCGGGGCGTCGAGCTCCAGCGCGCCCCGCTCCACCTGCTGCAGCGCCACCGTGGTGGCGATGATCTTGGTCATCGACATGATCCGGAACTGGGTTCCGGTGTCGACGTCGCCGGGTTCGCCGACCGTCCGCGGGCCGGCGCCGCCCTCGTAGATGATCCCGTCCCGGTCGGCCGCGATCGCGGCCACGTGCGGCACCGCGCCGTCCTGCACGGCGGTCTGCAGCAGCTGGTCGATCGCGCTTCCGTCGATCTTGTTCGCCATCCGGTCCTCCACGACCCTCGCAGTGACGTCGAGCCCTCGATGTGACGTGAGCCACGGGCCTTCCCGGCGCCATCCTGTCGGATCCGGTCGCGGCCCGACCCCCTCCAACGGGTGGGCCGGTCGCCGCCGAACGCCGTGGCAGGAATTGGTGGACCGCTGTCCTTCCTGCCTCTGTCCGCTCCCGCGGGCCGGGCGGATCCTGGTCATCGGCGGGTTGCAGGACGCACCGCCGCAGGGAGAACCGTACGGAGGTAGTCCTGTGTGGATCCAGATCCTGATGCTCGCGACCGTCGTCGTCGGCTCCGCCGCGACCTTCCGTGAGGTGCTGCGCGGCCGGCCGCGCCGGCTCCGGACCCGGCACGCCTACGACAC
>NZ_BAAAJK010000001.1:0-179663 GCF_039526905.1 Pseudonocardia kongjuensis | reverse complement strand
ATGGTCGACCACCAGCGGACCGAGGTTGCACGGCCCGAGGCAGCCGCACGGGGTGACCTGCGTCGAGCTGCCCCGCGCCGCGTCGCTGAGCGCCCGGTGCGTGGCACCGGCGCCGTGCACCAGGCAGCGCGGCCCGCGGCAGACGAGCAGGTGCCGGTCCGGCACGTCGAGCACCGACCACGCCGGGCTGGCGAACCCGGCGGCCGAGGCGGTGACCGGGTCCCCGTCGCCCTGCGCCAGCTCGGCGACGGCGTCCGCGGCGAACCCGGTCAGGCCCGGCGCGATCCGGACGTCCGGGCCGGCGCCCGCCGGGCCGGACCCCGCCCGCCAGTGCGCGACGGCCCGGCCGATCCAGGTCGTCAGGTAGCGGTCGGCGGGCACCGCGAGCGGCACCAGCAGCACCGCGGGCACCCGCTCGGCGGTGAGCGCGTCGAGCACCGCCGGCACCGAGGGGTCCTCCTGGTCCAGGTGCGCCACCCGGACCGGTCCGGGCACCCGCCCGGCGACCGCGGCGGCCAGCCGGGCCAGCGACCGGCCGTCCACCCCGGACGGGGTCGGCCGGGCCACCAGGACCAGGGCGCGTTCCGACGTCTCAGGCATCCGTCTCCTCCGCTGTGCCGTCCCGCATCACCAGGGTCCGGTCGGCGTAACCGGCGAGCCGCTCCCGGTCGTGGCTGACGACGACGACCGCGGTCCCGGACGCGGCGAGCGACCGGAGCAGCGCGGTGATCGCGTCGGCGGTCGCGACGTCCAGGCTGGCGGTGGGTTCGTCGGCCACCAGGAGCGCGGGCCGGGCGGCGAGCGCCCGGGCGATCGCGACCCGCTGCGCCTGGCCGACCGACAGCGTCGCCGGTCGCCGGTCCGGGTCGATCCCGGCCAGTCCGACCCGGTCCAGCATCCCGGCCGCGATCGCCCGGGCGGCGGCGCGGCGGGGACGTTCCCCGCGGGCCCGCAGCGGCTCGGTCAGGGTCCGCCACAGCGGCCACCGCCGGTCCAGTGACGCGACCGGGTCCTGGAACACCGGCATCACGTGCCCGGGCCCGGCTCCCGGGATCTCGACGGTGCCCGCGTCGGGGTGTTCCATCCCGGCCAGCAGCCGGGCCAGGGTCGACTTCCCGGAACCGGACCGGCCGACGACGGCGAGCACCTCACCGGCCCGCACGGTCACCGACACGTCGTGCACCGCGGTCACCGGGCCGTAGCGGCGGGTCAGCCCGGTGCCCCGCACGACGACCGCGCCGTCCGGTCTCCCCCGCGCCGAGGACCGGTCCACCGGCCCGGCCGTCGCCGGGCCGGCCGACAGCAGCCGGTCGGCCGGTCCGCGCCCGGCGACCCGGCCGTCGTCGAGCACCAGGACGTGCCCGGCGTGCCGGGCCACCAGCGCCAGGTCGTGGCTGACCAGCAGCAGCGCCCCGCTGCACCGGCGCACCAGGTTGAGCACGTCGTCGGCGAGCTCGGCGTCCAGTGCGCTGGTCGGCTCGTCGGCCAGCGTCAGCGGCGGACCGTGCGCGGTCCCGGCGACGATCGTGGCGCGCTGCAGCATCCCGCCGGACCAGGTGTGCGGGTGCCGGGCGGCGCAGCGGGCGGCGTCGTCGATGCCGACCCCGGCCAGATCGGCGGCCACCCGGCCGGGCGGCGGCACCATCCGGTGCGACCGCCACGCCGAGGTCACGTGATGGCCGACCGTCCGCAGCGGGTCGCAGGCCGCGAACGGGTCCTGCGGGACGTAGCCGATGGTCCGCCCGCGCAGCCGGCGCAGCTCCGGTTCGGGCAGCCCGAGGATCTCCCGCCCGTCGACGCGCACGCTGCCGGTGACGACCGCGCCCGGGGGCAGCAGGCCGAGGATCGTGCGGACCAGCGTCGTCTTGCCGCAGCCGGACCGCCCGACCACGGCCCACCGGCCGCCCGGCGGGATGTCCAGGTCGACGTCGTGCAGGGCGGGCCGGGCCGGGCCGCAGCCCGGGTACACCACGGTGAGCCCGCGGACCGAGAGCGCGCTCACCGGCGTCGCTCCGGATCGGTGACGTCGCGCAGCGCGTCACCGACCAGCGTCGCGGCGGCGACGGCGAGCACCAGCCCGGCGCCCGGGCCGATCAGCTGCCACGGCGCCGCGGCGAAGGTCTCCCGGCCGGCGGCGAGCATGGTGCCCCACTCCGCGGTCGGCGGCTGGGCGCCCAGCCCGAGGAACGACAGCGCGCCCAGCGCCAGCACCGCCTCGCCCAGTCCCAGGGTGGCGGCCACCGACACCTGCACCGCCACCCCCGGCACGACGTGGGTGAGCACGGCGCGGAGCGGGCCGATCCCGGCCATCCGGGCGGCGACGACGTCCGGCCGGGACGCCGCGCCCCGGGCCACGCTGCGCGCGATCCGGGCCAGGTGGGCCCAGCTGGTGAGCGCCATCGCGAGCACCAGGTTCAGGTGGCCGGGGCCGAGGACGCCGACCACGGCCAGGGTCAGGACCAGCGTCGGCAGCCCGAGCAGCACGTCGGTGATCCGGGTGGCGACGGCGTCCACGATCCCGCCGACGGCCCCGGCGACGGTGCCGACGACCAGCCCGATCACCCCGGACAGCGCCATCACCAGCACCGCGGCGCCGAGCGAGCTGCGCGCGCCCGCGACCGTGCGGGCGAGCAGGTCGCGGCCGGCCTGGTCGGTGCCGAGCAGGTGCTCCGGTCCCGGCGGGGCGAGCTGGCGGGTGTAGTCGGGCAGGTCCGGATCGGGCAGCAACCACGGCCCGGCGACGGCGGCGGCCACCAGCAGCACCGCGAAGGCGAGGCCGACCCGGGCTGCGGGCCGGGCGAGCAGCGCCCGGCCGAGTCCGCGCCCGACCGCCCGGACCGGCGGCTCGGCGACCGGGGTGAGGATCCCCGCGCCGGTCACCGCGGGCTCCGCAGGCGCGGGTCGATCCCGGCGCACAGCAGGTCGATCAGCAGGCTCGCCAGGACGTAGGCGACCACCGCGACCAGGGTGAACCCGACGACCACCGGCATGTCGCGGCCGTTGATCGCCTCGACCGTGAAGCGCCCCACCCCGGGCCAGGTGAACACGCTCTCGACGATCGCGGCGCCGCCGATCAGCGACGCGGTGCCGAGCCCGACCATGGTGAGGAACGGGGCGAGCGCGTTCGGCAGCTGGTGCACCAGCAGCCGCCGGACCGGGCCCGCGCCGCGGGCGGCGGCGACCCGCAGGTGCGTCGCCGAGCCGGCCTCCAGCAGGCTGGTGCGCAGGACCCGGGACCAGATGGCGACCGAGCCGAGCGCGAGCACCAGCGCGGGCAGGAACACGGTCGCCCAGGTGCCGTCGGCGATCACCCGGCCGAGACCGGCCCGGACCACCAGGACGTCGATCAGCACCACGCCGAGCACGAAGCTCGGCACCACCAGCGCGCCGAGCGCGATCCCGCGGGCCAGGGTGTCCGGCCACCGGCCGGCGCCGAGTGCGGCGACCGTGCCGAGCAGCAGCGCCGCCCCGACGGCCAGGCCGAGCGCGGCCACGGTCAGCCGCAGCGTCGCGGGGAGCCGGTCGGCGAACTCGGTGCTCACCGGCCGGCCGGTCCGCCACGAGACGCCGAGGTCGCCGCGGACGGCGTCGCCCGCCCACCGCCCGAACCGGACCGGCAGCGGCTCGTCGAGCCGCAGCTCGGCGCGCACCGCGGCGACCGCGGCCGGGGTCGGTTCGGTGATCCCGCGCGCCTGCAGCACCCGCTGCGCCGGGTCGCCGGGGGTGACGGCGAGCATCCCGAAGACGAGCGCGCCTGCGGCGGCCAGGGTGAGCACTGCCTGGCCGACCCGGTTGAGGACGGCGAGCACGGTCAGCCGGTCGGTGCCGTGTCGCGGGAGACCCAGAGGTTGGAGCCCTCGATCTCGTAGCCCTGCCAGGCCGGTCCGGTGATCACCGCACCCCTGCGCTGCCCGATGTAGCCGAGGTGGCCGCCGTCGGCGATCCGGTGCTGGATACGGCGGAGCAGATCGTCCCGGGCCGCCGTGTCCAGCTCGACCGCGACCTGGTCGATCAGCGCGTCCAGCTCGGGATCCGCGGTACCGGTGTAGTTCTTCGGTCCGTCGCTGCGCACGGTGTTGACCAGCGGGAGCACGTAGTCGCCGCCGAACGACAGCATCCCGCTCGCCCGGACCGACGCCTGCCAGCCGGTCGGCTGCTCCACGGCGTCGGTGATGTCCGGTACCTGCTGGATGTCGACGCCGATGCCCTGCGCTGCCAGCTGCGCCTGGACGGCCAGTGCGAGGGCGTCGGAGTCGGGCTGCTGCGGGTAGGTCAGCATCGAGAACCGCAGCTCGGCGCCGTCGCGGGTGCGCGGGCCGTCGCCGTCGCGGGTCCAGCCCGCCTCGTCCAGCAGGCGCGCGGCACCGGCCGGGTCGGTCGTCGTGGTCGGCTCGGCCCAGGGGCGGGACTCGTCGTAGATCCCGGTCACCGGCAGGTACAGCCCGTTCATCACGTCGTTCGCGAGTGCGTCGTAGTCGATCGCCCGGTAGACGGCCCGCCGGACCTGCGCGTCGTCGAACGGGGCCGCGCGGTGGTTGAGCTCGAGCTGGAAGGTCGGGCCGCTCGTCGCCCCGGTGACGTAGAAGGCGTCGTCCCGGCCCTCCAGGGTGGAGGCCGTGGCGGTCGGCGGGTACAGCGCGATGTCCACCTCGCCGGACTGGACGGCCTGGATCCGGGCGGACGCCTCGGGCACGAACCGCACGGTCACCGCGTCGAGCGCGGGCGGGCCCTGCCAGTGGTCGGCCCGCGGCGAGAGCTGCGCGGCGGCCCCGTCGAGCGAGTCGACGACGTACGGTCCGGTGTAGATGCCCGCACCGACCAGTTCGGACGCGGGTGCGCCGGAGTCGCGGTGCTCCCGGTAGGCGGCGACGTCGAAGACCGGGACCATCGACTCGTCGGCCAGCAGTGCCGGGACGTTCGGCGCCGGCCGCGAGGTGACGAGTGTGACCGCCAGCGGTCCGGTCGCCTCGGCCGTGGCGCCGGGCAGGGCCGCCGCGAAGGAGGCGTTCTCGGCGAGCTGGAAGGTGAGCAGTGCGGCGAGCGCGTCGGCGTCGAGCGGTGTGCCGTTCACGAAGCCGGCACCCTCGGGGAGGGTCAGCTCCCAGGTGGTCGGGCCGGTCGAGGTCAGGTCGGTCAGCACCCAGGGGGTCGGCTCGCCCGCCCGGTCCGGGCGCATCAGCAGCTCGACGTAGCCGAACTCCGGGCCCCAGAAGCCGTTCTCCAGCGGATCGAGGTCGTCGATCGCGAATCCGGTGGCGAAGGTGACGGTGTTCGGCGGGTCGCCGGCGGCCTCGCCGCCGCCGGTGGTCTGCACGCATCCCGCGGTGAGCAGGACCGCGGCCGCGGCGGCGGCCAGCCGGGTCAGGGCACGTATGCGGGTCACGGGGTCCTCCTGCGCTGCGTCGGGCGGGCCGCGCACCGGACGAACCGGATGATCGCGACCGATCGGAGAGAGTCATACCCCACACTTGAACAACTGGGCATATTTAGTGATGTTCACCGCGCGCGGGAACCGGCACTCCCCCGCCGGCGACGTCCAGCGCCACGCCCTTCGCGCCGCCGCTGCTCGCCCCGCCGCACCCCTCCGGCCGCCGAGATGCAGCTCAGCGGGCCGCGAAGATCGACAATTCCCGCTGAGCTGCATCTCGGTGAGGTGGGCGCGGGTGGCCGCGCAGCACGGGGCGGCGGTGGGCGGGCAGGTCGCGCGGGTCGGGCCCGGAGCGGCAGTACGGATCGGATCGGATCGAGCGCGGGCCCGGCGAGCGCGGTCGGGCGCGTGGGCTGGTGCGGCCCGGCGCGTGGGTCGGCGCGGCAGGCGCGGGTCATGGCCGGCACGGTGCGACGCGACGCGGCACGGCCCCGGGGCGCGGGTCGGCCCCGCCCCGGTGCGCGGGTCTGCGCGGCAGGTGTGGATCACAGCCGGCACGGTGCGACGCGACGCGCGCGGCACGGCCCCGGCGCGCGGGTCGGCCCCGCCCCGGTGCGCGGGTCCGCGCGGCAGGTGCGGATCACAGTCGGCACGGTGCGACGCGGTACGGCACGACCCGGCAGGTTCGGGTCGCACCCCGCACCCCAACCGTCGCCGAGATGCAGCTCAGCGGGCCGCGAAGATCGACAATTCCCGTTGAGATGCATCTCGGTGAGATGGGCGCGGGTCGGTGCGGCACCGGGCGGCACGGAACGGCCCGGCCCGGCAGGCGTGGGAGGCACTCCGCAGCCCTCCGGTCGTCGAGATGCAGCTCAGCGGGCCGCGGAGATCAACATCGCGCGCTGAGCTGCATCTCGGCGGGGCGGCCGAGGCGGCGGGGTCGAGCAGGACCGGCGCAGCGTCGGAGCCGGCCAGGTCGGAGTGAGTCGGCCGGTCCGGCAGGGCACGGTTCAGCCCGCCGCGGCACGGCTCGGCACAGTCGGTCCGGCGCCGCTCGACACGGTCGGCCTGGCCCGGCATGCCGCGGCACGGTCGGCCTGGCGTGCCGTGGCACGACCGGATCGGCCCGCCGCAGCACGGATCGGCCCGCCGCGGCACGGCTCGGCACAGTCGGTCCGCCGCGGCTCGGCACGGTCGGCCCGGCCCGCCGCGGCACGGTCGGTCTGGCCCGGCATGCCGCGGCACGACCCGGGCTCGTCCGGCCGGGCCGGCTCAGGCCGCGAGCTCGGCGATCCGGGCGGCGACGTCGGCGAGGTGCCCGCTCATCCCGTCCAGGTCGTCCGCAGCCGCCCCGAGCAGCCCCGCGTCCCCCAGCGAGGCCCCGGCGACGCAGTTCCGGGCCGCGTCGGCACCGGCGTCCAGCCCCGCACCCCAGGACGCCTGGGCGCGCGGGTCCGGGATCGGCGGGTAGGCGCGGGCCGTGGCGACGTCGTCGCGCAGGTCGCGGCACGCGTCCCGCATGGTCGCGAGATCGGCCGCCCGGGTGATCGCGGCGAGATCCTCGGTGATCCGGGTGACCCGGACCTGCCCGCCGCCGTCGCGCCACTCGGTGATCGCCGCGCTCGCCGCCGCGGCGGGCCCGGCGGCCGGCCCGGCCCGGTCCGCGGCCACGACCACCCCGGTGAACACGGCGAGCAGGCCGGCGATCGCGGCGACCAGCCCGGCGCCGACGAGTCGCGGTGACCGCCGGCGGGGTAGCAGCGCGTCCGGGAACCCGGGCAGCCGTCCGTCGGGGCCCGGGCCCGCGGCGGGCTCGACCGGCGCCGCCGGGCGCGTCCCGGGCGCGGCGTGTCGCGGGCGGTACGACGGTCCGTGCTGTTCCACGACGCACCCCCTCCCGGTCGCCTCCGATGCCGGTTCATCGCGCTCCGACCAGCAGCGTTAGCTCCGCGGCCCGGAGTTCATCAGTCCTGGTGACCCCGGTCACCCGTCCGGGGTGACCGGTTGGACTGAGCAATCCGCAACATCTGTTCCATCCTGAATGTACGTTTGGGAGGTAGCGTCGCGCCGGCGACCGTCGTGACACGACCCCGGAGCGATCAATGCAGATCACCGAACGACCGACGTCCCACCACTGGAGACTGCTGGCCGCAGGAGCCGCAGCTGCACTGGCCCTCACCGCCTGCGCGGGCGCCCCCGCCGACGACGCCGCCGCACCACCGGACGGAACCACCGCCGGCGACGCCGCCCCGCTCACCGTCTACTCCGGACGTTCGGAGAGCCGGGTCCAGGAGCTCCTCGACCAGTTCGAGGCCGAGTCCGGCATCCCGCTCGACATCCGGTACGGCGACACCGCCGAGCTCGTCGCCCAGGTCCTGGAGGAGGGCGAGGCGAGCCCGGCCGACGTGTTCTTCGCCCAGGACGCCGGGGCGCTCGGCGCACTGTCCGAGGCCGGCCGGCTGGTCCCCCTCGACGACGAGGTGTACGACGGCGTCGTCGACGGCTACGTCGCCGCCGACGGCTCCTGGACCGCCACCTCCGCGCGCGCCCGGGTGATCGCCTACGACTCGCAGGACCTCACCCCCGACGAGCTGCCGCAGAGCCTCGACGATCTGCTCGACCCGCGCTGGGCGGGCCAGATCGGCTTCCCGCCGGGCAACTCGTCGTGGAACACCTTCGTCACCGCGGTCCGCCTGGACCGGGGCGACGACGGTGCGCGGCAGTGGCTCGCGGACTTCGACGCGCAGAACCCGGAGCGGTTCAACAACAACCACGGCGTGATCGACGGAATCGAGAACGGCCAGATCCAGATCGGACTCGTCAACCACTATTACATCTACTCCAAGATGGAGGAGCTCGGCGAGGAGAACCTGCGCACCCGCAACCACCACGTCGGCGGTGATCCGCTCGGCCTGGTCAACGTCGCCGGAGCGGGCGTGATGGACACCGCCGACGATCCGGCCCGCGCCCAGGAGCTGGTCGCGTTCCTGACCTCCGAGGTCGCCCAGCAGTACTTCGTCGACACCTCCGGTGAGTACGCGGTCCGGTCCGGGATCACCTCCACGGTCTACGACATGCCCGACATCACCGAGCTGGAGCAGCCCGACATCGACCTGGCGGATCTCCGGACGTTGGAGGAGACCCTTGAGATGCTGCAAGAAGCCGGCATGAGCTGATCGTGCTCCGCAGCGCCGTCCGACGGCGGTCCGGCGGGGCGGCACCGGCGCTGGTCGCCGGTGCCGCCCTGGCCGGGCTGTTGATGCTCACCCCGCTGGTCTATCTCGCGATCCGGTCGTTCGAACGCGGCCCGGACTACGTGGTGAACGTGCTGACCCGGCCGCGGACCGGGCAGCTGTTCGCGAACACGGTCGTGCTGACCGTGAGCGCGACGCTGGTCTGCATGGTCGTCGGGACCGTCGCGGCCTGGCTGGTGGTGCGCACCGACCTGCCCGGACGCCGGGTGTGGGGGGTGTTGTTCGCGCTGCCGCTGGCCGTGCCGTCCTACGTCGCCGGATTCGGCTGGATCTCCGGCTTCCCCGGGATCGTCGGCTTCGGCGGGACGCTGCTGGTGCTCAGCTCGGTCAGCTTCCCCTACGTCTTCCTCGCCGTGTCGGCCACGCTCTCCCGGGGTGACGCCGGCATGGAGGAGGCGGCCCGGTCGCTCGGCCTGGGTCCGGTGCGGGTCCTGCTGACCGTCACGCTGCGCCGGGTGTGGCCGGCCGTCCTGGCCGGGGCGCTGCTGGTCGCGCTCTCGGTGATCAGCGACTTCGGGGTGCCGTCGCTGATGCGTTTCGACACCTTCACCCTCGGCATCTTCACCCGCTACCGGTCCACCTTCGACCCGACGCCGGCCGCGGTGCTCGGGCTGGCCCTGGTCGCGCTGGCGATCGTGGTGACGATCGCCGAGGCCCGGGTGCGCGGCCGGTCCACCGAACGGGTCGGGCGCGGCGCGGGCCGCCGGGCCGGGCCGACCCCGCTGGGCCGGTGGACGCCGGCCGGGCTGCTGTTCGTGCTCGTCGTCATCGGGATCTCGCTCGGCGTCCCGGCCTACAGCCTCACCGTCTGGACGATCGCCGGCGCGTCGGCCGGCATCGACCTCCCGCACCTGGCCGCGACCGCGCTGGACACCTTCCAGGTCGCCGGGCTCGGCGCGCTGCTCACCGTCGCGCTGGCGCTGCCGGTCGGGGTGCTCGCCGCCCGGCACCGGGGGCGGCTGGTGCGGGCCCTGGAGAACGTCACCTATCTCGGGTTCGCGCTGCCCGGCGTCACCGTCGGGCTGGCGCTGGTCTACCTGGGCATCCGGGTCTTCCCGCAGCTCTACCAGCAGCTGCCGATGCTGATCGCCGGCTACGCGGTGCTGTTCCTGCCGCTGGCCGTCGGCATCGTGCGGACCGCAGTGTCCGACGCCCCGGTGCGGCTGGAGGAGGCGTCCCGGTCGCTGGGCCGCGGCCGGCTGCAGACCCTGGCCAGGGTGACCGTGCCCCTGGCGGCGCCGGGGATCGTGGCGGCGGCGGCGCTGGTGTTCGTGTCGGTCGCCCGCGAGCTGCCCGCCACGCTGATGCTCCGGCCGACCGGCACCGAGACCCTGGCGATGGCGATCTGGTCGCGGACCGGGGCGAGCCAGTTCGCCGCGGCCGCGCCGTACGCGGTGCTGCTGGTGCTGCTGGCCGCGATTCCGACGCTCGTGCTCGACCGGGTGCTCCGGCGCAGAGGAGGGGACTGATGGACGAGGAGCCCGCACTGGTGCTGGACGGCGTCCACGCCGGACATCCGGGAACCCCGGTGCTGTCCGGCGTGGACCTGGCCGTGCCGGCCGGGACGCTCACCGCCGTGCTCGGCGGTTCCGGCTGCGGCAAGACGACGCTGCTGCGCACGGTCGCCGGGTTCCATCCGGCCGAGCGGGGCAGCATCCGGCTCGGCGGCCGGCTGGTCGCCGGGGACGGCGTGGCCGTCGCCCCGGAGCGCCGCCGGGTCGGCCTGGTCTCCCAGGAGGGCGCGCTGTTCGGCCATCTCGACGTCGCGGCGAACGTCGGGTTCGGGCTGGACCGCCGGGCCCGCCGCGGCGACCGGATCGGCGAGGTGCTGGAGCTCGTCGGGCTCGCCGGGTATGGCGACCGGATGCCCGCCGAGCTGTCCGGCGGCCAGCAGCAGCGGGTGGCGCTGGCCCGGGCGCTGGCGCCCGCCCCGGCGCTGGTCCTGCTCGACGAGCCGTTCGTCGCGCTGGACGCCGGGCTGCGCGCGGAGGTGCGCGGTCAGGTGCGCGACGCGCTCACCGCCGCCGGTGCGACGGCGGTGCTGGTCACCCACGACCAGCAGGAGGCGCTGGGCACCGCCGATCTGGTCGCCGTCCTGCGCGGCGGGCGGGTGGTGCAGTGCGCGCCGCCGCGCACCCTCTACGACTCCCCCGCCGACGTCGGGGTGGGCAGCTTCGTCGGCGACGCCGTGGTGCTCGCCGCGGACGTCGCCGACGGCGCCGCGGGCACCGTGCTCGGCCGGATCCCGGTCCCGGCCGGCACCGGGCCGGGCCAGTTGCTGCTGCGTCCCGAGCAGCTGCGGCTGCGGGCGCCGGACGGCGACCGCGAACCCACCGCCAAGGTCTCCGACGTCGTCTTCCACGGCCCGGACGCCACGGTGGTGCTCGATCTCGACGGCACCGGCCTGCTGGCCAGGGTGCCCGGCCGGAACGACGTGCGGCCCGGCGACCGGGTGGTGGTCGAGGTCGCGGGCGAAGGACGATTCTTCCCGGCCGGGCACGGCAGCGGTTGAGCCCCGGGCCGCCGTAGGATCGGCCCGGCCCCGGATCGGTACAGCCCGGCACAGACCGGCACACCCCGTGCCCAGGACAGGACCGCCATGCCCACGCCCGTCCCGCCGTACCTGGCGGTGGAGCAGACGACGCTGCCCCGCTATCCCGCGGCCGGCCGCTCCGCCGCCCCGCACCTGGTGGTCGCGGTGGGCACCGCGGTGCCGCCGCCGCTGCGCGCCGGTGACCGGCTGCGGGTGCTCGGGGCCGCCGCGGACGCCGGCGGGCTGCTCGACGCCGAGCTGCCCACGATGGTCACCGGCTGGCGGATCCTGGTCACCGGCACCGAGAGCGAGGTCCAGCAGGTCCGGGCGGCGGCGCTGGCCCGCGGCGCGCTGGACTCCGAACTGGACCTGCGGCCGACCGACGTGGACACCGACCCGCACGGGGCCCGGCCGCGCGCGATCCACTGCGGACACTGCCACCTGCGGTTCGCCGCGACCGCCGCGATCGGCGGCCCGGTGCGCTGCCCGGGATGCGCCCACCGGCTGGTCGTCGCGCACCACCACTCGCGCACGCACGCCGCGTTCCTCGGGAGCCCGGTGTGACGCTGGAGCTGCGGGTCGACGCGGTGAACGAGGCGTGCCCGGGGGTCCGCTCGGTCGCGTTCACCCGCGCCGACGGCGGGCCGCCGCCGTCCTACCCGCCGGGCAGCCACCTGGGCCTGGAGTGGGCGCCCGGGCGCTGGAACGCCTACTCGCTGACCGGCCCGTCGATCACCCCGGACCGGTGGCACGTCTCGGTCGCGCTGCGCCCGGACGGCTCCGGCGGGTCCCGCCGGATGCACCGGCTGCGGCCCGGTGACCGGATGCGGGCGACGATGCCGCGCAGCGGGTTCGCCCCGGTCGACACGGCGCGCAGGCACCTGCTCGTCGCGGGCGGGATCGGGGTGACGCCGGTGCTGTCGCACGTCCGCTGGCACACGTTCTGGGGCAACCCGTTCTCGGTGCTGTACGTGCACCGGCCCGGTGCCGCGCCGCACCTGGACGAGCTGCGGGAGCTCTGCGGGGACCGGCTGACCACCGCCACCGGGCGCGCGGCGGCGGCCGGGCGGATCCACCGGCTGGTGACGACGGCGCCGTTCGGCAGCCACCTGTACAGCTGCGGCCCGCCCGGCCTGACGGCGGCCGTCGGGGCGGCCGCCCGGGACGCGCACTGGGTGGACGCCCGGGTGCACAGCGAGCCCTTCGAGCGGCGGACCGAGCCGGGGCGGCCGTTCCGGGCGGTGCTGCGGCGCAGCGGGCGGACCGTCGAGGTCGGGGCCGCCGAGTCGCTGCTCGACGCGGTGCACCGGATCGGGGTCGCCGCGCCCAGCCTGTGCCGCAGCGGCGTCTGCGGCGAGTGCCTGACCCCGGTCCGCCACGGCGCCGTCGACCACCGGGACGCCGTGCACGCCGGGCGGGACGGCCGGATCGCGCTCTGCGTGTCCCGGGCCGCCGGCCCGGCCCTGGAGCTGGACCTGTGACCGCCTACCCGGACGACCTGGCGTCCTACCCGTTCCCGTTGCCGCACAGCACCTACCGGATCAGCGCGAACGTCGAGCCGGCCGGTGTCGCCCGGCCGACCGAGGCCGGCTCGTGGGGCGGGACGGTCCTGCACGTCCCCGGCTCCGCCGACGGCTACGAGGCGGTCGCGGCGCAGCGGGCCGCGATCCTGGACCGGGAACCGGCCCGGTTCGTCGCCGCCGGGCACAGCCGGGCCGCCTGCTGGGACGCGCTGCTCCACCTCACCGGAAGGCTCGCCGCCGAGCAGCCGGACACCTGCTCACTGGTCCGCGACGGCGACCGGTACCGCTTCCGCAACACCCGGCTCGGCGTCGATCAGGAGTTCGTGTTCGGCGACGGGTCGACGCTGCCCGAGCATCCGCTGCGGTTCGCCTCCCGGCAGCTCACCGAGGACGTCGTCGTGCTCGGCGCCCGCGAGGGACGGCTCTGGCTCGACGCCGGCGCGGTCGCCGCCGCGTCGGTCTGGTCGGTCGGGTTCGACGCCGGGATGAGCTTCCGCGAGCTGCACGGCCCGGTGCCCGGGAACGGTCCCGGCGGGGTGTTCGAGCGGGCCGAGGGGTTCCTGCTGCGGATGGCGCCGGGCGAGGTCTACCGGCGGCTCAACTGGGGGCTGCAGCCCGACGACCGGCTCGACCTGTCGCTGGACGCGGCGCCGTCCTGGGCGCCGGCCCGCCGTCCGCTGCGGGTCACCGACCCGGGCCGGGAGATCCACCTGCGGACCGAGGTGCAGCACCTGGTCCGGCTCCCGCTGACCGGCTCGGTGCTGTTCCTGATCGGGATCCGGCTGCTCGCGCTGGAGCGGCTCGAACGGGTACCGGCGTGGCGCGACCGGCTGGTGTCGGTGCTGCAGACGCTGCCGCCCGAGGTGGCCGACTACAAGGATCTCGGCCCGCTGGCCGCGCTCACCCTGGCGTACCTGCGGCGCTGACCCGGGCCGGCAGCACGACGACCGGGCAGGGCGCGAACGCGACCAGCGACCGGCTCGTCGAACCGAGCTGCATCCCGACCGGCGGCGTGGCGCCGTACGGGCCGACCACCACCGCCCTGGCGGTCGCGGCGACGTCGAGCAGCGCCCGCAGTGCGGTGCCCTCGACGATCCGGGTGTGCACGTCCGGCACCAGGTCGCGGGCGGTGGTGGCCGCGGCCTCGAGCGCCGCGTGCGCCGCACCGGCGACCGTCTCCCGGTCGGCCTGCACCCGGTGCAGCCGGGTGCCCGCCCGGGCGACGACGTCCGACCAGGAGTGCACCAGGGTCAGCGGGGCCGCCCAGGCGGCGGCCAGCGCGGCGGCCTCGGCGACGACGGCCTCGTCGTGGTCGCACTCGCCGCCGCCGACGCCGGCGACGACCCCCTCGGCCCCCGGCTCGGCGTCCCGCACGATCGCCACCGGGACCGGTGCGCTGCGCGCCACCCGGTCGGCGAAGCGGCCGGCGAGCATCGCGCCGGTCGCCCCGGCACCGTGGCTGCCCGCGACGAGCATCCGGGCCGGCCCGGTCGCCGCCAGCACCGCGTCGGCGATCCCGTCGGTGCCCGCGCCGGGCGGTGCGGGCAGCAGCTGCAGCCCGGCACCGGTCTCCCCGGCCAGCCGCTCCAGGTCCGCCGGCGCGTCCGGCCCGGCGGTGACGTGCAGCAGGCGGACCCGCATCCGCCACACCTCTGCCAGGTCACGCGCCCAGTGGGCGGCCTGGACCGCGCCCGGTGAACCGTCGACCGCCACCGCGATCTCGGTCCCGGTCGCCTCCCCGGTCGCCTCCGTCATGCGGCCTCCTCGGTCGTTCGCGCGTGCGTAGGGGCTACGACCCTGGCACATCCGGGGCCGGGCGCGCCGGATCCGGCACCGAACGGGTCGGCGGGTCGCCCACCGCAACCGGCCGGGACGACTCGGCGGCGGCGAGCCCGCGGTCGATCGCGTCCAGCGCGGCGTTCTCCAGGGCGCCGCCGCCGGCGTGCCGGGCCAGCCGGTCGGCGAGGCCGGCGGGCAGGTCGAGGCGCAGCCGGACCGGCTCCCCGGCCCCGGTCCCGCCACCGACCTGGGCCGGTGCCGTGGCCGGGTCAGGGGCCCCGCCGTCGGGTGCCGGGCGCGGGCGCAGCACCGCGGCGAGCACCGGCAGCGCGATGGTGCCGAGCGCGTCGACGATCCCGGCGACCCCCAGCCACCGCCAGTACCCGTCGTCGCCGCTGCCCGGGATCGCGCCGTCGGTGAGCACCGGGAGCAGGATCATCGTCGCGACCACCGCGATCGCGGCGAGCGTCGCCGCCAGCCCGGCCCGGATCACCCGGTGCCGGTTGCCGGCGAGCAGCAGGAGCAGGTTGGCGTGCGCCAGGCTCACCGCGAGCACGCTGAGCACGACGAACGACTTGAACAGGCCCTCCTCGGGCCCGGTCGCCGACGCCCAGTCCCGCCAGATCAGCGCCAGCGCGCAGATCGCGGCCCCGGCGCCGGCGACGATCCCGGCGAAACCGACCACCCGCACGGCGCGGGTGACGACGGCGAGATGGCACAGCGCCGTCGTGCCGAACGCGGCGACCACCAGCGTGGTCAGCACGATCCGGAACTGCAGCTCGCCGAAGTCCCCGCCGAGCAGCGCGACGATGCCCAGCAGGGAGGCGACGAGCAGCGCACCGACCACCGCGACGATCATCGCGCGGCGCACCCCGCGCACGGTCCCGGCGGAGGTCACGGACTCGGCTCGGCTCATGCGCCGCAACCTAGCCCCCCGGCGCGCGCCGCCACCTGCGTAGCACTACGGGCCGGCGGGATCAGACGCCGCGCTCCACCGGCAGCCGGCCGGCCGCGACGGCGGCGGTGACCGCCTCGAAGTCGGCCTCGGCGACGTCGGCGTACCCGGCGGCCCACCCGGCCGTCGCCACTGCGAACCGCTCGGACCGGCCGAGGTAGCCGGCGATCACCCGGCCGCCCGGGGACTGCCCGTGCGCGCGGGCGAGCAGCGCCCCGCAGAGCGCGCCGTAGGCGCGGAACTCCACCGGGGACAGCGCGGCCGGGTCGATCGAGCCCTTCATGTCGCGGAACTGGCGCCAGTAGTAGTCGACCCGCGGCCGGTCGTCGGACTCCCCCGCCCAGCCGGTGATCCAGCCGAGGAACGGGTCCGAGGTGGCCTGTAGGATGCGCTGCCCGGCGACCACCCGGTGGCCCTCGACGTGGTCGGCGGCGCCCTCGTAGCCGGGGATCACCGCCGGCCGGCCGCCGTGGCTGGTCAGCACCGACGCCTGCGCCTCCTTGGCCTGCAGGAACAGCACCTCCCCGGCCGGCCCCTCCAGCGCGATCAGGTAGCAGCGGGTCCCGACGCTGCCGACGCCGACCACCCGCAGCGCGAAGTCCACCGGCCGGAACTGGGCCAGCAGGAACGCGACGTCCTCGCGCAGCGTGGAGCGGTACTGGTCGAACAGCTCCGGGATGTCGTCGGCGGACGCGTGGTTCACGTGCTGCAGCACCGGCGGCTGGTCGTCGATCCGCAGCACGCCGTTCTCGGACTGCACGGTGAGCTTGCGCAGCACCTGCTCCGAGGTGCGGCCGCGGGCCTTGTCGGTGGCCTTGAGCCAGGTCCGGCGGCCCGCCTCGCCGAGCCGCTCGGCGACGTCGGAGGTGTCCACCCGGTAGAAGTAGCGCTCCACCGCGGACAGCTCGACGAACTGCCGCAGGACCCGGCGGTAGGAGTCGGCGGCGGCGACCACCGCGTCCGAGCAGGCGTCCTCGGACAGGCCGATGTCCCGGCCGCCGATGTGGACGCTCGCCGCGAGCCGGCGGACGTCCCACTCCCACGGCCCGACGCCGGCCTCGTCGAAGTCGTTGAGGTCGAACACGAGCTCGCGCTCCGGCGAGGCGTAGAACCCGAAGTTGGAGATGTGCGCGTCGCCGCACAGCACCACGTCGATCCCGGAGACCGGCGCGTCGCGCAGGTCCCGGGCCATCAGCGCGGCGCCGCCGCGGTAGAAGGCGAACGGCGACTGGAGCATCCGCCCGACCCGGACCGGGACGAGATCGGGGAGCCGGGAGGCGTGCTGGCCCTCCAGCAGCCCGACCGGGTCGCGGTCGTCGGGCAGCACCAGCCGCGCCTGGTCACGGCGCTTCAGGTTCGTCCTGGCCCGCTTGGCCCCGTCCCGCACGGTGGTCATCCGGTTCCTCCCCGAGGGTGTGACAGACGATCACGATAGCCACGGGGAGGACCGGTCCGATCAGGAGGCGCCGGGTGTGAACAGCACCTTCACCGCGTCGTCGGACTTCTCCTGGAACATCGCGTAGGCGTCGGGCGCCTGCTCCAGCGGGAGCCGGTGGGTGGCGAAGTCGTCGACGCCCAGCGGGTCGTCGTCGCCGAGCAGCGGAAGCAGCTCGGGCACCCAGCGCCACACGTTGGCCTGGCCCATCCGCAGCTGGATCTGCTTGTCGAACAGGGTGAGCATCGGCAGCGGGGTGGCGCTGCCGCCGTAGACGCCGGACAGCGACACGGTGCCGCCGCGGCGGACCAGCGAGATCGCCAGCTCCAGCGCCGTCGTCGGGTCGGCGCCCATCTTCTGCATCAGGGTCTGCCCGATGCCGGACGGCGCGACCGCGGCCAGCTTCTGGCCGGTGCTCGCCAGCGGCGAGCCGTGCGCCTCCATCCCGACGGCGTCGATGACGGCGTCGGCGCCGCGGCCGTGGGTCAGCCCCTGGACGGCCTCGCGCACCTCGTCGTCGCCGTTGCGCAGGTCGAGCGCGGTGGTGCCGCGGGCCTGCGCCCGGCGCAGCCGCTCCGGGACCAGGTCGACGCCGATCACCTGGGCCACGCCGAGCCGGCGCGCGATCCGGGTGCACATGTCGCCGATCGGCCCGAGGCCGAGCACGACGAGCGTGCCGTCCTTCGGCGTGTCCGCGTACTGCACGGCCTGGTAGGCGGTGGGCAGCACGTCGGACAGGTAGACGAAGCGGTCGTCCGCCGGGCCCTCCGGCACCGCGATCGGCAGCGAGTTGCCGAACGGGACGCGCAGGTACTCGGCCTGCCCGCCGGGCACCTGGCCGTAGAGCTTGGTGTAGCCGAACAGCGACGCCCCCATCCCCATCTCGCGGTTCTGGGTGGTCTCGCACTGCGACTGCAGTCCCTGCCCGCAGGTCCAGCAGTTCCCGCAGCTCACGTTGAACGGGACCACCACCCGGTCCCCGACCGACAGCGCGGTCACCGCGGACCCGGTCTCGGCGACGATCCCCATGGGTTCGTGACCGAGCACGTCACCGGGATCGAGGAACGGGCTGAGCACCTCGTAGAGGTGCAGGTCGGAGCCGCAGAGCCCGCTGCTGGTGATCCGGACGATCACGTCGTCGGGCTGCTCGATCACCGGGTCCGGGACGGTGTCCACCCGGACGTCGCGGTGGCCGTGCCAGGTCAGTGCGCGCATGTGTTCTCCTCGTTGTCGGCTGCCCGCCGCCTACCCGGGTCCGGCCGGTGAAAACCGCTGGTGCGCAACCGATCAGCGGGCGGTCGCGTGCAGCAGCCTGCCCTCGACGACGCCGTCGGCGATCAGCGCGCCGATCCGCCGGGACTGCTCCTGGGCGGCGGCGAACCGCGGGTCGTCGCCGTGGTCGCGGTCCAGGACGCTCTCGACCCGGTCGATCCGCTGCCGCCACGCCGCGGGGGCCGGCGGCAGCTCGGTCAGCGCCACCTCGGCGGTGCGGGCGAACCCGGCCGCCGCCAGCAGCTCGTGCACCGCGGTCCGGGCCGGGAACAGGTTCCCGTCCGGCGCGCCGGGCGGGCGCGGCCGGTCCGCGACGAACACCAGCAGGCCCAGCGATCCGCCAGGGCGCAGCACCCGGTGCGCCTCCGCGAGCACCGCGGCCTTGTCGCGCACCGTGCACAGCACGCCGAGGTTCCAGCAGGCCCGCACCGACGCCGTCGCCAGCGGCAGCGCGTCGCCGCCGCCGACCACGGCGGGCAGGCCGAACATCGTCGCGGCCGCCCGGCACGCCGCCGGCATCGGGTCGATCACCACCGGGGCGGCACCGGTGGTCCGCCGGGCGTAGGCGGCCGGGCCGCCGGTGCCGCCGCCGACGTCGGCGAGCAGGTCGCCGGGGCGCAGCCCGCACCGCGCGGCCAGCCAGTCCAGCCCGGCCGGGCTGGCGCTGCCGCGGCAGGCGGCCGGCTCGGCATGGTCGTCGCCGAGCTCGGCGACCGCGTGGCCGGTCCAGCCGGCGACGGTGTCGAACTCGAGCTCCATGCGCTCCGGGACGGGATCGGCCATGCGTGCGGGCTACCCGGTGCCGGGCGGTCTACCCGCGGACCCGGTCCCGGATCCGGCGGGCGATCTCGGCCTTGATCCCGGTGGCGGCGGTGTCGTCGGCGGAGGTGCCGCGGCCGGACAGGTTCACCCCGGCGACGCCGTCCACCGCGAGCAGCGCGACGGCCTCGTCGACGGCGGCACCGATCCCGGCCTCCACCGGGTCCGGTGCGGCCAGCACCGCCCGCACCGTGGCCGGATCGAGCTCCAGGCCGGGGAACGCCTGCAGGGTCCGCGCACCGGCCTCGTCGGTGAACACGGCGACCCCGGCCAGCACCGGCAGGGTCGCGCCGGCGCCGCGGGCCCGGTCGACGAACCGGGCCACCCGGGCCGGCGAGCCGGCGTGGTTGAGCACGGCGGCGCCGGCCCCGGCCCGCTGCTTCTCGGCGAGCCGGGCCGGCCGCAGGTCCACCGGCGGCGCGGCGGGCGCCTCCGGCACGACGGCGGCCAGCCCGGCCCCGGCGGCCAGCCCGGCCAGCCGGGTGCCGTCCAGGTCGAACACCTGGCTGACGTCCGGTCGCACGCCGGGGGCGCGGGCGTCGCCGGTCACGCAGAACACGGCGTCGGTGCCCGCGGCGGCCAGTCCGGCGAGGTCCTGCTCCAGGACGACCCGGTTGCGGTCCCGGCAGGTCAGCGTCACCCAGGGCCGTCCGCCGGCCTCCTGGACCAGCGCGGCGAGCAGCGTCGGCGGGAAGTCCGGGGCGTCGTGGTACTGCCCGATCAGCAGCGCGTCACAGCTGCCGGACAGGATCCGGGCGTGCCGGGCGAGCGCCGCGGCGTCGTAGGGCGGGGAGGTCAGGTCGGCGAGCACGACCGGGCCGTCCCCGGCGAGCGCCCGCGGGCGGGCGGACCGCACCGGCGGGTCCGGCCAGCGCACCACCGGGCCCGCGGTGAACGGGCAGGGGCCGGTCCCGAGCTCGCAGCCCAGGTCCGGCCGGACCCCGCCGCAGGGCCCGAAGCGCATCCGCTTCGGACAGTCGCCGGACACCGGCGTCACCCCTTTCCGTGAAGGCCCCTTCGTGACCGGTGGTCGTGATCGCCGATCGTGACACCGGTGGCCCCGGGATGCGCGGGACCGTGCCCGGCGCCTACCGTGCCGCGCCGTGACCGAATCGTCCCGTCCCACCGTCCTCGGCCTCGTCGCCGATCCCGGCCTGCCCACCGAGCTCGCCCACCGGCTCGCCCGCGAGCTGCCCGAGCTGCTCGATCGCGACGCCGACGGCAGCTGGGAGGTCCGGGTCACCGACCACCGGATCGCGCTGGACCGGCACGGCGCACTGCCGATGATCGAGATCGGCGAGCGGGCCCGGGAGCAGGACGATCTCGACGCGGTCGTCCTGATCACCGACCTGCCGCGGCGGGCGGGCAGCGACCCGGTCGTCGCCGACGGCGCCACCGGCGCCCGGGTCGGGCTGGTGTCGCTGCCCGCGCTGGGCGCGTTCGACCAGTACCGGCGCTGCCGGGACACCGTGGTCCGGCTGGTCACCCGGCATCTGTTCCCGTCCCGTGAGCGCGCGGGGGTCGGCCAGGACTCCGATGCCGGCCGGGCGGGCTCGCTGACCCGGCTCGATCCCGCCGACAGCGATTCTCCCGACGACGGCGCCGGCAGCGCGGGCGTCGAGGACGACGTCGACGTCCGGCTCTCCCTCACCGGCCTGCGCGGCCGGGTCCGGCTGCTCGCCGGGCTGGTCCGGGCGAACCGGCCGTGGCGGCTGGTGCCCAGCCTCTCGCCGGCCATCGCGGCGGCGGCCGCGGGAGCGGCGTTCGGCATCTTCTACTCGAACATCTGGGAGCTGGCGAGCGCGCTGAGCGTCGGCAGGCAGGCCACCATCATGCTGGTCGCGCTGACCGGGATGACCACCTGGCTGATCCTGGACAACGGGCTGTGGGAGTCCCGGCGCAGCCGGTCGCTGCGCGAGGAGATGCTGCTGTCGAACCTGTCGACGGTGCTGACGGTCGCGTTCGGCGTGCTCACCATGTACGTGCTGCTGTTCGGGATCACGCTGACCGCGGCGGTGCTGGTGATCCCGCCGGACTATCTCGGCACGAACATCATGCGCGAGGCCGGGATCGGCGACTACCTGATGATCGCCGTGCTGTCGGCGTCGATGGGCACCATCGCCGGTGCGCTGGGATCGGGCTTCGCCGACGAGGGCGCCGTCCGGCAGGCCGCGTACAGCCGCCGCGAGCAGGAGCGGCGGGCCCGGCTCGACCGGGAGGACGAGTCCGGGTCCGGCCGCTGAGGCACCGCTCAGCGGTGCCGCACCGCGTCGGTCAGGAGCAGGTCGGCGTACTCGGCGGGCAGCTGCGCGGCGAGCTTGCCGTACTCCTCGTCGGTCACCGCGACCGAGATCGCGGCCATCGTGGCGCGGGCGTTCCGGCGGGCCTGCGGCTGCGGGACGCCCGCGTCGTCGGCGACGCGGCGGTAGAAGTCGTCGAGGTCGAACCGCTCGCCGGCCCCCTCGGAGCCCAGTGCGGCGCCGAGGTCGCCGGGCAGCTGCGCCGCCAGGTTCCCCGGCCGGCCACCGGCCAGCCGGTGGCCGAGCACGCGCAGGGTGGATCGGACGGCGCGGTCGGCGGCGGCCTGGTCGGGCAGCTCGGCGCTGTCGCGGACGGTGCTGAGGAACATCTCGTACTGCATCACCCGGGGCTACCCGGGCCACCAGTCCCCGACACCTGCCGGGCGGTCGTCGGTCCGGCCGGTCAGAAGTCGGCCTTCGGCATGATGAACCACAGCACCAGGTAGATCACGAACTGCGGGCCGGGCAGCAGGCAGGACAGCACGAACAGCAGCCGCACGGTGTTGCGGCCGAGGCCGAACCGGTCGGCGAGCCCGGCGCAGACCCCGGCGATCACCGTGCCGTTGCGCGGGCGGACCAGGCTGCGGGACTGCGGGACGTTCACCGGGATCTCCTCGGGGTGGGCGACGGGTTGCACAACCCACCCTGGCAGGGCGGGGCGTGAGCGCGCTCAGGGGATACCCCGAGCGCACCCCGGAACAACACCCCTACAGGACGACCAGGTCCCGCGGGTTGCGGTTGAGCCGCTCCGCGCCGTCCGCGGTCACCACGACGATGTCCTCGATCCGGGCGCCCCACTGTCCGGCCTGGTAGATGCCCGGCTCCACGGAGAACGCCATGCCCTCCTCGAGGACCAGGTCGTTGCCGTCCACGATGTAGGGCTCCTCGTGCACGTCCAGGCCGATGCCGTGGCCGGTGCGGTGGATGAAGTGCGCGCCGTGCCCGGCGGCGGCGATGTGCTCGCGGGCGGCCCGGTCGATCGACGCGGCGGTGGCGCCGGGGCGCACCGCGGCGACCGCGCGCTCCTGGGCCTCCTGCAGCACCGCGTAGGTCTCCCGGACGCCCGCTGCGGGCTCCGCGCCGACCGCGTAGGTGCGGGTGCAGTCGGAGTTGTAGCCGCTCGGGAGCGGCCCGCCGATGTCGACGACGACCACGTCGCCGGGCTCGATCACCCGGTCGGACACGTCGTGGTGCGGGCTGGCCCCGTTCGGCCCGGAGCCGACGACGACGAACGCCGCCTCGGTGTGCCCCTCGGCGAGGATCGCCTCGGTGAGATCGGCGGCGACCGCGGCCTCGGTCCGCCCGGGCTTGAGCCACTCGCCGATCCGGGCGTGCACCCGGTCGATCGCCTCGCCCGCGGCGCGCAGCCGGGCCACCTCGGCCGCGTCCTTGCGCATCCGGAGCTCGCGCAGCACCGGGCCGCCGAGGGTCTGCGGGACGTCCGGGAAGGCGTCGCGCAGGCCGAGCACGTGCCGGGCCGGCATGTCGTCGTCCACCGCGACCCGGGTCGGTCCCCCGGCCAGGTCGCTGACCAGCAGGTAGGGGTCCTCGCCGTCGGTCCAGGTGACGAGGTCGATGCCGAGGGCCTCCAGCGGGATGCCGGCCAGGCCGGGCGCCTCCAGCGACGGCACGACCAGGGCGGGCGGCGCGCGGTGCCCGGCCGCCGGGACGATCAGGCAGGTCAGCCGCTCGTGCGACGAACCCTCGAATCCGGTCAGGTACCGCAGGTCGGTACCGGGGGTCAGGAAGAGCACGTCGGTGCCCTGATCGGCGGCGTGCTCGCCGGCCCGGCGGAGCCGGTCGGCGAACAGCCCGGTGGCGACGGCGTCGGTCATGGCTCGCAGCGTATGCGGGCACGCGGGGTGTGCGACCGCCGCCCGGGTACAGCTGCCCACCTGCGGGGAGCGACGATCGTCACGTCCGGCCGGTCACTCCCCGTCGAGCGCGGAGGGCCGCGCGGCGAGGGTCCCGGCGAGCTCGACGAGCTTCACGTTCAGGTCCTGCGAGGTGCGGCGGAGCACGTCGAACGCGGCGTCGGCGGTGAGCCCGCGGCGCGCCATCAGGATGCCCTTGGCCTGCCCGATGACGTCCCGCGAGGCGATCGCCTGCCGCAGCTGCGCCTCCTGCAGGCCGGCGGCGGACACCGCGGTGCAGGAGGCGAGCGCGAGCGAGGCGTGGGTGGACAGCAGCAGCAGCCGGTCCCGGTCGGCGGGGACGAACGCCCCGGGCTCCCGGCCGTACACGTTCAGTGCGCCGGGCAGCCGCGGCGGGACGGCGTCGGGCACCAGCGAGCTCGCCAGCACCGACAGGTAGCCGTGCCGGACGGCGGCCTCGGCGAACTCCGGCCAGCGGTCGTCGGAGCGCAGGTCGTCGGCGTAGGCGAGCGCCGGGCCGTCGGCCCTGGCGGACTCCACGCACGGCCCGCGGCCGCTGCGGTACTGCTCGGCGTCGATGTCGGACGCGGCCGGGCCGGTCTCGACCGGGGTGTGGAAGCAGCCGTCACCGTCCCGCAGGGTGACGCTGACCAGGTCCGCGGCCGGGATCACCCGGCGCACCGCGGCGACCACCCTGGCCAGCACGTCGGCGACCGTGCCGGCGGCCAGCAGCTCACCGGTCAGCGCGGCGAACTCCCTGGCCAGCGGCCCGGCCTCGGCCAGGCCGTCCTCCGCGTGCCCGTTCCGCTCCTGCGCCAGCACGAACCCGTCGCGGTCCACGGCCCACTCCTGCTCACCCCTGCCTACCGGGGCAGTCCCGCTGTGCTCCACCGCCCCATCATGCCGAACGGGTGGTGGCCGGGCGCTCCCCCAGGGGTACCAATGCCAGACTCACCGGCCATGAGCGACCGCCCGCTGATGCTGCTGGACTCCGCGAGCATGTACTTCCGTGCCTATTTCGGTGTCCCGGAGAGCATCACCGCACCCGACGGCACCCCGGTGAACGCGGTGCGCGGGTTCACCGACATGATCGCCCGGCTGGTCACCGAGCACCGGCCGCGCGAGCTGGTGGCGTGCCTGGACCTGGACTGGCGCCCGGCGTTCCGGGTGGCGGCGCTGCCGTCCTACAAGGCGCACCGGGTGGTCGAGGCGAGCCAGGCGGACCAGGTCCCCGCCGGCGTCCCGGAGGAGGTGCCGGACACCCTCGCCCCGCAGGTCCCGGTGATCATGGAGGTGCTGGCGGCGGCCGGGATCTGCACCGCCGGGGCCGAGGGGCACGAGGCGGACGACGTCATCGGGACGCTCGCGCACCGGGCGGAGACCGGGCCGGTGCTGGCGGTGTCCGGGGACCGCGACCTGATCCAGATCGTCCGGGACGAGCCGCAGGTGCGGCTGCTCTACATCGGGCGCGGCCTGAACCGGGCCGAGCTGCTGGACCCGGCCGAGGTCGCGGCGAAGTTCGGGCTGCCCGCGGAGCGGGCCGGCGCGGCCTACGCGGAGATGGCGATGCTGCGCGGCGACCCCTCGGACGGCCTGCCCGGGGTGCCCGGTGTCGGCGCCAAGACGGCTGCCACGCTGGTCGGGCGGTTCGACTCCTGGGGTGAGCTGCTCGCCGCGGTGACCCGGCCGGACGACGGCCGGATGGCGGCCGGGGTGCGGGCGAAGCTGATGGCGGCGAGCGACTACCTGGGCGTCGTCGAGCCGGTGGTGCGGGTGGTGACCGACGCGCCGGTGGCCCTGGACCGGGACCCCGCGCTCCCCCGCACGCCGGCCGATCCGGAGCGGCTCGACGAGCTGGCCGCCCGCTGGGGCCTGGAGTCCTCGGTGCGGCGGCTGCGCACGGCACTGGACGCGGCCGCCTCCTGAGCCCTGCCATGATCGGGGCGTGACCTGTCCCGAGCACGAGGACCCGCTGCAGCCGAGCCGGGCCCACGACGACGCCGTCACCCGGGAGACCGCGGTCCGGGCCGCGGCGGCCGAGCCGATCACCTCGCCGCACGACGGGGCGCCGCCCGCGGTGCGGCGGCTGCTGACCGCTGCGGTGGACGAGCTGGCCGAGCAGCTGCTGGAGCTCTCGCACGGGCTGCACGCCGATCCGGAGACCGCCTTCACCGAGCACCGGGCGGCGGCCGCGGTGGCGGCGCTGCTGGACCGGCACGGGATCGCCGCCGAGATCGGCGGGTACGGCCTGGACACCGCGCTGCGCGCGACGGCGGGGACCGGATCCGGCCCGACGGTCGCGGTGCTCGCCGAGTACGACGCGCTGCCCGGGATCGGGCACGCCTGCGGGCACAACGTCATCTGCTCGGCCGCCGTCGGCGCGTTCCTGGCGCTGGCCCGGCTGCTGGCCCGCGACGACGCCCCGATCGGCACCGTGCTGCTGCTCGGCACCCCGGCCGAGGAGGGCGGCGGCGGCAAGGAGACGATGGCCCGCGCCGGCGCGTTCGACGGGGTCGACGCGGCCGTGATGGTGCATCCGTTCGCGCACGACATCGCCGACCACCCGTTCCTGGGGCGGCGCCAGCTGGAGGTCACCTATCACGGCGTCGCCGCGCACGCGTCGGCCCAGCCGCACATGGGGCGCAACGCGCTGGACGCCGTCGTGCTCGGGTACCAGGGCGTGGCGATGCTGCGCCAGCACCTGCCCGACGGGGACCGGGTGCACGGAATCGTGACCGACGGCGGGCAGGTGCCGAACGTCGTGCCGGAGCGGGCGGCGGCCCGCTACTACCTGCGGTCCCAGGACCCGGAGTCGTTGCTCGACCTCACGACGCGGGTGCAGGCGATCGCGGTCGGTGCCGCCGCGATGACCGGCTGCGGCTACACCCTGACCTGGGACCCGCGGCCGCCGTACCTGCCGATCCGGCACAACCGGACGCTGGCCGCGCGGTGGGCGGTGCACCAGACGGAGCGGGGCCGCACCGTCTGGCCGCGCGGCGTCGTGCCGGAGTCCGAGACCGGATCGACCGACCTGGGGAACGTGTCGCTGCGGGTGCCGTCGATCCATCCGATGCTGGCGATCGCCGAGCCCGGCACCGCCCTGCACACCGTCGGGTTCGCGCAGGCGGCGGGCGGGCCGGGCGGGGACCGGGGCGTCGTCGACGGGGCGGCCGGGCTGGCGCTGGTCGTCGCCGATCTGCTGCACGACGCCGGCCTGCGCGACGCGGTCGCCGCCGAGTTCGCCGCCGCGGGCGGCCCGGTGGACGTGCCGTCGTTCTTCGACCGGTGACTCAGGACGCCCCGGCCGGCGTCCCGCGCGCGGCGCGCAGGCCGAACCCGCCGAGCACCGCGCTGATCAAGACCTCGGCCAGGTAGAGGCCGATCGCCACCGGCCGGGGCAGGTCCGGCGGCAGCGCGGCGAACAGCACCAGGTAGCCCACCCCGACGGCGACGAACCACCGGGGCAGCGCCCCGCTCAGCGCGCCGGCCACCAGCACGAGCAGCACCCCCAGCGCCACCGCGGCCATCCCGCCGACGATCGCCGGGACCAGCACGCCGAGATGGGCGTTCAGCACGTCGAACAGGGCCCGGCCGGCCGGCTCCGGGAGCACCGTGGCGGCGTAGCCGAACGGCAACGCCTCGGCGGTGATCACGAGCGCGAACAGCGTGCCGCCGAGCCCGATCGACGCGGCCCCGGCCAGGGTCAGCGGGCCGGTCCGGCCGCGCGCGAGGAACACGGTGAGCACCGCGATCGCCACGAAGGACACCAGGTAGGCCGGACCACCGAGGTAGAGGTTCACCGGCCAGTAGGCCCCGGCGATCGGCCGGATGTCGTCGTACCGGACGGTGCCGTCGAACGGCGGTTCCCAGGCGGTGAAGGCGACGCGGCCGACCAGGGCGGCGAGCAGCAGCGCGTACAGACCGGTGAGGGCGTGCCCGCGCAGGCGCTGCGGATCCGGTGTCCCGGTGCTGCGGACGGGTGCGGCGGTCGGGATCACGGGGCCTCCTGGCGGTCGGCCGGACGCGGGGGCGTCCGAGCTGCCGGTCAGGATCGGCCGGCCGGGTCCCGCCGGGCATCGGCCTCAGCACCGAGATCGGCGTCGCCGCAGGTCAACGGGTGTCGAACCAGACCCGGGCGGCCTGGACCCTGCGGTTGACGCCGCGGTCCTGTTCGAGCCCGAGCTTGACGAACACCGACCGCAGGTGGGCGTCGACGGTGCGCTCGGAGACGACCAGCTGGGCGGCGATGCCGGCGTTGCTGGCACCCTCGGCGAGCAGGCCGAGCACCTCGGTCTCGCGCCGGGTGAGGCCGGGCACGACCGGCCCGGACCCGGGCGCGGGCGCGGCGTCCCGGGGCCCGGGCGGTGCACCACGGTCGGCGGGGATCCCCGGCGCCTGCTCACCGGGCCGCTGCTCCGGCGGCGGGACGGCGGCCGGCCCGGGCGCCGGGCGCGTGAGCAGCGACCGGATCAGTGCCGACGACCCGGACCAGGCCGCACCGGTGACGACCAGCGTGGTCAGCGCGACCGCCAGCGCGACGGCGGCCGCCCCCAGCCCGGGGCCGGGCGCGGCCAGCAGCGTGCCCACCCCGAGCACCGCGAGCAGGGCCGCGCTCAGCACCGTCGCCCGGACCACCGCGGCGACCCGGCGCGGACCGGCCGGGCCGCGTGCGGCCGGGAGCGCACACCAGGCACCGACGGCCGTGGCGCCGGAGAGCGCGACCAGGAACGCCACCGACCCGAGTTCCGGTTCGACCTGGCCCGGGTCGCGGGCGATCGCGAGCAGCAGGCAGAAGGCGACGGTCAGCGGGGCCGTCGTGGCACCGGCCGCGGCGATCCCGACCCGGGCCCGGGCCGCCGCCCGTGAGGTGAGCGCCGCCCGCCACAGGCTCACCGGGACGATCAGCAGGGCGCCGATCCCGAGCAGCGTCGCGGCGTCACCGGCCGGGGCGAGCGTGGTGCGCCACGCCTCGGGGGCGACCGCGGGCAGCCCGGCGAACGGTGCCGCCGGTTCGCTGAGCAGCAGCGCCGCCAGTACCGCGAGGCCGGTCAGCGCGGTGAGGGCCGGGTGCGTCCACGGCCGCCCGGGACCGGTCCGGATCGCGGCCGACACGCAGAGCTGGACCAGCACCAGCGGCGGCACCCAGGCGACGTTCCAGACGGCGACGGCGACGGTGCCCGCGAGACCGCCGCCCGGCCAGGCGACGACGGCGCAGAGCCCGCTGAACAGGTAGAGCAGCAGCGCGCCGGCGAGCATCCCGGCGTGGGCGGCCGCGGTCGCCGCACCGGCCCCGGCGAGCCGCTCCCGGACCAGCGCCGCGGCGAGCGCGCCGGCCGCGAGCGCGAGGACGCCGACCGGGTCGGCCGGGAACGCGTCGGTCCCGGTCGTCCACCGGACCGCGACGGCGACCGCGATCCCGGCGGTCCCGGCCACCGCGATCCCGGCCGGGAACCACCGCGGCCGGGTCGTTGCCGGGATCGGGACGGCGGTCACGCCGACGAGCGTAGAGCCGGTCAGCGGCCGCGGGGAGCGGCGCGGGTGTGGATCCGCTCCCCCTGCGGACCGAACAGGCTCAGCACCTCGACCGCCCGGTCCGGCGCGGCGGAGCCGAACCAGTGCGGGACGTGCGTGTCGAACTCGGCGGCCTCGCCGGCCCCGAGCACGACGTCGTGCGAGCCCAGCACCAGGCGCAGCCGCCCGTCGAGCACGTAGAGCCACTCGTAGCCCTCGTGCACCCGCGGATCGGGCCGGTCGCCGCGCCACGGGATGAGCATCTTGTACGCCTGCAGACCGCCCGGACGCTCGGTCAGCGGCACGACGGTCGCGCCCTGCGCGCGGCGCGGCCGCAGCCGGACCCGGGGATCCCCGACCGGCGGGGCGGCGACCAGCTCGTCGAGCGGGACCTGGTGCGCCGACGCGATCGGCAGCAGCAGCTCCAGGGTGGGCCGCCGGCCGCCGGACTCGAGCCGGGACAGCGTGCTCACCGAGATGCCGGTGGCCTCCGACAGGTCGGCGAGGGTCATCCCGCGCTCGGTGCGCAGCCCGGCGAGCCGCGGGCCGACCCCGGCCAGGGTGTCCGCGATGGCGTCGTCCATGCCGTCACTTTGCCACTCCGGCAACGACCTTTGCCATTGCGCGCCGGAGCGGGGCAGCCTGGACGCCATGACCTCGTACGACGTGATCGTCATCGGCGGCGGCGCGGCCGGCCTGTCCGCCGCGCTCACCCTGTCCCGGGCCCGCTGGCGGGTGCTGGTGCTCGACGACGGGACGCCCCGCAACGCACCGGCCGCCGGCGTGCACAACTGGCTCACCCGGGACGGCCTGCCGCCCGCCGAGATCGCCCGGATCGGCCGGGCCGAGGTGAGCGGCTACGGCGGCGTCGTGCAGGACGCGCGCGTCGTGTCCGCCACCGCCGACGCCACCGGCGGGTTCACCGTGACCACCGCCGACGGGCAGCGCCGGACCGGGCGCGCGCTGCTCGTCAGCACCGGGCTGACCGACGAGCTGCCCGATCTCGACGGGCTCGCCGGGCACTGGGGCGGCGCGGTGTTCGGCTGCCCGTTCTGCCACGCCTGGGAGCACCGCGACAGCCGGATCGGGGTGCTCTGCACCGGTCCGCACGACCTGGTGAAGGCCCAGCTGGTGACCCGCTGGACCGACGCCGTCACGCTGTTCCTGCACACCGGCCCGGAGCCCGACGACGAGCAGTGGGCCGGGTTCGCCGCCCGCGGCATCACCGTCGTCGACGGGCGGGTGGCCGGCCTCGAGTCCGGCGGCGGGTCCGACGGCGGGTCCGGCGGCGGGTCCGGCCTTGAGTCCGGCGGCGAACGGCTCACCGGGGTACGGCTCGCCGACGGCACCGTCGTGCCCTGCGACGCGCTCGCCGTGTCCCCGCCGGTCCGGGCCCGCGCCGGGTTCCTCGACGGGCTGGGGCTGGTCCCGGTCGCGCACCCGTCCGGGCTCGGCGATCACCTGCCGGTCGACGCGATGGGGGCGACCGGTGTGCCCGGGCTGTACGCGGCCGGGAACGTCACCGACCCGATGGCGACCGTCCCGGTGGCGGTGGCGGCCGGGGCGACCGCCGCCGCGGCGATCACCCGGGACCTGCTGACCGCCGACGTCGCGGCGGCCGTCGCGGCCCGGCACCGGCATCCCGATCCGGCGGCCGACCAGTGGTCGGCCGCCTTCTGGGACGCGCACTACTCGACCCAGGAGCACCTGTGGAGCGGGAACCCGAACCGCTGGCTGGTCACCGACGCGGCCGAGCTCGAACCCGGCCGCGCGCTCGATGCCGGCTGCGGTGAGGGCGGCGACGCGGTCTGGCTGGCCGGGCGCGGCTGGCAGGTGACCGCGACCGACGTCTCGACGGTGGCGGTGGACCGGACCCGGGCGGCGGCGACGGCGGCCGGGGTCGCCGACCGGATCACCCTCGACGTCGCCGACCTGCGCACCCAGCAACCGCCGGAGCGGGCGTTCGACCTGGTCACGGCGCAGTACCTGCACCTGCCGTCGGCGCTGCGCCGGCCCGCGTACGCCCGGCTCGCCGCCGCCGTCGCACCGGGCGGGACGCTGCTGCTGGTCGCCCACCACCCGAAGGACCTGGACGGGCCGCTGCGCCGCCCGCACGACCGGGACCTGTTCGCCGACGAGATCGAGCTCGCCGCCGATCTCGACGAGGCGGAGTGGGAGGTGCAGGCCGCCGACGCCCGGCCGCATCCGGTGACACACCCGGACGGGTACGAGGTGATCGCCCACGACGCCGTCGTCCGGGCCCGCCGGCGGCGCTGATCCCGGCCGGACCGGTCCCTCAGCCGTCCCGGCTCCGTGACGGGTCCGGGCCGGACCAGCGGTGCACCCCCACGTCCTGCGCGGCGCAGGTCCGGTGCATCCACTCGAACGCCGCGGCGAAGACGTCGTTCTGCCGTTCGACGCGGTCCTGCCCGGCCCGGATGTCCGGCAGCAGGGCGGTGAGCTCGGCGCGCAGCGCGTCCTCGTCGACGGTGGTGAGCCTGCCGTCCTCCACGACGGTGCGGCCGGCGACCAGCACCCGGCGCAGCGACGAGCCGTTCTCCGAGTGGACGAGCTGCAGCTCGGCCCGGTTGCGGGGGGTGAAGGCGAGGGTGGACAGGTCGTAGACGAGCAGATCGGCCTGCATGCCGGGGGCGATGGTGCCGATCTCGCGGTGCCGGCGCGCGGTGCGTGCGCCGCCGGCCGTCGCGGCCCGCAGCACCTCGTCGGCCCGCGGCCAGTCGTGGTGGTCGGGCCCGGTGACCTTGTGCAGCAGGGCGGCGGCCTTGAGCACGTCGTGCATCCGGGGGGTGTCGCTGCTGGAGCAGCCGTCGGTGCCCAGCCCGAGCGTGACCCCGGCCCGGTGGTAGCTCCGCCAGGGCGCGATGCCCGAGCCGAGCTTGAGGTTCGACACCGGATTGTGGGCGACGCAGGTGTCGTGCCCGGCGAGCAGGTCGATGTCGGCGTCGGTGACCCAGATGCCGTGCGCGAGGGTGGTGTTGGGGGTCAGCCCGCCGATCCGGTGCAGGTGCTCGACCAGCGTGCGGCCGTGGAACTCGCGGCCGGTGACGGCCTGCACCTTGGTCTCCAGCACGTGGATGTGGCACGGCACGTCGTGTGCGACGGCGAGCTCGGCCGCGCCGCTGATCAGGTCGTCGGTGCAGCGCTGCGGGCCGGACGGCGCCAGCATGTACCGGACCCGGCCCCCGGCCCGGTCCCGGTACCGCTTCAGGGCCTCCTCGCTGAACGCCAGGTACTCCCCCGCGGTCGGCACCGGCCGGGCCCGCACCTCGGCGACGACGTCGGCCGGCAGCCGGTCGGCGGCGTACGGGACGGTGTCGACGAACGGCCGGTTGATCACGTGCCCGGAGACGTCGGCGCGGATCCCGATCCGGTCGTAGGCGTCGACGACGGCGTCGAGCTGGTCGAGGTCCTGGCCGGGGGTCTCCAGCACGTCGTCGACCAGCGTCGTCACCCCGGACTTGAGCGACTCGGCGGCGAACAGCAGGCTGCGCAGCCGGACCAGGTCCGGCGGCAGCGGGCGGGCGCCGAGGATCGGGTAGCTGTACAGCATCCACAGCTCGAGCGGCAGGTTGTCGTAGCGGCCCTTCGCCAGGTACTCCCAGGAGTGCGTGTGGGCGTTGACGAAGCCGGGGCAGACCAGCCGGTCCCGGCCGTCGAGCACGGTGTCGGTGTCGTCGGTGCGCACCCGCGCGCCGACCTCGGTGATGGTGTCGCCGTCGATCCGGATGCTGCGCCGGACCGGGGTGGCCCCGGTGTCGGCGTCCATCGTGAGGACCTCGGCGTCGCGGACGACCAGTGCCATCAGCGCCGCACCGCCCGGCGGCCGGTGCCCGGCACAGGCAGCAGAGCAGGCAGCAGAGCCGCCAGCAGAGCCGCGACGAGGATCCCCTGCACCGCGGGGATGCCCACGTCGAACCAGGCCCCGACGACGGCGGCCGCGGTGCCGCCCAGGTAGGCGAGCAGGCCGGGCAGGCGCACCGCGCCGACCGCGTCCAGCGCGGTGCCCGGGTCCCGCCGCCGCCACGGACCGAGGAAGGTGCCGATGATCGCCCCGCCGAGCGGCGGGATGAGCACGCCGAGCACGACCAGGAAGGTGGTCAGGCCGTCGGTGACGCCGGTCAGCGCGAGCACGATCGCGACCGCCACGCCGCCGACGATGAACGGCCGCTTGTCCGGCCGGCCGGTCAGCTCGGCACCGGCCACCCCGAAGGCGTACGCGGCGTTGTCGTTCGTCGTCCAGAGGTTCGAGATGATCAGGAAGACGGCCAGCCCGATCGAGCCGGTCATGATCAGGATGCCGGAGAAGTCCGGCTCGCCGAAGCCGATGGCGCCGATGCCGCCGAAGAGCAGCATCGCCGACTGCACGACCATGATCGTCACCGCGGTCACGCCGAACGCGAGCCGGCCGCCCGCGGCGAACCGGGTCCAGTTGCCGATCTGGGTGCCGCCGCTGACGAAGGTGCCGATCAGCAGGGTCAGCGCGGCGCCGACGCTGAGCGTGCCGGCGCCGTCCTGGGCCAGCAGCCCGGACCAGCCGCCGGCGTTGCCGACCGCGCCGACCGCGATCCACACGCAGAGCAGCGTCATCAGCGGGACCGAGATCCAGGACAGGAACTCGATGCCGCGGAAGCCGTAGTAGGCGGTGACCGCCATCGCGATCCCGCCGAGCAGCACGACCGGCCAGGTGGGGACGCCCAGCGCGGTGCCGAGCAGGTCGCCGAGCACCGCGATGGTGAACCCGTACCAGCCGACCTGGGTGCCGCCGAGCAGGATCGACGCCCACTTCCCGCCGAGCCGGCCCAGCACCAGCCGGGACAGCAGCACCGTGGTGAGCCCGGTGCGCCCGGCGGCGATCCCGAGCGCGGCGATGTAGAGCGCCAGCACGGCCGCGGCGGTCAGGGCGAGCACCGCGAACGTGGCGAACGAGAACTCCGACGCCACCGCGCCACCGGTGATCATCGTGGGGGTGAAGAAGCCGAACCCGGCGATGACGACGGCGACCGACGCCACGCCCTTGCGTTCGGCGACCGGTATCCGCTCCAGCGGCCGGTCCCGGTCGATCACGGCCGTGCGGGCCGGCGCAGCGGAGGTCGGTGGAGTGGCCACGGGACACCTCGGACGGGTTCGGGGACGACGGGGGCCTCCTGATGGGACGGTCCCGGACCGGCCGGCCACCAGGGGCGGGGCCCGGTCCTGTCCCGATCGCACCCGATCACCGCCGGGCGGTGTCCGATCGCACACCGCCCGGCAACACGACGGACAACCGGGTTCACACCCGCGTGACCGCACGCGCCTAGCGTCACGGCGTGCTCGCCGGACCGGACGAACCGCTCATCGTGGTGCGGGACGTGCTGGGCTGGGCGCCCGGGCTGCGGCTGGTCGGTGCGGAGACCGGTCTGGACCGCCCGGTGCGCTGGGCGCAGGCCACCGACCTGCCCGATCCGTCCCCCTACCTGCGCGGCTCGGAGCTGGTGCTGGTGACCGGGCTGTCGATGGTCGACGCCGCCGCCTGCCGGGCGTTCGTCGCCGCGCTGGCGCCGACCCGGCCGGCGGCGATCGGGTACGCGATCGGCGTCGTGCACGCGAGCGCGCCGCCGGTGCTCGTGCGCGAGGCGAACCGGCGCGGCATCCCGGTCTTCGAGATCCCGACCGACGTGCCGTTCATCCACTTCACCGAGCAGCTGTCCCGGGAGCGGATGGCCCACCAGGAGCGCAGCCAGAACGGGCACCTGGTGGAGCTGGTGCGGCTCGGCCGGGCCGGTCCCGAGGTGCTGCTGCAGCGGGCCCCGGGGCTGGACGGCGACCACCGGGCGCTGCAGGTCAGCGTGCACGCCCGGGGATCGGCGCCCGGCCCGGCGGTGTCGGCGTCCGGCCGGACGCTGGTGGCCGATCTCGGCGACCGCATCGTCGTGCTGCACCGGGCCGGGGAGCCGCCGCCGGCCGCGGCGGGCCCGGCCGAGGGGACCAGCGGGCCGGGCCGGCCGTCGGACCTGCCGCGGCTGCTCGCGCAGGCGGTCGCCGCGTTCGATCTCGCCCGGTCCCGGGGCCGCCCGGCCACCGCGGCGGATCTCGCCTCGCTCGACTCGCTGGCCCGCTGCCTGCCGGCGGCCTACCTGCAGCCGTTCCACGAGCACCTGTGGGAGCCGCTGGCCCGGCACGACCGGGTGCACGGCACCGAGCTGCTGGCGACGGTCCGCACCCTGGTCGCCTGCGCGGGCTCGGTCCGCGAGTGCGGCAGGCGGATGTACCTGCACCCGAACTCGGTGCGCAAGCGGATCGGCCGGATCCGGGCGGTGACCGGGCGGGACCCGGCCGATCCGGCCGATCTCGCGGCGCTGACGGTCGCGCTCACCTACGCCGAGGGCCCGGCCGCGCGGGCCTGACCGGCGCGGCGTCAGAAGAAGGTGCCGGACCAGGGCGCCGGGCCGGGCACCGCGAACAGCGCGTCCGCGGTGGCCCCGGCTCCCGCCGTGTGCTCGGTCCAGCGGCCGGCCGCGACCAGCGCGGACGGCGGCCGGTCGCCCAGGAACGCCTGCGCGAGCGACTCCAGGCCGCACTCCAGGTCCGGCAGGGCACCGCCGGCGGCGACGGCACCGTCCGGGCCGAGCCGCCAGGTGCCCGCGTCGTCGAACAGCGGATCGTGCAGCCGGAGCACCACCGGGTCGCCGTCGCCCCAGCTGCGGGCGCCGAGCGCGGCCGGCACGTCGACGATCCGGAGCCACAGATCGTCGCCGCGGCCGACGATCCGGTGCAGCCGCGGATCGGCCAGCATCAGGTCGAGGTCCTCGTCGCGCGGCCGGGCCCAGGCGAGCACCCCGGTGGACAGGTCGATCCCGGTGAGGAACCGCCACAGCCCCGACGTCGCCGACGGCGAGCCGGCCCACAGGTCGTGCACGACGATCTCGTCCTCGCCGAACCGCTTCCCGTCCCGCACGCCCCACACGACGAACCCGTCGTCGCCGTCCGGGCCGGTGTGCACGGCGATGCCCCGGTACTCGGCGGCCGACTCGCCGCCGGGGTCGATCCCGCGCCGCCACCACCGGGCGTTGCGGGTGATCGCGCCGGGCCGCGACCCGGCGAGCCGGTCCTGCAGCTCGGGCAGGAGCTTGCCGGCCTCGGTCGCGCCGAGCATCCGGACCCGGCCCGGCGCCGGGGCGTCCGGCCGCCACTGCGGGCGGGCGGCGACCTGCACGTGGTTGCCGCGGGAGGCGATGCCGTAGCCGAACCGGCCGTAGATCGCGGCCTCGCTGGCCCGCAGCACGGCGGCGGCGTCGCCGCGGTCCCGGGCGGCGCCCAGCTGGGTGCGCATCAGCGCGGTGAGCCGGCCGGCCCGGGTGTGGTCGGCGCGGACACCGACCGCGCTGACCGCGGCCGCGTCGATCCGGCCGCCGCCGGGCAGGGTCAGCCGGGACGGGAAGGAGAACGCGCTGCCGACCAGCTCGCCGTCGGCGCCGCGCACCCCCAGCCAGTGCTCGTCCGGCGACTGGCCGTGCGACTCCCAGTCGGCCTCCGGGACCGGGCCGCGGTGCAGGGTCCGGCGGAACACCTCGTAGGCGGCGCGCCGGTCGGCGGGATCGGTCAGGACTGCCACGTCGTGCTCTGCGCTCACGTCCGCCGAGCCTTCCGGGTGCCGCGGCGGGCCGCCACCCGATTCCGGTCAGACCCGGTTGACCTGGTAGTCGCCCTCGTCGGAGGTGACCAGGCCCGGGACCTCGACCTGCTCGCCGTCCACCACCGCCTGGCAGGAGAACGCCGTCCCGGCCGACACGACGACGTCGTCCGGGCACTGCACGGCGCCGACCTCGAGCCCGTAGTCCTCGGTGAGGACCTGGTTGACGCCCGCCTGCAGCGCGGTCTGGTCGAGCTGGCGGGTGATCGCCCAGGCCGGCCAGACGAACGCGGACAGCGCCAGCACGGCGACCAGCAGCACGGCGCCGCCGGCCAGGATCCAGGTGCGGGTGCCGGACGGACGCTGCACCTTCTCCGGCGGCGCCCACGGCTGGTCGGCGCCCCAGCCACCGTCGGCGGGTTGCGCGGTCGTGGTGTCCCCGGCCCAGGCCGACGACGGGGACGACGCCGGCACCGCGTCGGTCGGCTCCTCGGCCGCCCGGCGCCTGCGGCGGCGCCCGGTCGGGACGGCCCAGGTGTCGTCCTGGGCCTGCGGTGCCTCGTCGCCCCAGGGCGCGCCGTCCTGCTGCGCGCCCGCCGGGTCCCCGGCGCCGGGATCCCGCTGCGGCGCGGCGCCCCAGCCGCCACCGGCGTCCTGCGGTGTGCCCGCCCAGCCACCGGCGGCGTCGTCCTGCTGGGTGCCGGCCCAGCCGCCGGCGCCGTCCTGCCGGGTACCCGCCCAGCCACCGGCGTCCTGCTGCGCCCATCCGCCGGTGTCCGCCTGCCGGGCCCGGTCCTCGTCGCCGTCCCACCCGGGTGCCCAGGCCCCGGTCGACTCCGGGTCGGCACCCCACCCGCCCGGCGGCGGGGTGCCCCACGCCGGGATCTCCCCCGTCTGCTCGGTGGCGTCCGCGTCGTCCGCGCCACGCCGCTCCGGTCCCTGCGGGTTGCTCATCGCCGACCTCTCGCCCGTCCGTCGTCCGCCCGGAGATGTCGCACCGGGCGCCTCATTCCATGCCCGCCGCGACGACGCCGCGGCGCACCGCACCGGACGCCCGGTGCGCGGCCCGCCCGACGCCGCTCGACCGGCCGGCGACGCCGGCGATCTGGTCGAGCAGGTCGAGCACCTGTCGGGCCCAGCGTACGAAGTCGCCCGCGGACAGCTCGTGCCCGTTCCGTTCGGCGGCCTCCAGAACCTGTGCGAGGGACTCCCCGCGCGCCCAGCGGTGCATCGGCCAGGCGAACGCCAGGTCGGGGGCACGGGTGCGTTCCGCCTTGTGCCGGCGCTGGTCGGCGTCCAGCTCGTCCCACAGCGCGACGGTCCGCTCCAGCGCGTCGGCCACCGGCCCGGCGGGCAGCCGCGGCATCGGCGCGTCGTCCCGGCGGGACTCGTACACCAGCGCCGAGACCACCGCGGCCAGCTCGTCGGGTTCGAGACCGTCCCACACGCCGTGCCGCAGGCACTCCGCGGCGAGCAGGTCCGACTCGCCCCACAGCCGGGCGAGCACCCGGCCGTGCGCGGTCACCTCGTCCTCGCCGGGCCCGGCCTCGTCGGCCGGGACCAGGTAGCCGCGCTCGGACAGCAGCGCCCGGATCCGGTCGAACGCCCGCGCCAGCGAGTTCGTGGTCGCCCGGACCTTCTGCCGCAGCGACTCCGTCTCCCGCTCCAGCCGCTGGTGCCGCTCGGCCCACCGGGCGTGCGCCTCCCGGTCGTCGCAGCCGTGGCAGGGGTGCACGCGCAGCGCCCGGCGCAGCGTGACCAGCTCCGGATCGTCCTGCGCGCCGTGCCTGCCGCGGCGGCCGCCGCCGTCCGGCGGGCGGATGCGCGAGTTCCGCAGCGACGACGCGAGGTCCCGGCGGACCTGCGGGGACCGGTGCTCGACCCGCTTCGGCAGCTTGATCCGGCCCAGCACCTCGACCGCCGCCGGGAAGTCGGCCGCGGACAGCCGACCCGCCCAGCGGTCCTCGGTGCAGACCAGCGGCCGCGGCTCGGGATCGTCGCGGCCGTTCGCCGACACCGCGCCCACGCCCGGGTCGAGCACGACCGCGATCCCGGCCCGCCTGCCGGACGGGACGGCGATCACGTCGCCGGGGCGCAGCTCGCGCAGCGACTCGGCGGTCTCCTCCCGGGCGACCGCGGTGTTCTGCCTGCGCAGCGACTTCTCCCGCTCGGAGATCCGCCTGCGCAGCTCCGCGTACTCGGCGAAGTCACCGAGATGGCAGGTCATCGACTCCCGGTAGCCGGCCAGCGCCTCGGTGTTGCGGTCGATCCGGCGGGCCAGGCCGACCACCGAGCGGTCCGCCTGGAACTGGCCGAACGAGCGTTCCAGCAGCTCGCGGGCGGCGTCGGTGCCCAGCCGGCCGACCAGGTTGACCGACATGTTGTAGACCGGGCGGAACGAGCTGTGCAGCGGGTAGGTCCGGGTGGACGCGAGCCCGGCGACCTGCTCCGGGTCCATCCCGGGCGTCCACAGCACGACCGCGTGCCCCTCGACGTCGATCCCGCGCCGCCCGGCCCGGCCGGTGAGCTGGGTGTACTCCCCCGGCGTCAGGTCGACGTGCGCCTCGCCGTTGAACTTGACCAGCCGCTCCAGCACCACCGTGCGGGCCGGCATGTTGATGCCCAGCGCCAGCGTCTCGGTGGCGAACACGCACCGCACCAGGCCGGCGACGAACAGCTCCTCGACGGTCTCCTTGAACGCGGGCAGCATGCCGGCGTGGTGCGCGGCGACGCCGCGTTCGAGCGCCTCCCGCCACTCCCAGTACCCCAGCACGCCCAGGTCGGCCTGCGGGAGGTCGCCGGTGTGCTTCTCGACGATCCGGCGGATCTCGTCGACCTCGTCCGGCTCGGTGAGCCGGATCCCGGCCCGCACGCACTGCCCGACGGCGGCGTCGCACCCGGCCCGGGAGAACACGAACGTGATCGCCGGGAGCAGCCCCTCCCGGTCCAGCCGGTCGATCACCTGGACCCGGGACGGCGGCCGGAACCCGCCGGGCCGGCCGGGGCCGCCCGGCCGCGGCCCGCGGCCGACGACGGCGGTCGCGTCGGTGCGCGCGTCGCGCCCGCCGCGGGTGCGGTTGCGGTCCCGCGGGCCGCCGCGGCCGCGCCGGCCGCCGCGGCGCGGGCCGCGGTCGGCGGCGCGGTCGGCGGCCCGCGATCCGGCGAAGTCCCGGCGCTGCATCTCGCGGGTGTAGCGCACGAGATCCGGATCGACGACCAGCTCGGCCGCGCCGTCGCCGGGCCGCCGCCGCTCGCCGAACAGGTCGAACAGCCGGTTGCCGACCATCATGTGCTGCCACAGCGGGACCGGCCGGTGCTCGTCGACGACGACGGTGGTGTCCCCGCGGACCTCGACCAGCCAGTCGCCGAACTCCTCGGCGTTGCTCACCGTCGCGGACAGCCCGACCACGGCGACGTGCTCGGGCAGCTGGAGGATGACCTCCTCCCAGACCGCGCCGCGGAAGCGGTCGGCGAGGTAGTGCACCTCGTCCATGACGACGTAGCCGAGATGGTCGAGCCTGCGGTTCGCCGCGGCGTCGGAGTCGGCGTAGATCATGTTCCGGAGCACCTCGGTGGTCATGACGACCACCTGCGCGTCCCCGTTGACGGCGGTGTCACCGGTCAGCAGACCGACCGCGTCGGCGCCGTAGCGGTCGACGAGATCGGCGTACTTCTGGTTGGACAGCGCCTTGATCGGGGTGGTGTAGAAGCACTTGCGGCCCTCGGTGAGCGCCAGGTGCACGGCAAACTCGCCGGCGACCGTCTTCCCGGCGCCGGTGGGCGCGCACAGCAGCACGCCGTGCCCGTCCTCCAGGGCCTCGCACGCCTCCCGCTGGAAGCCGTCCAGCTCGAACGGCAGCAGACCGGTGAACTCGGCGAGCCGCGGATGCGCGGCCCTCGCCTTTGCCGCCGCGTAGGCGGCGGCCGGGTCGCTGCTCCCTGCACGGGTACTCACGGCCCCAGGCTGTCACACACCCCCGACGGTGTGCCGGGACACCGCCGGTGCGGAGACGGCGGTCACGCGTCCTGCGCGAACTCCGGCTCCACGATGTCGGAGTTGATCTCGGTCCCGTGGTGCTCACCACGGCAGATCGCGGCCATCAGGCCGTCCTTCTCGATGTCGAACACGTGCAGCGGCAGGCCGTGGTCGCGGGCCAGGATGAACGCGGTCTGGTCCATCACCGCGAGCCGGCGGGAGAGCACCTCGTCGTAGGGCAGCCGCTCGTAGCGGCGGGCGTCGGAGTCCTTGCGCGGATCGGTGTCGTAGACGCCGTCGACGCCGTGCTTGGCGACGAGCAGGGCGTCCGCGCCGATCTCCAGCGCCCGCTGCACGCTCGGGTAGTCGGTGGTGATGAAGGGCTGCCCGTTCCCGCCGGAGAAGATCAGGATGGCGTCCTTGTCCAGGTGCCGCTTGGCGCGCAGCCGCAGGAACGGCTCGGCGACCGCGTTGATCGGGATCGCGGTCATCACCCGGACGTTGTCCTCGCCGCCGGCGGAGAGCTTGCCGCGCAGCAGCAGGCTGTTGATGACGGTGCCGAGCATGCCGATGTTGTCGGCCTCGACGCGGTCGATGCCCCAGGAGTCGGAGCGGTTCCCGCGGAACACGTTGCCGCCGCCGACGACCACGGCGATCTGCACGCCCAGCGCGCGGACCTGCTGGATCTGGGACGCCAGGTGGGTCAGCGCGGGGGCCGAGAAGCCGAAGCCGTCGTCACCGGCCATCGCCTGCCCGCTGAGCTTGATGACCACCCGGTTGTACTTCATGCGCCCCGACCCACTCCTCGCCTGTCCTGCCCGCCGATCCCGGTCCGGGACGAGCCTACGGACGTGTCCGCGACCACCCGCGGTGCGGGGGGACACGGTGCGGAGGGCTCAGGTGATGTCGTCGTAGCCGGGGGCCGGATCGTCACGGCGCTGCTGCGGCGGCGTCGGGTCCGGCGGGCGGGTCGCCACCGGCGGCGCGGCGGTCCGGGTGCTGCCCGCGGCGTCGGACGGCTCGTCGATCCGGGACGGCCCGTCGAGCCGGGACGGCGTGGTGTCGATCTGCGACGGGGTGTCCGGGTCGAGCCCGTCCCAGCCCTCCTCGACCCGCCTGCGGGCCTTGCGGCGGTCGTTGAACCGGCAGATCTGGATCGCGCCCTCGAACAGCAGCGTCAGCGCGAACGCCAGCGCGAGCATCGAGATCGGGTCCTGCCCGGGCGTCGCGATCGCGGCGAACACGAACAGGCCGAAGACCAGGCCGCGGCGGGCCTTCGCCAGCGCCGCGTAGGTGACCACCCCGGCGGCGTTGAGCGCCACCACGACCAGCGGGATCAGGAAGCTGACGCCGAAGATGACGATCAGGTTGACGACCAGCGAGAAGTACGACGAGCCGGTCAGCGCCGTCGTCTGGATCTCGCTACCGATGGTCAGCAGGAAGCCGAGCGCCTGCGGGATGATCAGGTAGGCGAGCACGGCGCCGGTGACGAACAGCAACGCCGCCACCGAGACGAAGCTCAGCGCGTAGCGGCGCTCCTTCTTCAGCAGCCCCGGCGTGATGAAGCCCCAGAACTGGTAGAGCCAGATCGGGCAGGCCAGGATCACCCCGGCCGTCGCGCCGACCTTCAGCCGCAGCATGAACTGGTCGAACGGTGTCGTGCCGAGCAGCGTGCACGAGTTCGGGTCGGCGTTGAACGACGCCCGCGAGGTCGCCGGGAGCGAGCAGTACGGCTCCTTGAGCAGCTCGCCCAGGCTGGACCAGCCGAAGAACGACACCTCGAACCAGATGTAGCCGAACACCGTAGTCACCGCGATCGCGGCGAGCGAGATCCCGAGCCGGTTGCGCAGCTCGTAGAGATGCTCGATCAGCGTCATGGTCCCGTCGGGATTGACGGTGCGCTTCCGACGGAACGGCGACTTCACGGCGCTGGATACCTCAGTTCGTGGAACCCGCGCCGCGGTCCTGCGGCTGCTGCGGGGCCGGCTCGGCCTGGCGCTGCGGGGCCGAGGCGGCCGGCAGCTCCTGCGGGGCAGGCGCCTCGGCGGCCTTGTCCGATCCCGCCGCCTGCGAACGGGCGTCGTCGTCCTTCAGACCCTTCATCTCACCCTTGAACACGCGGGCGGACTGGCCGACCGAACGCGCCATCTCGGGGAGCTTCTTCGCGCCGAACAGCAGCAGCAGCACCGCGATGATGATGAGCCACTCGTAGCCACCGGGCATGGTGTCAACCTCCGTCGATCTCGACCTGGCCGAGTCTACGCACGGCACCTGTGCCGTCCCTGTGTGCCCGGCATGAACCAAGCGATCGTCATCGCGAGTTCACGTTCCCGCGACGAAGCCGAACGTGATCGTACTGTCACGCTCCGTCAGTCATCGCGAGGGCCTCCCGGGCGCGCTCGCGCACCGCCGTGGCCAGCTCGGCGGGCTCGACGATCCGGGCCCGCCCGCCCAGCCCCAGCACCAGCCGGACCAGCCAGTCCGGGTCGGCGAACCGGATCAGCACGCGCAGCACACCGCCGGGCCCGGGCGCCGGGCCGTCGGCGCCCGGCTCCGGGGCCCGCACGTCGTCCACCGGGTAGTACTCGGCCACCCAGTGCGCCTGCGGGTCCAGCTCCAGCACCGCGTGCCGGTGCTCCGAGCGCGGGCTGAACAGGCCGTGCGTGACGTCGGTCGGTTCGGCCTCCGGGTGCGGGCGGGCCGGCTCCGGGAGCTCCTCGGCCTGCTCGACCCGGTCCAGCCGGAACATCCGGACGCCCGCCGCCCGCCGGCACCACGCCTCCAGGTAGCCGCGGCCCTCGGCGACGACCAGCCGCATCGGGTCCACGTCGCGCCGCGACACCGCGTCCCGGCCCGCGGTGAAGTAGACGATGCGCAGGGCGCGCCCGCGGTCCAGCGCGCCCCGGACGACCGCGGTGGTCTCCCGGTCCGCGGTCCCGGACTCGACGCTCACCACGCCGGCCCGCTCCCCCGCCGTCCCGACCGCGGCCTCGATCTTGCCGATCGCCCGCGCGACGGCGTCCGAGTCGACCACGCCCGGCGCCTGGTGCAGCTCCCGCAGCGCGACCAGCAGCGCCGTCGCCTCGCTGGTGGTGAGCCGCAGCGGCCGGGTCAGGCCCGCGTCGAACACGACGTCCACGGTGTCCCCGGCGAACGACAGGTCGACCAGGTCCCCGGGGCCGTAGCCGGGGAGCCCGCACATCCAGAGCAGCTCCAGGTCGCGGCGCAACTGCTTCTCGTCGACGCCGAAGTCGGCGGCCGCCTCGGCGACCGGCACGCCGGGCCGGGCCCGCAGGTAGGGCACCAGCGACAGCAGCCGGGGCAGCCGCTGCGCGACGCCGTGCCGGGTCACCGGGCGGCCCCGGTCGCGAGGTCCGCGGCGCCCGCCCACAGCGCGCGGACCGCACCGGCCAGCTCCGGCGGGTCCAGCACGGCGACGTCCGGCCCGTGCCCGGCCAGCCAGCGGGCGACCGTCTCCCGGTCCCGCACGTCCAGCTCGATCTCGATCCCGGCGCGCCCGACGTGCTCGGCCGGGCCGATCTCGCGGCCCAGCCGGCGCAGCCCGGCGGCCCGGCCACCGGCCACCCAGACCCGCGCCGTGCCCGAGACCGGCGGCGGCCCCGCGGAGCGGCGCACGATCTCCCGCAGGTCGATCCCGTCCGGCACCCGCACCGCGCCCTCCGGCCCGGTCGTCCGGATCTCGCCGTGGATCCGGGACAGCCGGAAGCAGCGCACGTCGTCCCGGCCGCGGTCGTGCCCCACCAGGTACCAGCGGCCGCGGAAGGAGACCACCCCCCAGGGCTCCACCTCGCGCAGGACCGGCTCGCCGGCCGGCCCGCCGCGGCGGTGCGCGAACCGCACCGCGCGCCCGGTCCGGGTCGCCGCCAGCAGCGGCGCGAGCGCCGGTTCGCCGGCGTGCAGGCCGGTCCGGACGGTCGCCGCCGGGTTCTCCGCGACCTCCACCCCGGCCGCCCGCAGCTTCACCAGCGCCCCGTGCGCGGCACCGGCCAGCTCCGGGGAGTCCCACAGGTTCCCGGCCAGCGCCACCACGGTCGCCTCGTCCGGCGTCAGCTCGATCTCGCCCAGCTCGTAGTCGGCGCGCGCGATCCGGTAGCCCTCGACGGTGTCGAAGACCGAGTTCTGCCCGGTCTCCAGCGGCACGCCCAGCTCGCGCAGCTCCGCCTTGTCCCGCTCGAACATCCGGAAGAACGCCTCGTCGCTCGCCGCCTCGGCGTAGCCCGGCACGGTCGCCCGGATCCGTTCCGCGGACAGGAACTGGCGCGTCGACATCAGGCAGAGCACCAGGTTCACCAGTCGCTCGGCGCGGGCGGAGGACACCCCGGCATCGTATCCGCGTGCACCGGCCCGCACCGGGCGCCCCGGACACACCGGACCGGGCGCGACCGGGTGTCTCATCCTGCGACAGGGCTGTTGACGGCCCTGCGCGTTGGGGAAAGGCTCGTCGGCGGCGACGACGCCGGACGTGGAGGTGGCCCCGTGACGCCCGACCAGGAGACGTACAACCCGTGGACCGTGGTGAACCTGGTGTTCCACCATCTCGCCGAACAGGGGCTGCACCCGGTCCTCGGCGAGACCGGTGACCCGGCGGCCGCGGCGACCGGGCTGCTGCGCGCGATGGGGATCGCACCGGCCCCGGAGAAGGCCGGCCCCGCGGACCCGGAGGTGCAGGACGAGCTGGCCGAGCTCCGGCGGAGGATCATGCCCGGCATCGAGTGAGCCGTCCGCGTGATCTAGGTTCCGCTGCGCACCGGTCGCGGCGGGACGGGCCCCCGCGCCGAGCGACGGCGGAGGGGGCGGGATGGAGCAGACCGAGCGCGAGATCGTCCAGCAGCAGCTCGAGGAGCTGCACCAGGTCGTCGGCCGCCCCGGCGGCATCCCGGACGGCCGGGTGGTCTCCTACTACCCGCCGTCGATGGCGGCCCGCGCCGACGTGTTCGGCCTGGCCGCCACCGACGTCGACGGCACCCAGTGGCAGGTCGGCGACGCCGACGTCCGGTTCCCGCTGCACTCCATCTCGAAGGTCTTCACCTACGGACTCGCCCTGGAGGACAACGGCCGCGAGGAGGTCATGCTCCGGGTCGGCGTGGAGCCCTCCGGCGACCCGTTCAACTCGATCAGCTTCGACGAGGTCAACAACCGCCCGTTCAACCCCATGATCAACGCCGGGGCGCTGGTCGCGGTGAACCTCGTGCACGGCTCGACCAAGGAGGAGAAGGTCGAGCGGCTGCTCACCCGGCTGCGGATCTACGCCGGGAACCCCGATCTCACCGTGGACGAGGACATCCTCGCCGAGCAGCTCGTCTCCAACGACCGCAACGTCTCGCTGTCCTACCTCATGCGCAGCCTCGGCATGCTGCACGGCAACATCGAGGACAACCTCTACGTGTACCTGGCGGCCTGCTCGGTGTGCGTCAGCAGCGTCGAGCTCTCGACGATGGCCGCCACCATCGCCCGCGGCGGCGCGAACCCGTTCACCGGCGTCCCGGCGCTGCCCCGCACCTACACCCGCGACGTGCTCAGCGTGATGAGCATGTGCGGCATGTACGACGCCGCCGGGCAGTGGCACTACGACGTCGGCATCCCGGCCAAGTCCAGCGTGTCCGGCGCGATCCTGGCCGTCATCCCGGACGCCATCGGGGTCGGCGTGCACTCCCCCGGCCTGGACCGGCACGGCAACTCGGCCCGCGGGGTCGCGGTGTGCCGGGCACTGTCGGACCGGTTCGGGCTGCACGTGTTCGCCGATCCGTCGGAGTCCCGGCTGGGCCGGATCGTGCGGCCCGGCCGGCGGGACGACGCCACCGAGATGTACCCGTCCGGGGACGGCTGGCTGCCGGAGGGGCTGTAGCGCGGACCGGCCGCCGGACCTCTACGTTGCGGTGGTCCACATCGTCGACGGGGAGGGACGACATGGTCGCCCAGAAGGAACGCGAGCTGGTCCAGGAGCAGCTCGAGGACCTGCGCAACACCTGCACCGCGGGCCGGGGGAGCCTGCTGCCCGGTGAGGAGGTCGTCAGCTACTACCCGGCCGAGATGGAGGCCCGCGCCGACGAGTTCGGGCTCGCCGGGACCAACGTCGACGGTACCCAGTGGCGGGTCGGCGACTGCGACATCCGGTTCCCGCTGCACTCGATCTCCAAGGTGTTCACCTACGGGCTGGCCCTGGAGGACAACGGCCTGGACGCCACCCTCGACGCGGTCGGCGTCGAGCCCTCCGGGGACCCGTTCAACTCCATCACCTTCGACGACGTGCACAACCGCCCGTTCAACCCCATGATCAACGCGGGCGCGCTGGTCGCGGCGAACCTGGTCAAGGGGTCGTCGAAGGAGGAGCGGGTCGAGCGGCTGCTGGAGCGCTACCGGGCCTACACGGGCAACCCGGAACTCGTCGTCGACCAGCAGATCCTGGACGAGCAGCTGGTCTCCAACGACCGCAACCTCGGCCTGTCCTACCTGATGCGCAGCCTCGGCATGCTGCACGGCGACATCGACGACAACCTGTTCGTCTACCTGTCGGCCTGCTCGATCACGGTCACCACGCCGGAGCTGTCGGTGATGGCGGCGACCCTGGCCAACGGCGGCGTCAATCCGCTGACCGGCGAGACGGCGCTGCACCGCGAGCACCTGCGCACGGTGATCAGCGTGATGAGCATGTGCGGCATGTACGACGCCGCCGGCGAGTGGGCGCACGACGTCGGCATCCCGGCGAAGAGCGGGGTGTCCGGCGGGATCATGGGGACCCTGCCGCGGTACTTCGGCCTGGGCGTCTACTCCCCCGGGCTGGACCGGCACGGCAACTCGGTGCGCGGCGTGGCCGTCTGCCGTGAGCTGTCCCGCCGGTTCGGCCTGCACGTGTTCGCCGATCCGTCGGAGTCCCGCTTCGGGCGGGTCGCCCAGCCGGACAGCATCCAGTCCTGAACCCTGCTGCGGGTGGCCGCCGCGGCGGCCACCCGCAGCGCGGCTACAGCGAGGCGATCAGCCGGTCCACCCGCTCGTCGACGGCCCGGAACGGGTCCTTGCACAGCACGGTCCGCTGGGCCTGGTCGTTGAGCTTCAGGTGCACCCAGTCGACGGTGAAGTCGCGGCCGGCGGCCTGGGCGGCGGCGATGAAGTCGCCGCGCAGCTTGGCCCGGGTGGACTGCGGCGGGGTGTCCTTGGCGGCCTCGATCTCGCCGTCGTCGGTCACCCGGTCCACCAGGTCCTTGCGCTGGAGCATGTCGAACAGCCCGCGGCCGCGCCGCACGTCGTGGTAGGCCAGGTCGAGCTGGGCGATCCGGGCGCTGGACAGCTCCATGTCGTGCTTGTTGCGGTACCGCTCGACCAGCCGGTGCTTGATCGCCCAGTCGATCTCGCGGTCGATCAGTGAGAGGTCCTGCTGCTCGACCGCGTCCAGCGTGCGGCCCCAGAGCTCGACGACCCGCTCCATCACCTTGTCCTCGTGCCCGCGGCTCTGCAGGTACTCGACGGCGCGGGCGTGGTACTCGCGCTGGATGTCCAGCGCGCTGGCCTCCCGGCCGCCGGCCATCCGGACCGGGCGGCGGCCGGTCAGGTCGTGGCTGATCTCCCGGATCGCCCGGATCGGGTTGTCCAGGGTGAAGTCCCGGAACTGGACGCCCGCCTCGATCATCTCCAGCACCAGGGTCGCCGATCCCACCTTGAGCAGGGTCGTGACCTCGGACATGTTCGAGTCGCCGACGATGACGTGCAGCCTGCGGTAGCGCTCGGCGTCGGCGTGCGGCTCGTCGCGGGTGTTGATGATCGGGCGGGACCGGGTGGTCGCCGAGGAGACGCCCTCCCAGATGTGCTCGGCCCGCTGGGACAGGCAGTACACCGCGCCGCGCGGGGTCTGCAGCACCTTCCCGGCGCCGCAGATCAGCTGCCGGGTGACCAGGAACGGCAGCAGCACGTCGGCGATCCGGGAGAACTCGCCCTGCCGGGCGACCAGGTAGTTCTCGTGGCAGCCGTAGGAGTTGCCGGCCGAGTCGGTGTTGTTCTTGAACAGGTAGATGTCACCGCCGATGCCCTCGTCGACCAGCCGGCGCTCGGCGTCGACCAGGAGGTCCTCGAGGATGCGTTCGCCCGCCTTGTCGTGCGCGACGAGCTGGGTCAGCGAGTCGCACTCGGCGGTGGCGTACTCGGGATGGGAACCGACGTCGAGGTAGAGACGGGCACCGTTGCGGAGGAAGACGTTGGAGGAACGGCCCCACGACACGACCCGCCGGAACAGGTAGCGAGCCACCTCGTCCGGGGACAGACGGCGCTGCCCGTGGAAGGTGCACGTGACACCGAACTCCGTCTCGATCCCGAAGATCCGACGCTGCATGCCCTTCAGGGTAGGCGCCCGACCCCCTCTACTGTCAGTGTTGTGAGCGGATGGTTCGAGCGCGTCGCACGTCGGTCCCGCCGGGTGGACGGGGGTATCGCGACGGTCTCGCAGGTCGACCAGGGCATCACCGATTTCATCGCGAGCCGTCCGCCGAGCCGGGTGGACACCACGCTGCGCCGTCTCACCCGGTCGGCCGATCACAGCCTGCTGTGGTTCGCGGTCGCCGGGATCCTGGCGGCGCGGCGCGGGGCGAGCCGCAAGGCGGCGCTGCGCGGCGTCGCGTCGATCGCGCTGACCAGCCTCACCGCGAACGCGGTCCTCAAGCCGCTGCTGCCCCGGCGCCGGCCGGCCGCGGCCGGGCTCCCGGTGTACCGGACGGTGAGCGACCCGCCGTCGTCGTCGTCGTTCCCGTCCGGGCACGCGGCGTCGGCCGCCGCGTTCGCCACCGCCGTGGTGCTGGAGCACCGGCGGGCTGCGCCGGTGGTGGTGCCGCTGGCCGCGCTGGTCGGCTGGTCGCGGGTGCACGTCGGGGTGCACTGGACCTCCGACGTGCTGGCCGGTGCCGCCGTCGGGACCGGCGTCGCGCAGCTGACCCGCCGCTGGTGGCCGGTCCGGCCGAGCGACGAGGCGCGGGCCCGGCCGATCGACACGGTGCCGGTGCTGCCGCACGGCGACGGCCTGGTCATCGTGTCCAACCCGTTCTCCGGGCCGCCCGACCACGACGTCTCCGACGAGGTCCGGCAGCGGCTGCCCGCCGCGCACCATCTCGTCGTCGGTGACGGGGTGAAGGTCGAGGACATGCTGGAGGACGCGATCGCGCAGCGCGGGCAGTGGGTGCGCGCGGTCGGCGTGGCCGGCGGGGACGGCACGGTGGCGACCGCCGCGGCGGTCGCCGACCGGTACGGGCTGCCACTGGTCGTCGTCCCGGGCGGCACGCTGAACCACTTCGCCCGTGACGTCGGCGTCTACGACACCCAGGAGGCGGTGGACGCGACCCAGGCCGGTGAGGCGGTCGCCGTCGACCTGGCACTCGTCGAGGCGCACCCGGGTCGGCTGGACGATCCGGAGGACGCCTCGGTCACCCGGACCCGCTACTTCATCAACACCGCCTCGATCGGCTCCTACCCGGAGCTGGTGCGGCTGCGCGAGCAGTGGCAGCCGCGCTACGGCAAGTGGCCTGCCTTCGCGGCGGCGCTGATCACGGTGCTGCGGCGCTCGGAGAAGATCAGCGTCAAGATCGACGACCGCTGGTACAAGGTGTGGTTCCTGTTCGTCGGCAACGGCCCCTACCACCCGCGCGGTGCCGTGCCGGCCTGGCGGCCGACGCTGGACTCGGGCCTGCTGGACATCCGCTGGCTGCGCGCCGACGTGCGGTTCTCCCGGCTGCGGGTGGTGCTGGCGCTGATCCTGGGCGCGCTCGGCCACAGCCGGGTCTACCACCAGCGCGAGGTGCCGCGCCTGGACGTGGAGCTGCTCGAGCCGAGCATGCTGGCGACCGACGGCGAGGTGGTCGAGGAGGCCGGCCGCTACACGTTCCGGGTCGCCGAGCGGCCCATCCCGGTCTACCGGCGCGACGAGGACCGCTGGACCGGCCGCGACCGCCCCTACCAGGGATGACGCCGTTGCTGCTGCGGTCGGTCCGCCCGCTGCTGCCCGGTTGCGACGGCCTCGGCGAGCCGGTGGACGTGCTGCTGTCCGGGCACCGGGTGGCCGCGGTCGGGCGCGGGCTGGAACCGGCCGGGACCGAGACCGTCGAGTGCGACGGCCGCGCGCTGCTGCCCGGGCTGTGGGACCACCACGTGCACATGGCGCAGTGGTCGCTGGCCCGGCGCCGGCTCGACCTGTCCGGGGCCCGGTCGGCCGCCCGGTGCGCCGCGCTGGTCGCCGACCGGATCGCCACGGACCCGCCGGCGCCCGGCGAGGTCCTGGTCGGCTTCGGCTTCCGGGACGCGCTGTGGCCCGACGAGGCGCACCGCTCGCTGCTCGACGCCGTGTCCCGGACCGCGGCCGGTGACGTCCCGGTCGTGCTGGTCTCCGGCGACCTGCACCAGGGCTGGCTCAACGGCGCCTCGGCGGCCCGGTTCGGGCATCCCGGCCATCCGACCGGCCGGATCCGCGAGTCCGAGTTCTTCGAGGTCACCGTCGCGCTGCAGGACGTGCCGGCCGACGTGCTCGACGGCTTCGTCGCCGAGGCCGCGCAGGCGGCGTCGGCCCGCGGGGTGGTCGGCGTCGTGGACTTCGAGGCCCCCTGGTCGCTGCCGGACTGGCAGCGGCGGATCGACGCCGGCGTGACCGGGCTGCGGGTCGAGGCGTCGGTCTGGCCGGACCGGCTGGACGCGATGATCGCGACCGGCCTGCGCTCCGGCGACGTCGTCGACGGCACCGGCGGGCTGCTGACCGCCGGACCGCTGAAGGTGATCACCGACGGGTCGCTGAACACCCGCACCGCCTACTGCTACGACCCCTATCCGGCGCCGCCCGGGGTGGTCCTCGACCATCCGTGCGGCCTGCTGGTCGTGCCGCCCGAGGAGCTGCTCCCGCTGCTGTCCCGGGCGCACGCGGCGGGTCTCACCGCCGCCCTGCACGCGATCGGGGACCACGCGAACACCCTGGTGCTGGACGCGTTCGCGGGCACCGGTGCGCACGGCCGGATCGAGCACGCCCAGCTGCTCACCGACGACGACGTGCCCCGGTTCGCCGCGCTCGGCCTGGTCGCCAGCGTGCAGCCGGAGCACGCGCTGGACGACCGGGACGTCGCCGACCGGCTGTGGGCCGGCCGCACCGGGCGGGCGTTCGCGTTCGCCTCGCTGCACCGGGCGGGCGCCCGGCTGGCACTCGGGTCGGACGCCCCGGTCGCCCCGCTCGACCCGTGGGTCGCGCTGGCCGCGGCGGTGCACCGGTCGACCGACGGGCGGGACCGCTGGCATCCCGAGCAGGAGATCGGCCGGGCCACCGCGCTCGGCGCGTCCTTCGGGGTGGTGCCCGGTTCGGTCGCGGCCGTGACCGAGGGCGCCCGCGCCGATCTCGTGCTCACCGACGCGGACCCGACCTCGTGCGACCCGGCGACGCTGCGGGCGATGCCGGTCGCCGGGACGCTGGTCGGGGGTCGCTGGACGCACCGTGCCGGGCTCTGAGGGCACGACACCACCGTCGCCCGGGCCGCAGGGACCGACCGGGCCGGGCGTGCTGGAGCGGATCGCGCTCCCCCGCGGGCCGCTGACCCTGCTCCGCCCGGCCGACCCGGACGCGGTCGGGTTCGACGCCGTCACCGTCGCCGAGGGCGTCGAGGAGCTGCACCCGCCGCACTGGGCCCGGCTGTGGCCCTCCGCCGTGGCACTCGCGACGACCGTCGACCGGGCCGGCCCGTCCCGGCTGGCCGGGCGCCGGGTGCTGGAGCTGGGCTGCGGCCTCGGGCTGCCGTCGCTGGTCGCCGCCCGGGCCGGCGCGGTGCCGGTGGTCGCGACCGACCGGTCACCCGCGGCGGTCGCCTGGACCGCCGCGAACGCGCGCCGGTCCGGGCTGCGGGTGGAGACCGCGGCCGCCTCGTTCGACGGCCGGGACCCGGTACTCGACGCCACCCGCTGGGACCTGGTGCTCGCCTCCGACGTGCTCTACGGCGCGGCCGCCGCGGCGGCGCTCACCGCGCTGCTGCCCCGGGTGACCAGCAGGCGGGCCGCGGTGTGGCTGACCGATCCCGGGCGGCCGGAGACGCCCCGCTGGCTGGCGGAGAACAAGGACCGGTGGATCGTGCGGACCCGGCCGCTCCCGGACGGGGTGGACCTGCACGTGCTGCGCCGCAGGCCCTGACCGGCCCGGCCGGTGGGCGTCACCGGTGCTCGAGATCGTAGTCGCGCAGATCCGGGCTGCGGGTCATGCGCCAGTAGTCGGCCAGCCGCCACGGCGAGTTGTTGACGACCCGGCCCGCCCGGTTCCGGTACCAGGTGTCCATCCCCCGGTGCGACCAGATCATGCGGGCGTGCGCCTCGTCGACCCGGCGGTTGTAGTCGTCGTGGACGTCGCGCCGGACCTCGACCGCCGCGAGGTCGCGGTCGAGCATCGCGCGCAGCATCCCCATCACGTAGCGGACCTGCAGTTCGGTGTGGTAGACGACGCTGCCTCCGTGGCCCAGGTTGGTGTTCGGTCCGTACAGGGTGAAGAAGTTCGGGAAGCCGGGTACGGCCATGCCCAGGTAGGCCCGGGCGTCGTCCTCGCCCCACACCTCGTGCAGGTCGCTGTCGCGGCCGGTGATCCGCATCGGCCACAGCATGCGGTGGGCATCGAATCCGGTCGCGTAGACCAGCACGTCGGCCGAGTGCTCGGTGCCGTCGGCGGTGACCACCCCGCCGGGGCGGATCGACTCGACCGGCGAGGTCACCAGCTCCACGTCGTCCCGGCACACGGTGGTGAACCAGCCGTTGTCCATGAGCATCCGCTTGCCGTACGGCGGGTAGGTCGGCAGGCACTTCGCCAGCAGCTCGGGACGGTGCCCGACGAGCTCGGTGATGTAGCGGGTCAGGAAGACGCGATGGGCCTCGTTCGCCGCGTTGATGGAGCGTTCCGGGTGTGGCCAGTCCGGGTCGATCTGCAGCGTGGGGTGGATGTGGTCGTTCCACAGCCAGAACTGCCGGTACCGGTACCACCCGGAGTAGAAGGGCAGCCGGTCCAGCAGCAGGCGGGTCTGCTCACTGACCGCCCGGATGTAATCGGGGTTCGGGACGGCCCACTGGGGCGACCGCTGGAACACCGTCACCTGCTCGGCGACGCCGGCGATGGTCGGCACCAGCTGCATCGCGCTCGCGCCGGTCCCGATGACCGCGACCCGCTTCCCGCGGACGTCGAGCGACGGGGTCCACTCGGCCGTGTGCAGGGCCGGACCGGCGAACGAGTCGGCTCCCTCGAACGACGGCCGGCTCGGCCGGTTGAGCTGGCCGACGGCACTGATCACCACGTCGGCGGTGAGCTGCTCGCCCGTCCCGCCCGGGCCGGAGACCTCGACCTGCCAGGTGTGCGTCCCGGCGTCCCAGCTCGCACCGCGTACCTCGGTGCCGAACCGGATGTGGTCGCGCACCCCGTACCTGTCGGCACAGTCGAGCAGGTAGCCGTGGATGTCGTCGCGGGTCGAGTAGTACCGGGGCCAGTGCGCGTTCGGCTCGAAGCTGAACTGGTAGAGGTGGCTCGGGCTGTCGACCCCGCACCCCGGGTACCGGTTCTCCAGCCACGTCCCGCCGAGGTCCTCGTTCTTCTCGATGATCGAGTACGGGATGCGCGCCCGTTCCAGCTTCATCGCGAGGCAGAGCCCGGAGAACCCGGCACCGATGACGAGCACCCGGAAGCCGCTGCGGCCCTGCGGCACGACGAGCCGGTCCCACGTCGCGTCGCGGTCGGCCAGCCCGATCTCCTCGGCCACCATGTCGACGTACTCGGTCGACATCTCCTCGCCGATGGTGAAGCCCATCATCTCGGCCAGGTCGGATCGCGAGGGGACGAACAGCTCGGTGAGACCGCTCCGCCAGCGGTGCACCGCGGCCAACGCACCGTCCCGGATCTCCTGCTGCACGTCCTCGGGCAGGCCACCGTCGTCGGGGTCCCGCCCGCCCCGTGGGCGGGCCGGGCGGTACCGCTCGGACAGCCAGCGCCGGTCACCGGTGAGGTGGACGAGCACCATGAGCAGCGTCGGGAGGTGGGCGCCGCGCAGCGCGCGCTCCAGGTCGTCGCCCGGGTCCGGCCCGTCGGCGATGTCGGCCGCGGATCCGCCCGTGCCGCCCGCCACTGCATTGCCACGCATGAAACCTCCTCGATCGCGCGCCCCGTGCGATCGGGCACCACCACCCGTCGCACTGCACGCGGAACCGCACGTCGCCGTGCTCGGTTGACTGGACCCGGCGTCCGGCCCGCCGGCGCCGGGGACGGGGTCCGCCCGCCGCCCCCGGCCGCTCAGCTCACGTCGAGCTGCTTGCGGAGCCAGGTCCCGATGCCGCGCACCGACGCGTCGGCCTCGGGCGCGCGACCGGCCAGGAAGTGGAACACGTGCTGCATCTCGGGGACGACCTCGAGGGTGACGTCACCGCCGGCGGCCTCGACCTTGGCGGCGAAGCGGCGGGAGTCGTCCAGCAGCACCTCGGCGCCCCCGGTCGAGATGTAGATCGGCGGCAGGCCGGACGGGTCGGCGTGCAGCGGTGCGGCCAGCGGGTCGGTCGGCGACCCGTCCGCCCCCAGGAAGATCGCCGCCATCTGCTCGATCATCCCCTTGCTCGCCAGGGCGTCGTGCGCGGCGTTGGTCTCGACGGTGGCGCCGGTGGCCTGGAGGTCGAGGAACGGGGAGAGCGCCACGATCGCGCCCGGCAGCGGCGCTCCCGAGTCGCGCAGCTGCAGCGGGAGCGCGATGGACAGCGCTCCACCCGCCGAGTCGCCGACGGTCGCGATGTGCTCCGGGGCGAATCCCTCGGCCCGCAGCCAGTCGTAGACCGCCCGGGCGTCCTGGACGGGGCCGGGATGCGGGTTCTCCGGCGCGCGGCGGTAGTCGTGGACGAGCGCCCGGACACCGGCGGCCTGCGCCAGGTGCCCGGCCAGCTTGCGGTGGCTGTGCGACGAGCCGCCGACGTACCCGCCGCCGTGCGAGTAGAGCAGCACCCGGTCGTCCGGCGCGCCGTCCGGGATCGCCCAGAGCGCCGGGATGCCACCGGCGTCGGCGTCGGCGTACCGCACCGCGTCAGGCTCGCCGGTCACCCGGCCCCACCCGTCGAACAGGTCGCGCATCGTGTCGAGATCCATGTCCGGCGCCGCCGCCATGCGCGACAGCCAGTGGACGTACATCTCGGTCAGTGCCCGTGACTGGTTGCTCGCCATGTCACTCCTCGTCGGTGTCGGTCGGGGCCGGCAGCCCGGCGCCGGATGTCGAGCTGACCATACACTCAACGCTCTGTTCAGCAAGCCATCGTAACGCGCACAAGAAACGCGTTGTGTTCGCTCTATTGACAGTCCATCGACCTAGCGGCATGGTCGGGTGCCGCACATCACATGGACCTCGGAGGACTCGATGCACGCAGGCGTGCTTCTGCTGTTCCAGAACTACGAGAACAAGGCCCCGGACGACGAGATCTACTGGAACAACATCCAGCTCGGGGAGTTGGCGGACAGCCTCGGCTACGACAGCCTGTGGTCGGTCGAACACCACTTCGACGCCGACTACTCGATGTGCCCGGACAACCTGCAGCTCCTGTCGTACCTCGCCGGCCGCACGAGCAACATCAAGCTCGCGACCGGCGCGGTGATCCTGCCGTGGAACGATCCGCTGCGGGTCGCCGAGAAGGTCGCGCTCATCGACGTCCTCACCAAGGGGCGGTTCATCTTCGGGATGGGCCGCGGCCTGGCCCGGGTGGAGTACGCCGGGATGCGGCAGGAGATGAGCGAGTCCCGCGAGCGGTTCGACGAGGCCGCCGCGATGATCCTGCGCGCCCTCGAGACCGGCATCGCGGAGAACGACGGCCCGTACTACACACAGCCGCCGGTGGAGATCCGTCCCCGCCCGCTCGCGACGTTCGAGGGCCGGACCTACGCGGTCGCGATGAGCCCCGACTCGGCTGCCGCGGCGGCGCGGCTGAAGGTCGGGATGATGAGCTTCGTCCAGGGCGACATCGAGACGGTCCACCTGCCGATCATCAACGTGTACCGGGACACCTACCGGGAGGTGCACGGCGAGGAGGCCCCGCCGCCGCTGCTGTCCGACCTCGGCTACTGCCACCCCGACCCGGAGCAGGTTCACAAGGTCACCCGCGAGTACACCGCCAACTACTACCGGACCTGCGTGACCCACTACGAGTTCGGCGGGGACCACTTCTCCTCGACCTCGGGTTACGAGGCCTACGGTCAGGCCGCCCAGCTGATCCGGGACGCCGGTCTCGAAGCGGTGTGCGACGGGTTCGTGTCGGCCCAGATCTCCGGCACCCCCGAGCAGATGGTCGAGAAGTACGCGGCCCGCAAGGAGCTGATCGGTGAGTTCGGCGCCCAGTTCGTCCCGTACCACGGCGGAATCCCGTACGACCTGGCCGAGGAGAGCTTCAAGCTGATGAGCAAGGAGGTGCTCCCGGAGCTCCGCAAGCTCTGAGGCGGCACCGCCCCGAGGGACCCGCGTGGCGAACATCCGGTACGCCTCGGCCGCCTCGGACAGCGGCATCCGGTGCGAGATCACCGGACCGGCCCGCAGCCGCCCGGCGGCCGCGAGCGGGAGCAGGGCCGGCAGCTCGAACTGCACCGAGCACAGGCCGATCGCGAACTCGAGCTCCTTCACCTGCGCACGCTCCAGGTCGAGCGGGAAGCTCCTGCTGCGGCTGACACCGACCACGCTCACCCGGCCGCCCAGCCGGGCCGATCTGATCGCCAGGTCGATCGTGGTGTCGGAGCCGACCGCCTCGATCACCGCGTCGGGTCCGCCCGGGCCGGTGGCGTCCCGGATCGCGGCCCGCAGGCGGGCCGGGTCGTCGGCCCGGACCGGCACCGCGCCCAGCGCCGCGGCCCGCTCCCGCCGGTCCGCGATCGGGTCCACGGCCACCACCCGCGCGGCACCCATGAGCAGCGCGGCCTGGACCGCCATCAGCCCGACCGGGCCGAGCCCGATGACGGCGACCGTGTCGCCGTGACCGATCCGCGCCCGGCGGGCGCCGTACCACGCGGTCGGCGCGGCGTCGGTGAGCAGGATCGCCAGGTCGTCGGGGACCGCATCGGGCAGGAGCACGAGATTGGTCTCGGCGTGCGGTACCGCGACCTGCTCGGCCTGGCTGCCCGGCAGGCCCGGATGCAGGCCGTAGCAGGCGTTCAGCCAGTTCGTGTTGTTCGCACACTGCGCCACCCGCCCGGTCCGGCAGGGCCGGCACCGGGAGCAGCCGACCGCGCCGGGAACGAGCACCCGGTCGCCGGGACCGAACCCGGTGACCTCCGCTCCGACCCGCAGGACGTGCCCGACCGCCTCGTGCCCGACGCAGAAGCCGGTGCCCTGGCCGAACCCCGGCCCGTCGTAGAGCTGCAGGTCGGTGCCGCAGATGCTCGCGGTGCTCACCGCGACCACCGCACCGGACCCGTCCGGCGGGCCGGGCTCGGGGACGTCGAGGACGGCCAGGTCGCCCGGGCCGCGGTACACCACGCCCCTCACCGGGCGCTCCGGGTAGGTGACGTGGGCGATGACGGGTGTCGCACGGCGCTCCTCGGGTCGGGGCCGGGCCGGTCGGTCACCGGCCCGGATGCAGGATGATCTTTCCGATCCCGTCCGCCCGGGCGGCGTAGCGGCGATAGGCCACGCTCCCGTCGGCGAGCGGGAGATGGTGCGTCACGACCTGCTCGGGGCTGAGCCGCCCCTGGGCACACAACGCCAGCAGGGCCGGGATCTCGCGCTGCATCGAGGCCAGCCCGATCGCGAGATCGAGCTCCTTGACCTGGACCAGCTGCAGGTGCATCGGGAACGCCCGGTTGTGCGTGACGCCGACGATGCTGACCCGGCCGGCGTGCCGGACGGCCCTGATCGCCAGATCGATCGTCGCGTCCGCTCCCACCGCCTCGATCACCACGTCCGGCCCGTGACCGCCGGTGGCCGCACGCAGCTCCGACTTCGGATCCGGCGAGCCGGTGAGGGGCACCGCACCCAGATCGGCTGCCCGGCGGCGACGCTCAGGGAGGGGATCGAGTGCCAGCACCCGCGCGGCCCCCATCACCAGCGCGGACTGGACGGCCATCAGCCCGACGGCGCCCAGCCCGATCACCGCCACGGTCTCACCCGGGCGGATGCCCGCCCGACGGGCCCCGTACCAGGCGGTGGGGGCGTTGTCGGTCAGGACGACGGCGGCGGCGTCGCTGATCCCGTCCGGCAGCAGCACCAGGTTCGCGTCGGCGTACGGGACCGCGAGCAGCTCGGCCTGGCTGCCGGGGAGCCCCGCGTGCAGCCCGTAGAAGGTGTCCAGCGTGCCGGTCCGCCGTTCGCACCGGGTGACCCAGCCGGTCCGGCAGGGCGGGCAGCTCGTGCAGCCGACCGAGGCCGGGACCAGCACCCGGTCCCCCACCGCCACCTCCCGGACCCGGCACCCGACCGCGGTCACCCGGCCGACGGCCTCGTGTCCGAGACAGAACCCGGTGTCCGCCGAGAACGCGTCTCCCCGGTAGATGTGCAGGTCGCTGCCGCAGATCCCGGCGGCGCTGACCCGGACGACGGCGCCGTCGTCGTCCGGCGGGCCCGGATCGGGCACCTCGCGGACCTCGACGTCGGCGGGTCCGCGGTAGACCAGGCCCTTCATCGTCACCTGCCGTTCGCCGAGCGTGGCACCAGCCCTGCACGTGGACTGACGCTCTGGTCGCTCTATCAACTATAGTACTTTTATCACGACACTCTGTTGAGTCTCTGATTGGCGTTGGGTCTCTGATGACGTTGAGTCTCTGATGACGAGGGTGCACCGAGGTGCCGGCACGGGAGGACGACGAGTGACGACTGGACAGGGCATGGCCACCTCCGAGGCGGTACGAGGGATCGTCCCGACCTTCCGGCTCCCCGCCGACCAGGTCGCGCGCTACCGGGCGGCCGGCTACTGGCGCGACGCCTCGCTGCCCGGATACCTGGCGCGCTGCGCCGAGCGGTTCCCGGACCGCCGCGCGGTCGTCGACGGCGACCGCGTCCGGACCTTCGGGCAGCTCTGGGAGGAGGCCCGCAGCGTCGCCGGAGCCCTGCGCGACCTCGGGCTCCGCCGTGGCGAGGTGGTCGGCTTCCAGCTGCCCAACTGGATCGAGGCACTGCCCGTCCACTTCGGGACGCTGCTCGCCGGCGGGGTCGCGAACCCGATCCCGCCGATCCTGCGCGAGCGCGAGGTCGGGTTCATCCTCCGCCAGACCGGCGCCCGGTTCCTGGTGGGCCCGGAGTCGTTCCGGCGCTTCGACTTCTCGGACATGTACCGGCGGCTAGCGGACGAGGCTCCCGCACTGGAGCACGTCGCGCTGGCCCGGACCGCGGACCCGGACGACCCGCGCTCGCTCGACCGCTGGCTCCGTGCGCCGGCACCGCCCGCGGCGGACCTGCTCCCGCTGGCCGGGCGCGGCGACGAGGCCGCGATCGTGCTCTACACCTCGGGGACCACGGCCGATCCCAAGGGCGCCGTGCACACCCACGACGGCTTCGCCTGCGGCGTCCGGCACATCGGCGAGCTGTTCGGGCTGAACGAGAACGACCGGCTGTTCAATCCCTCCCCGATCACCCACACGACCGGACTGACCGTCGCGCTGACCCTGCCGGTGCTGACCGGCTGCTCGGTGGTCCTGCAGGACGTGTGGGAGCCGGAGGGCGCGTTCGACGCGATCACCCGCGACCGGTCCACCTTCATGATCTTCGCGACGCCGTTCCTCGCCGCGCTGACCGACATCGCCGAGGCCCGGGACGTCACCCTCGACCACGTCCGGGCCATCGCCTGCGGCGGTGCCGACGTGCCCGAGTCGCTGGCGGGGCGGGCCCGCAGCCGGCTCGGCGAGATCGTCCGGATCTACGGTGCGACCGAGGCGAACGCGACGACCTGCGGCTCCCCCTGGGACCCGGCGGACAAGAAGCGGGGCACCGAGGGCACCTGGATCCATCCGACCGTCGGGCGGGTGGTGGCGGTGGGGACGGACGACCCGGTGCCGAACGGCACCGTCGGCGAGATCCAGTGGCAGGCGCCGCAGATGTGCCAGGGCTACCTGGACGCCGGTCTCAACGCGGCGGCCTTCACCGACGACGGCTACTTCCGGACCGGCGACCTGGGCGTCCTCGACGCGGAGGGGTTCCTGACCGTCCGGGGGCGGATCAAGGACATCATCAACCGGGGCGGCGAGAAGATCAGCGCCCGGGAGATCGAGGACCTGCTCTACGAGCACCCGTCGGTGCACGAGGTGGCGGTGACCCCGATGCCGGACCCCGTGCTGGGCGAGAAGATCTGCGCCTGGGTGGTTCCGGTGCCCGGCGCGCCGCTCTCGCTGACCGATGTGACCGCACACCTGAGCGGCTACGGGCTGGCCCGGCAGAAGCTCCCCGAACGCCTCGAGCTCGTCGACGAGCTCCCCAGGACCGCCAGCGGGAAGATCCAGAAGTTCGTGCTCCGCGACCGTCTCGGCGGGCGGCGATGACCGCCGAGCTGGCGGGCCGGGTCGCGCTGGTCACCGGAGGGGCCCGCGGGCAGGGTCGCAGCCACGCGCTGCGGCTGGCGTCGGAGGGGGCCGATGTCGTCGTCTGCGACATCGCCGCCCAGCTCGGCACCGTCCCCTACCCGATGGCCGGCCCGGCCGACCTGGACGAGACCGTCGCGCTCGTGGAGAAGACCGGCCGGCGCTGCCTCGGACTCGTCGCCGACGTCCGGGACACGGACGCGATGCAGCGCGTCGTCGACCGGACGACGGACGAGTTCGGCCGGCTCGACATCGTGCTCGCCAACGCCGGCGTGATGACGGTCTGCGACAACACCTGGGACATCAGCGACGAGCAGTGGGCCGAGACCATCGGTGTCAACCTGACCGGGGTGTTCAAGACCTGCCGCGCGGCCGTCCCGCCGATGATCGCCGGTGGTCGCGGCGGCGCCATCGTGATCACGTCGTCGATCGCGGGGCTCCGGTCGTACCCGGCGCTGACCGACTACACCGCCTCGAAGCACGGCGTCGTCGGGCTGATGCGCAACCTGGCCCACGAGCTGGGTCCGCACCGGATCCGGGTGAACACGATCCACCCGACCGGCGTCGCGAGCCCGATGGCGTTCAACGACTTCTTCGGCAGCTGGCTGGCGCCGCGCGAACAGCTCACCCGGTTCATGACCGAGAACGTCCTCCCGACCGGGGCGATCCGGCCGGAGGACGTGTCCGACGCGGTGTCCTGGCTGGTGTCGGACCGGGCCCGGTGGGTGACGGGCGCGACGATCCCGGTCGACGCCGGTTTCCTGCTGAAGTAGCCCGCGCAGGGCCGGTTCAGTGACCGGCCGGCCGGAGCGCGGCCTCGTAGAAGTCGACCAGGGCGACGATCGTCGCGGTGCGGTCGAGCGATGCGCCGCCGTCGCGGATCCGGTAGATGAACTCCACCCACATGTTCTGGAGGAGGAAGGCCCGCGCCCGGGCCAGCTCGGTCTCGACCCCGCGGTGCTCCAGGAACTCCTGGGTCCGCTGCGAGTAGGTCTGCACGAGGTGCAGCAGCCACTCGTTGACGCTCGCGTCCATCGCCGCCGCCTCGCGGACGTGCACCCAGAACGGCGCGGACTGCTCGACCCAGAAGTCGTACATCCGCCCGAACGCGCGTTCCAGCTCGGCCCGGTCGGCGGCCTGGTCGAGCGCCTCGTGCAGCGGGCGGAGGCCGGTCATCTGCTTGATCGCGGTCAGCAGGATCTCGGCCTTGTTGCCGAAGTGCAGGTAGATGGTGCCGCGGTTGAGCTGCGCCGCCTCCGCGATGTCGTCCATCGTGGTCGCCGAGTAGCCACGCTCGCTGAACACCCGCAACGCGGAGTCGATCACCAGCTTGCGGGTGAGCTCCTTCTGCATCTCGCGGAGCGTGGACTTGCTGTCCGAGCCACGGGACGCGCGCTCGCCTGCTGGTGACACAGCGTTCATTCTCTCCATGCTACGGGCAGTCGTCGGCTGGGCAGTCTAGCCGTGACCGTGTCGCTCGGCGGACAGGGGCGACGTCGGCCACTCCCTTCGGCCGGACGGGCGAACGGCGGCCGGAGCGCACCGGCGGCCGGGCAGGGCCGCCGGGCGGCGACGGCGGAACCGGACGAGGATCATGACCGCTGCATCCTGCAACCCACGCCCCCGGAAGGTCCCGATCATCGTCCGCCCGAGACCGTCCGCCGCGTTCGCGGGGCTCGCGACCACCTTCGCCGTGGTCATGATCGGGACCACCATGCCGACCCCGATGTACGCGCTCTACCAGCGCGAGCTCGGCTTCTCACCGGTCGTGCAGACGGTGATCTTCGGGGTGTACGCCCTCGGGGTGCTGGTCGCGCTGGTGGTCACCGGGAGCTGGTCCGACCAGCTCGGCCGGCGGCCCGTGCTGCTCGGCGGGATCGGCCTCGCGCTGCTCAGCAGCCTGGTCTTCCTGCTCGCCGGACCGGTCCCGGTCCTGCTCGCCGGGCGGGTGCTGTCCGGGTTCTCGGCCGGCGTCTTCGCCGGTGCCGCGACCGCGGCCGTGATCGAGGCCGCCCCGCCCGGGTGGCGGGACCGCGGCCCGGCGGTCGCGACCGTCGCGAACATCGGCGGCCTCGGGCTCGGCGCGGCACTGGCCGGGCTCGCCGTCCAGTACCTCCCGGCACCGCTGCACCTGGCCTTCGCGGTGCACGCCGTCGCCGTCGCGCTCTGCGGGCTGCTGGTGCTCGCCGCACCGGAGACGGTCCGCGACCGTCCGGCGCACCCGGTGCTGCGCCCCCGGGCACTCACGGTCCCGGCCCCGGTCCGGGCGGTGTTCGCGATCTCGGCGACGGCCGGGATCGCCGGGTTCGCGACGATCGGCCTGTTCACGGCGCTCTCCCCGCGGATCGTCGCCGAGATCATCGGGAACCGGGACCACGCGGTCGCCGGCCTGATGCCGCTGTTGATGCTGGGCTCGTCGGTCGTCGCGCAGGTCGTCGTCCGCGCCCGCGCCACGGAGCGGACGCTCGACGCCGGGTGCGTCCTGCTCGTCCTCGGCGCCGGCCTGGTCGCGCTGTCGGTCGCGCAGGGCTCGATGGCCGAGCTGGTCGCCGGGGCGCTGGTCGCCGGCGCCGGGCAGGGCATGACGTTCGCCACCGGGCTGGCCGCGGTGAACGCCCGGGTGGACCCCCGGCAGCGGGCCGGGGTGACGTCGGCCTACTTCGTGGTGCTCTACGTCGCGATCTCGGCGCCGATCATCGGGCTGGGCGCGGCGAGCCAGGTGTGGGACCTGCGGACCGCGGGCATCGGGTTCTGCGCGGGGGTGGCGGTGCTCGCGGCCGCGGCGCTCGCCGCCCTGCAGCTGCTGAGGCGCCGCGACCGGGGCTGACCGCGCTCACCGGTACCCGGTGGTGTCCGCGGGCAGGCCCGCGTCCTGCACCTGGACCACGTACCGCCACGCGTCCGGCCGGGACCCGTCCAGGTCGTCCACGCCGTACTCGCGCCCGAGCTCACCGGACGACGTGGACCGCCCGTTCCACCGGTGCCGGTCCGGATCCGCGGCCAGGGCCGCGATCCCCCGGCCGACGAACCGCGGCGTCTCCGAGATCGCGAAGTGCGGCTCCCGCTCCAGGGCGTCCCGCCAGGTGTCCTCGGTGACGCCGAAGTGCTCCAGCATGAGCTCCGACCGCAGCCACCCCGGGGTGACGGCGACGGCCGTGCCGCCGTACCCGCGCAGCTCGTGCGCCCAGGAGCGGGCCAGCCGGATCGGGGCGACCTTGGCCAGGTCGTAGTAGACGTTGAGCCGGTAGTTCTGCGCGTTGTAGTCGGCCGTGCCGTCGGTGACCTCGACGACCAGCCCGCCCGGGGTGCGCGACAGCAGCCGCAGGGCGTGGTGCGCGGTCACCAGGTGGGTCTCGATCGCCAGGCGCAGCGTCCGCAGGCCGTTCGCGAGGTCGTGCCGCCAGACCGGGACGTCCCACTCCACCATCAGCTCACCGCCCCAGATGTCGTTGACCAGCACGTCGAGCCGCCCGTGGTCGCGTTCGACGCGATCCACCAGCGCGGCCACCGCAGCCGGGTCGAGATGGTCGGTGGGGACGGCGATCCCGGTGCCCCCGGCCGCGGTGACCAGGTCGGCGGTGTCCTCGATCGTCTCCGGCCTGCCGTACTCGGACGGCTGCGCGCGGGTGGTCCGGCCGGTGCAGTACACCGTGGCCCCCGCCGCCCCCAGCTCGACCGCGATCCCGCGCCCCGCTCCGCGGGTCGCCCCGGCGACCAGCGCGACCCGCCCGGCGAGTGTCATGTGCCCTCCTTCATAACCGAATACTCGTTTATATATACGATGGCGCCATGCCCCGCCACAAGCTGATGTCCGATACCGAGGTCCTCGACCACGCGCTGGACCTCCTGCACGCGCGCGGCCCGCAGGCGCTCACCTTCGCCGCGCTGGCCGGGGCGGCCGGGCTGGCGCCGGCCACCCTGGTGCAACGGTTCGGGACCAAGGCCGGCCTGCTGCGCCGGGCGCTGCTGCACGCCTGGGACCGGCTGGAGCACCGCACCGCCGAGCTCGGCGACGCGGCCGAGCCGACCCCGGACGGCGCGATCGCCTTCCTGTCCGGGCTGTCGGAGCAGTACGGCGGGATCGACAGCTACGCCGACGCCCTGCTGGTCCTGCGCGAGGACCTGCTCGATCCCGAGGTGAGGGCCCGGGGCGCGGTCTGGCGCGGCACGCTCACCCGGGTGCTCGACGGCTGCCTGGCCGGCACGTCCGGCGCCCCGCCGGGGATCGGCGGGATGCTCGCGACCTACTGGCAGGGCACGCTGCTGTGGTGGGGCTTCGATCCCCGGGAACCGGTCGCCGACCACGTCGGGCACGCGCTGGCCGGGTTCCTGCGGGCCGTGCTCCGGACCCCCGGCGGCGCCGCGGACCCGACCTGAGCCGCCGGATCACGGGGCACCCGGCGCCGCCGGCCCGGGCGCACCGTCATCCGATCCGCAGCTCGTCGCCGGTGACGAGCGGGAACCAGGCCGGCAGCGGCCCGGCCGGGGCCACCGTCTCCCCCACCGCGACCACCGGCCCGCCGAGACCACCCGCCGTCGCCGCCCGCGCCGTCGTCGTGCCGCCGGCCCCGTGCAGCTTCACCGCAGGCGCCGGCCGGCGCAGCGCGGCGGCGTACTCCTCCGGGGTGTTGACGTTGACCAGCGAGTCCAGCCCCGGATCGAGCCGGGCCAGCACCGGATCGGACCGCAGCGACGCCTCGTCGATCCGGCACACGCCGACCCGGGCGAACAGTGACGGCGGCCGCCCCTCGCCGGCGTCGGTCAGCTCCGCGATCACCGGGGCCAGCGCGGCCCGGTAGCCGGCCGCGAGCGGCTGGTGGTGGCCGTGTGCGACCGGCAGCGCGACGTCGTGCCCGGCCAGCCGGTCCAGCACCCGCGCGGCGAACGCCGGATGCAGCAGCGGCAGATCGGTGGAGGCGACGAACGCGACGTCCACCCGGTCCGCGACGGCGGCCAGCCCGGTCCCGATCGCCGGGAGCGGCCCCAGGCCCGGCACCGGGTCGTCGAGCACCTCGGTGCCGCCGGGCAGCTCCGGCAGTGGCTGCCCGGCCGCACGCACCACCACCAGCGGGCCGTCGACCGCCCGCGACAGCACGGCGACGGTCCGGGTCAGCAGCGCCGCGCCGTGCCAGTCGAGATCGGCCTTCGGCACACCCATCCGCGAGGACCGGCCACCGGCGAGGACGATCCCGGCAGCCGTCCGGCGCCCCCCGTAGCCACGCACGCGGGCGATCCTACGGCCGGGCTCCTACCCTGGGGGTCCGGCCGCGACCCGACCCGCCCGACCCGTCGCGACCGGAGGGAGAGGACGAGATGGGACGGTTGACGGTCCGGCGCCCGGTACTGCGGCTCAACGCCGACGGGACCACCCGCCGGCGCCCGGACACGCTGGTGGCCGAGGAGCCGCTGGAGATCCGGGTGGACGGCTCGCCGCTGACGGTCACCATGCGGACCCCCGGCCACGACGTCGAGCTCGCGCACGGCTTCCTGCTCACCGAGGGCGTGATCGGGTCCGGCGACGACCTGTCGACGGCACGCTACTGCGACTCGCTCGACGAGCAGGGCCGCAACACCTACAACGTGCTCGACGTCGGCCTGGCACCCGGCGTCGAACCGCCCGACGTGTCGCTCGAACGGAACTTCTACACGACGTCGTCGTGCGGGGTGTGCGGCAAGGCCTCGCTGGACGCGGTGAAGCTCAAGTCCCGCTACTCGCCCGCCGCCGATCCGCTGCGGCTCCCCCGCGCCGTGCTGCTGGAGCTGCCGGACCGGCTGCGCGAGCGGCAGAAGGTGTTCGGCTCCACCGGCGGGCTGCACGCCGCCGCGCTGTTCGACGCCACCGGCGAGCTGCTGGTGGCCCGGGAGGACGTCGGCCGGCACAACGCGGTCGACAAGGTGCTCGGCCGGATGCTGATGGACGGCCGGGTGCCCGCCGCGGGGACCGTGCTGATGGTCTCCGGGCGGGCGTCGTTCGAGCTGGTCCAGAAGGCCGTGATGGCCGGGGTGCCCGTGCTGGCCGCGGTGTCCGCGCCGTCGTCGCTGGCCGTCGAGCTGGCCGACGAGGCCGGTGTGACCCTGGTCGGGTTCCTGCGCGGCGACACCGGCAACGTCTACACCGGGGAGCAGCGCATCGAGCTGTGAGCCGGCCGGTCAGCCCGACGAGGCCGGGATCGTGGTACGCGTGGCCCGCGGCCGGGCCGATCGGACCGATCGGGCCGTTCCGACCGGTCGCGCCGGCCGGGCCGTTCCGACCGGTCGCGCCGGCCGGGCCGGTCGGGCCACCGCGGCGACCGTGACCACCACCAGCGCACAGCCGGCGAGCTGCCAGGCGGTCGGGCGCTCGTCGAGCACCAGCATGCCCAGCAGCACCGACAGCACCGGGTGCACCAGCAGCAGCGCCCCGGCCGTGCCCGGCGCCATCCCGGCGGTCCCCCGCCCGATCAGCACCCAGGCCACCACCTGCCCGGCCAGCGCCAGCAGGATCAGCCAGGCCCAGCTCGCGGCGGGCAGGTCGAACGCGATCCCGGCGCCCCCGACGCCCACGAGCCCGCAGGTCACCGCCGCACCGACGGTCGCCAGCGCGACCGGGGTGACCAGGTGCCGCGGGTTCCGGCGGGACACCTGCCGGTTCAGGTACAGGAACCCGGCGTAGGCGATCCCGGCGAGCGTGCCGAGCACCGCACCGCGGACCGGGGCCGGTCCGCCCGCCCCGGCGCCGAGCACCCCGCCGGCCAGCAGGATCCCGCCGAGCAGCACCGGCGCGGCGAGCAGCTGGGTGCGCGCCATCCGCTCCCCCGCGACCAGGAAGGCGATCAGCGGCAGGGCCAGCACCTGCACGTTGAGCACGACGTTGGCGATCCCGGACCCGGCGTCGAGCACCGCCCGGGTCCACAGCAGGAAGTCGGCCCCCAGCAGCACCCCGGACAGCAGCGCCCAGCCGGCCGCGGCGACCGTCACCGGGCCGTGCCTGCGGTACTCGGCCAGCGCCCACGGCACCAGCACCACCAGCGCGAGCACGCACCGCCAGAACGACGCGGTCGCCGGGTCGGCCCCGGTCAGCGCGACCAGGATCCCGGTCCACGCGAGCACCGCGGCCCCGGCGAGCAGCGCGCCGACGGCCCGCGGGTCGGTCGGGGTGGGCGGGGAGGTGCGGGAAGCGGCGGGAGCGGTCACGTGATCCAGCGTCCCCAGCCAGACCCCGAAGCGCTAATGACTGTTTGTGTGGTGCACTGATTAGATTGGCTATGTGATTACCTGGGACCGGTTGCGGGTCTTCGCCGCCGTCGCCGAGCACGGTTCGGTCGGCGGGGCGGCGGCCGCGCTGCACATCACCGGCCCGGCCGTCACCCAGCAGCTGCGCAGGCTGGAACGCGAGGCGGGCACCCGGCTGGTCGAACCGGACGGTCGCGGCATCCGGCTGACCGCGGCCGGGCACGTCCTCGCCGGGCACGCCGCGGCGATCGCCGGGGCCGTCGCCGACGCCGAGCGCGACCTGGCCGCCCTGCAGGACGAGGTGGCCGGGCCGCTGCGGATCGGCTCGGTCGCCTCCGCGCTGCGGGCACTGTTCCCCGAGGTGCTGGGCGCGCTGGCGGCCGAGCATCCCCGGCTGGTGCCCACCGTGCACGACGGCGAGGTGGTCGATCTGCTGCCCGCGCTGCGCTCCCGCGATCTCGACGCCGTACTCCTGGAGAGCTGGACGCACCGGCCGGCCCGGCTGCCGCCGGGGGTCCGGGTGACGACGCTGGTCACCGAGCCGGTGCTGCTCGCCGTCCCGGAGGGGCACCGGGTCGCCGAGCGCGACCCGGCCCCGCTGGGTGAGCTGGCCGGCGAGGTGTGGGCGTCCAGCCCGGCCGGCACCGAGCCGTACGAGGCGCTGGTGCAGCTGCTGCGGGCGAACGACGTCGAGCCCGAGATCCGCTACCTGTTCGCCGACTTCGCCACCCAGCTCGCCCTGGTGCGGGCCGGGCTGGCGGTCGCCGTGGTGCCCGGGGTGGCGGTCACCCCGCCGCCGGACGGGGTGCGGTTCCTGTCCTGCACCCCGGCGATCGGGCGGTCGCTGGTGCTGGCGACCCGCGAGCAGGACGCCGCGCTGCCGCCGTTGCGCGCGCTCGGCGCGGCGCTGCGGGCCGCCGCCGGGCGCGCGGTCGCCGCCGCCCCGGACCCGGGACCCGGGCCCGGGACGGACCGCGCGGCACCGGGGATCAGGCCAGCAGCTCCCGCACCATCGGGATGACCCGGGTGCCGTAGAGCTCGACCGCCTTGAGCCGCGCCGACACCGGCTGCGGCCCGACGGTGTAGATCAGGTCGAAGCGCCGGGCGCCGACCGCGCGCACCGAGTCGGCGATCTTGCGGGCGACCGTCTCCGGGGAGCCCACGTGCAGCGCACCCTGCTCGATCTCGGCGTCGAACCGCGACCGTTCCATCGGCGGCCAGCCGCGCTGGGCGCCGATCAGGTCCATCTGCGCCTTGTACGGCGCGTAGAAGATCTCCCGGGCCTCCTCGTCGGTGTCGGCGATGAAGCCCGGCGCGTGCATCCCGACCGGGTGCGGCTGGTTCCCGAACTGCTCGACGGCCCGGTGGTAGAGGTCGACGTAGGCGGCGAACCGCTGGGGCGGGCCGCCGATGATGGCGAGCATCAGACCGAGGTCGTGGTGGGCGGTGCGGACGACCGACTCCGGGGAGCCGCCGACGCCGACCCAGACCGGGATCCGGCGGCCCGCCTTCGGGAACACCTCGACGCCGTCCAGCGCGGCCCGGGTGCTGCCCTGCCAGCTGACCGGCTTCTCGTCGAGGAGCTTGACGAACAGGTCCAGCTTCTCGTCGAACAGCACCTCGTAGTCGCCCATGTCGTAGCCGAACAGCGGGAACGACTCGGTGAACGAGCCGCGACCGACGATCACCTCGGCCCGGCCGTCGGAGAGCGCGTCCAGGGTGGCGAACCGCTGGTAGACCCGCACCGGGTCGTCGGAGCTCAGCACCGTCACACCGGAGGAGAGCCGGATCCGGGAGGTGCGGGTGGCGATCCCGGCGAGCACCGTCTCCGGGGTGGAGATCGAGTACTCGGGGCGGTGGTGCTCCCCCAGGGCGACGACGTCGACGCCGGCCCCGTCGGCCAGCACCACCTCGTCGACCACCTGCCGGATGGCCCGGGGATGCGAGAGCAGCGCGCCCCCGTCGTCCGTCGGGACGTCGCCGAAGGTGTCCAGCCCGAACACGTAGTCGCTCATGTACCGCCCCAACGTAGTTGCTCGTTCAATCATTCCAGGGGTGGACCGGGTTCGTCGAGCGCCTCGCGGTACGCGCGTTCGGCCACCGCCAGGTACCGGGCGACGCCGGCCCGCTCCGGCCCGGTGAGCCCGGCCATCAGCTCGCCGAGCGGCGCCCGGACCCGGTCCAGCAGCCCGGCCAGCCCGTCCGGCAGCACCCCGGTGTGCTCGACCAGCACCCGCCGTCGGTCGCCCGGGTCGGCGATCCGCCGGGCCAGTCCCGCCGCCACCAGGCGGTCCACCACCCGGGTCGCGGAGCCCGCGGTCAGGCCGAGGCGCCCGCCGAGGGCGCCGGTGGTGGTCGGGCCGTCCAGCTCCAGCAGGCTCGCCGCCTGGTAGTCGGTCGGCCCGAGGCCGGACCGCTCGGCCGCCTGCAGGTGGAACCGGACGACGGCGGCGAGATAGCGACGATAGGCCGCCTGGTCGTCCCCCTCGCTCATCGAGCCTCCCGAAAATTACTTGTGTCTACGCAATCTCTGCGTGTACACAATGATTGCATACTCGCACACGCCTGGGAGGCATCATGACCGACACAGACGCGGACCGCAGGACCGGCCACCCCGGTGCCGGGTCGCCGTCCGGGGGCAGGCCCCCGGGGGCCGGACGGCGACGGCTGCGCCGCGCCGCGATCGCCGTCGCGGCCGTCGCCGCCCTGGGCGCGGGCGGGTACCTCTGGGTCTCCGCGACGTCCACGCCCGCCGTCATCGGGACGCCGGACTGCGCGGCCGCCCCGGTGACCGGATCCGCCGTCGCCGGCAGCGCCGACCACGCGCTGGTGTGCGCGGCGCTCGGGGCGCTCACCGAGGCATGGGACGCCGCCGATGCCGACGCCTACGGCGCGGCCTTCACCGCCGACGCCACCTACACCAGCTGGGTGGGCACGCACTACGCCGGCCGGGCGGACATCGTGGAGGGGCACCGGGCGTTGTTCGACGGGGTGCTCGCCGGGACCCGGCTCACGAACTCCTACCTGTCGGTGCGGTTCGTCCATCCCGACGTGGCGGTCGTGTCCTCCCGGGGCGACACCTACGAGGACACGCCGCCGCGGGTGCCCGGCAAGGTGCAGACCTACACCGTCGTGCGGGACGGGGAGCGGTGGCGGATCGCCGCGTTCCAGAACACCCGGCACAATCCGGTGACCGAGCGCATCCAGTTCCTGGCCGATCCCGGCTCGCGGCCGGCGGCCGAGCGCTGAGCCCGCGCGGTCAGCGCTCCCGCGCATGCAGGTGCCGCAGCAGGTTCGCCGAGAACCGGTCGCCGGTCATGTCCATGGTCGCGCGCATCGTCCGGGTCACGACCGGAGCCGCCAGCCGGGACAGCGGCAGGTCGACGTCCAGGGTGAGCGCGATCTCCAGGTGCGTGGCGGGCGTCCCGTCGGCGTCCGGCTCGGCGTCGGTGAGCGCGTAGTGGCCCTCCGCGCCCGCCCACTCGGTGACACCCGGCGGCGGGACGTGTGTGAACTCGATCCGCTTGCCCTCGGTGAAGGTCATCCGCTCGGTGAACACCGGCTTGATGCCGACGCCGAGGACGGCGAGCTGCACCATGTGCCAGCGCCACCAGGTGCCCTCGTCGTCCTCGGTGGCGTCGATCCGGCTCAGCAGCGGGGTGAGCTTCGGCAGCAGCCGCGGATCGGTCAGCACCCGCCACACCGCCATCCGGTCCGCGGTGACGACCGCCTCGGACTCGGTGGTGGCGGAGAACCGGGTCAGGAGTCGCCGCCGTCGTCCAGGGCGCCCTCGGCGGCCGCGGCGTCGTCACCGCCGGCGACACCCGGCTCCGCCTCCGCGGTCCCGCGGTTGGCCGCGGGCAGCAGCCCGGCCAGCGCGTCCCGGTCGATCCGGCGGAAGGTGCGGCGGGCCCGGGTCCGGTCGAGGACGGCGACCTCGAGCGCGTCCGCCCCGAGCACCCGGGGCTGGGCGTTGCTGCCGTTGCCGCCCGACGCCGGATCGGCGCCCGGCACCTGCAGACCGCCGAGCGCGACGGCGATCGCCGCCTCCAGCTCCAGGCCGGCCTCGTAGGTCTCGCTGAGCTTGGTCGAGATCGGCTCGGTCTGGCCGCCCATCACCACGAACCGCGGCTCGTCGGTGATCGAGCCGTCGTAGGTGATCCGGTACAGCTGGTCGCCCTCCGGGCGCTCGCCGACCTCGGCGACGCACAGCTCGACCTCGAACGGCTTCTGCTGCTCGACGAACGCGGTGCCGACGGCCTGGGCGTAGGCGTTCGCCAGCATCCGGCCGGTCACGTCCCGCCGGTCGTAGGTGAAGCCGCGGTAGTCGGCCATCCGGATGCCGCCGGTGCGCAGGTTCTCGAACTCGTTGTACCGGCCGACCGCGGCGAAGCCGATCCGGTCGTAGATCTCGGAGACCTTCCGCAGCGAGGTGCCGCGGTTCTCGGCGACGAACAGCACGCCGCCGGCATAGGTGAGCACGACCACGCTGCGACCGCGGGCGATGCCCTTGCGGGCGAGCTCCGAGCGGTCGCGCAGCAGCTGGTCGACGGAGGAGTAGAACGGCATCGTCATGGGGAGCGCTCCAGTGGCTCGTACGGTGCGGGCGGCGGCGGGCTGCGGCGGACGTCGGTCAGCGGGAGGGTCCGCCGGGACGCTCCCGGCGCCCGGCGATCACCTGCTCGACGACGGCGGCGATCTCGTCCTCGCCGCGGCGAACCGCTCCGTCGGCGTCGATCCCGACGACGACCGGGTAGATCCGGCGGACGGTGTCCGGCCCGCCGGTGGCGGTGTCGTCGTCGGCCGCGTCGTAGAGCGCCTCGATCGCCGTGCGCACCGCGCCGGCGAGGTCCGCGGCCGGGTCGTGCAGCTTCTTCAGCGACGACTTCGCGAAGACCGAGCCGGAGCCGACCGCGTGGAAGCCGAGGTTCTCGTCGTACCGGCCGCCGGTGGGGTCGAAGGTCACGATGCGGCCCGCCCGGGCCGGATCGGCGATGTCGGTGTCGTACCCGGCGAACAGCGGGACCACGACGAAGCCCTGCATCGCCGCGCCCAGGTTCTGCCGGACCATCCCGGCGAGCCGGTTCGCCTTGCCGTCCAGCGAGAGCGGCACGCCCTCGAGCTTCTCGTAGTTCTCCAGGTCGACGCTGAACAGCCGGACCATCTCCACGGCGATCCCGGCCGAGCCGGCGATGCCGACGGCCGAGTGCTCGTCGGTGACGAAGACCTTCTCGATGTCCCGCTGGGCGATCATGTTGCCGCTGGTGGCCCGCCGGTCACCGGCGATGACGACTCCGCCGGAGTAGGTGAGGGCGATGATCGTGGTGCCGTGCGGCACGCCGAGCGTGTCGGCGGCGTTCCCGCCGTGCGCCGGCGAGGCCGCGATCCCGGCGCCCGGCAGCAGGTGCGGTGCTGTGGCCCCGACGAAATCCGTGAACGACTCGGATCCGGTGAGGAAGGTGCCGAGCTGACCTGTGTGGTGCCCGGGCACGATCCCGGGTGTGACCGACGGCCGGAACTCCATCTTCGGGTACGTGCCTCTCGTTCGAGCTGCGTGCGCCGGACGCGCCGCCGGGCGGCGGGGCCTCCGGCACGGCCGGGCCCGCTGGTGCGGACCCGGCCGGGACGGTAGTACGGGAACGGGCGTGGCGCCCGCGCGACGCCGGTCAGCCGGCGCGGCGCGATCGGGTCACTCGCCGCCCTTCTGGACGTAGGACCGGACGAAGTCCTCCGCGTTCTCCTCCAGGACGTCGTCGATCTCGTCGAGGATGGTGTCCACGTCCTCGCCGAGCTTCTCGCGGCGCTCCTGCCCGGATCCGGAGGCACCCTCGGCGGACTCGTCGTCGCCGTCGCCACCGCCCTGGCGCTTCGTCTGCTCCTGCGACATGACGTCTCCTCCTCGCGCTGAGTCACTCGAGACCCACCGGACCCGACCGGTGCGACCGGTGGCCACCACCGGAGCGCACCGGAGCACATCCGGTACGTACTCACCCTACCGATCGGCACCGACAAAATCGCCTGTTGCGCGGTGCCGGGTCGCCGGTGCCGATTCAGTGCCGATTCAGTGCCGATTCAGTGGGCGGTGAGCTTGTCCACCAGCTCCTCGGCGCTGGACACCGCCTCGAACAGCTCCCCCACGTGCTTGCGGGTGCCCCGCAGCGGCTCCAGCGTCGGGATCCGCACCAGCGACTCGCGGCCCAGGTCGAAGATCACCGAGTCCCAGGACGCGGCGGCCACCTCGACCGGGTAGCGGCTCATGCAGGTACCCCGGAAGTACGCGCGGGTGTCCTCCGGCGGCTCGGTCATCGCCGCCATCACCTGCTCCTCGGAGACCAGCCTGCGCATCGACCCCCGGGTCACCAGCCGGTTGTACAGGCCCTTGGCCAGCCGGACGTCGGAGTACTGCAGGTCCACCATGCCGAGCCGGCCGGACGCCCAGGTCAGGCCGTCCCGCTCGCGGTAGGCCTCGAGCAGCTTGAGCTTCGCCGTCCAGTCCAGGCGGTCCGCGGTGAGCATCGGGTCCCGGGCCAGGTCGGTGAGCACCGACTCCCACTCCTCGACGACCTCGCGGGTGTCCGGGTCCCAGCCGGCCCGGTCGTTCCCGACGGTCTGCTCCAGATGGGCGACCGCCCGGGTCAGGTACTCCTCCTGCAGGTTCAGCCCGGTCAGCTGCCGGCCGTCGGCCAGCGGCACGGTCTGCCGCAGGCTGGGGTCGTGGCTGATCCGGGAGACCGACTTCACCGGCTCGGCCAGCCGCAGGTCCTCGAACGACCGGCCGTGCTCGATCATGTCCAGCACCAGTGCCGTGGTGCCGACCTTGAGCAGGGTGGCGACCTCGGAGAGGTTCGCGTCGCCGATGATGACGTGCAGCCTGCGGTACTTGTCGGCGTCGGCGTGCGGCTCGTCGCGGGTGTTGATGATGCCGCGCTTGAGGGTGGTCTCCAGGCCGACCTCGACCTCGATGTAGTCAGCGCGCTGCGCCAGCTGGTAGCCCGGATCGTCGCCCTGCTGGCCCAGCCCGACCCGGCCGGAGCCGCAGACCACCTGGCGGGACACGAAGAACGGGGTGAGCCCGGTGACGATCGACGGGAACGTCGTGCTGCGGGCCATCAGGTAGTTCTCGTGCGAGCCGTAGCTCGCGCCCTTGCCGTCGACGTTGTTCTTGTAGAGCTGCATCCGGGGCGCGCCCGGCACGGTCGCCGCCCGGTTCGCGGCCTCCAGCATGATCCGCTCGCCGGCCTTGTCCCAGATCACGATGTCGCGCGGGGTCAGCACCTCGGGGGTGGAGAACTCGGGATGCGCGTGGTCGACGTAGAAGCGGGCGCCGTTGGTCAGGATGACGTTGGCCGCGCCGAGGTCGTCGAGGTCGGTGTCGAGCTGCGGCGCCAGCGACGGCGACGACAGGTCGAAGCCGCGGGCGTCGCGCAGCGGCGACTCGACCTCGTAGTCCCAGCGGGCCCGCCGGTTGCGCGGCACGTCCGCGGCCGCGGCGTAGGCGAGCACCACCTGGGTGGAGGTCACCACCGGGTTGGCGGTCGGGTCGCCGGGCACCGCGATGCCGTACTCGACCTCGGTGCCCATGATCCGCCGCGCCGTCACGACCGGCTCCCTGCGCGAGACTGCATTACCCGAGCCTAACCGTCACCGGGCCCGGCGCGACCCCGCCGCGCGGCGGCATCCGCCACTGTCCGATCATCGCGGGCGTGACCGACCCCGCACACGAGCGTCTGACGGTGTTCGACGCCGACGGCAGGCCGACCGGCGTCGCCGAGCGGGGCGAGGTCTACGCCCGGTCGCTGTGGCACGCCAGCACCGCCGTCGCGCTGCGCAGCACCGACGGCGCGCGGATCTACGTGCACCGCCGCACCGACACGAAGATGATCATGCCGGGGCGCTGGGACAGCTGGGCGGGCGGCGTGCTCGGCGCCGGTGAGGATCCCGGGACCGGTGCGGCCCGGGAGCTGGCCGAGGAGCTCGGCGTCACCGGGGTCGCCCTGCAGCCGCTGTTCGTGCTGGCCTTCGACGCCGCGGCGCTCGGGGTGGACACCGGCCCCGGGACCGGCCCGCACGGGCTGCGCGCGCACATCCACGCCTACCAGGCGTTCTGCGACGGTCCGGTGGTGCACCAGCCCGCCGAGGTCGCCGAGGGCGGCTGGTGGACGCTCGACGAGCTGCGCTCCCGGCTCGACTCACCGGCCTACCCCTGGGTGCCCGACGGCCGTGTGGTCACCCGCCGATGGCTCGGCGACGCCGTCGGATAATGTCCCCGCCTGCCCGTTTACCGACGGGTAACGCAGATCACCCACACCGGTCACTGGATCGGTTAACACCCGGCGGGTCGCGCGACGACACGACGGGGAGGGCCCAGCGTGGGGCCTCCCGGTCCGCACCGGCACCCGCCGCCAGTCCCCCACGCACCACTCTGGAGTCCCGCATGGTCAGCATCTCGGTCTCGGCCCGCTCGCTCGCCGCCGCCCGGCTGATCGATCCCGACGTGAACACCGCCGCCGTACAGGCCGCGGTGGAGGCCGCCCTCGCCGCGGAGCGCCAGGAGAAGAAGCGCGACGCGCAGCGCCCGTCGACGCGCCGCGAGCACTCCGCCGGGCGTGAGCCCGGCCGGCCCACCGACTGACGACGGCCGCACCCCCGCACCGCACACGTCGGGCCCGCACCCCGGGCGGGGTACGGGCCCGACGGCCGTGTGACGGCGGTGTCAGAGGTTGATCATGTGGCCGGCCAGGCCGTGGATCGCCTCCTGCAGGCCCTCCGACAGGGTCGGGTGGGCGTGCACGTTGCGGGCCATCTCGTGGACGGTCAGGTCCCACTTCTGGGCCAGCGTCAGCTCGGGCAGCAGCTCGGTGGCCTCGGCACCGATGATGTGCCCGCCGAGCAGCTCGCCGTGGGTGTCGTCGGAGATCAGCTTGACGAAGCCGTTCGGCTCGGCCATGCCCTGCGCCTTGCCGTTCGCGGTGTACGGGAACTGGGCGACCTTGACCTTCCAGCCCTTCTCGTCGGCCAGCTGCTCGGCCTCGGCCTGGGTGTAGCCGAAGCTGGCGACCTGCGGCGAGCAGAAGGTCGCCCGCGGCATCATCTTGTAGTCGAGCTCCTGGGTCTCGGCCCCGGCCAGGGTCTCCGCCGCGACGACGCCCTGGGCCTCGGCGACGTGCGCGAGCATCAGCTTCGCGGTGACGTCGCCGATCGCGTAGACGTGCTCGACGTTGGTCCGCATCCGGTCGTCGATCGCGATCGCGCCGCGCTCGGTCAGCTCCACGCCCAGCTTGTCGAGGCCGAAGCCGTCCACCCGGGGGGCGAAGCCGATGGCCTGCACGACCTTGTCGGCGCGCAGCTCGTGGGTGCCCTTGGCGTCGGAGACGGTGACCGTGACGCCCTTGCCGTCGTCGGCGATCGACTCCACCTTGGTCGACGTGCGGACGGTCACGCCCAGCTTCTTGTAGCGCTTGAGCAGCTCCTTGGACACGTCGGCGTCCTCCAGCGGGAGCAGCCGGTCCAGGTACTCGACGATGGTGACGTCGACGCCGTAGTTGGCGAGCACGTAGGCGAACTCGACACCGATCGCGCCGGCGCCGGCGATGACGACGCTCTCCGGGAGCTCGCGGGTGAGGATCTGCTCCTCGTAGGTCACCACGCGCTCGGACAGCTCGGTGCCCGGCAGCAGCTTGACCGTGGAACCGGAGGCGATGATCACGTCGTCGTAGGTGACGGTCTCCGAGCCGCCCTTGGTGAGGTCGACCTCGATCTCGCCCGGCCCGGTGAACCGGCCGAAGCCGTCGATCTCGGTGATCTTGTTCTTCTTCATCAGGAAGTGCACGCCCTTGACCCGGCCGTCCGCGACGGTGCGGCTGCGGTCGAAGGCGGCGCCGAAGTCCAGCGTCACGTCGCCGGAGAGCCCGAAGGTCTTCTGCTCCTTGGTGACGATGTGCGCGATCTCGGCGTTGCGCAGCAGCGCCTTGGACGGGATGCAGCCGACGTTCAGGCAGACGCCGCCCCAGTACTTCTCCTCGATCACCGCCACACTGCGGCCGAGCTGGGCGGCACGAATGGCCGCCACGTATCCACCGGGTCCGGCTCCGAGCACGACGACGTCGAAATGAGGCATGCGCCCAGCCTAGGACGCCCGGGCCGAGCCGGGGCCGTCCGGTCCTGCGTCACGGGTCACCGGCCACTGCCCGGTTCCGGACAGGTACTCGACGAGGGTCTCGCAGGCCTCCCGGAGCCCGGCCTGCTGCGCCGCGGTGAGCCCGTCGAAGACGGCCTCCCGCACGCTCTCCACGTGATCGGGCGCCGCGTTGCGGAGCACCTCGAACCCCTCGTCGGTCAGCTCGGCGAGCTGGCCGCGGCGGTCGGTGGGACAGGACCGGCGGACCACCCAGCCGGCCTCCTCCATCCGGGCCACCGCGTGCGACAGCCGGCTGCGCGAGGACCACGCCGACTCGGCGAGCACGCTCATCCGCAGGGTCCGTCCGGGCGCCTCGGAGAGCCGCACCAGGATCTCGTAGTACGCCTGCGGCATCCCCGCGTTCGACTGCAGGCGACGTTCGACGCGGTCCAGCACCAGACGCTGTGCGGCCAGGAACGACCGCCAGGTCCGCTGCTCGTCGTCGTCGAGCCAGCGCGTGTGCTCCACGTCACCCTCCGGAATTGTTGAGCGCTCATCTTGTTGGTCCTAGTATCGCTCTCAACAAGTGAGAGTTCAACTAAGTTTCGCAGCACCACCACATCGGAGGCGTTCCCCATGACCAGCATCCCCAACTACGTCGCAGGCACGTGGGACATCGACCCGGTGCACAGCGACGTGTCGTTCGTCGTCCGGCACATGATGGTCAGCAAGGTCCGCGGCCGCTTCGAGCAGCTGACCGGCGAGATCGTCACCGGCGAGTCGATCGAGGACTCCACGGTCACCGCGACCATCGACGCGACCTCCCTGAGCACCGGCAACGAGCAGCGGGACGGCCACATCAAGTCGGCCGACTTCTTCGAGGTGGAGAAGTACCCGACCTGGACCTTCACGTCCACCGGCGTGGTGGCCAAGGGCGACGATCTCGTCGTCAACGGCGACCTCACCATCAAGGGCGTCACCAAGCCGGTCGAGCTGGCGCTCGAGGTGAACGGCTTCGGGCCGGACGCCTACGGCGGCACCCGCGCCGGCTTCACCGCCACCACCACGATCAACCGGTCGGACTTCGGCGTCGACATCGCGATGCCGATGGACGGCGGCGGCGTCGTCGTGAGCGAGAAGGTCACCGTCGAGCTGGAGATCCAGGCCGTCCTGCGGGCCGCCTGAGTCCCACCGCACCCCGGGAGCCCCGGTCCGCGCCACGCGGACCGGGGCTCCGGTGCGTCGTAGGCTCGGCGGCCGTGGGATACCGGGAGTTCCTCCTCCCCCACCCCACCGCCGGATCGCTCGAGCGGTACCTGAGGGCCGTCGAGGCCGGTCCCGGCGACGTTCCGGTAGCCCTCGGCGGACTGCCGGTGGACGGGCCGGGATGCGGGGCGGAGCCGCTGCCCCCGGCGGGCTGACCGCCGGCCACACCGTTGAACCGGACAATCAGTGCGACTCTGAATAAACGTCGCTTATCGGGTAGGTTCCGGCGCCGCACGCCGCCGTCGAGGCCGCGACCGTCCCCGGGTCCGGCCGCGCGAGCCGCGGCGACACCCCGGAGTCGACCGAGAAGGACGTCCATGGCCACGGCCGGCAGCCACAGCGACAGCAGCAGCAGCAGCAGCAGCGGCGAGAGCAGCAGCGGCGACGGCGGGAGCGACGGCCGCGTTCGCACCGAGGGCAGTGGCCCCGGCAGCCCCGAGAGCCCCGGCGGCCCCGACAGCACCGGCAGCCCCGACGGCGCCGGCAGCAGCGGCAGCGGCGGTGGGGGTGGGAGCGGCAGCGGCGGTGGGAGCGGCAGCGGCGGTGGGAGCGGCCCGGACCCGGGCAGCACCGGCCGCAGCGCCCGGACCGCCTGGGCCTACCGCGGGCTCGGCGTGGGCCTGGCCGCGCTGGCCTGGCTGCTGCTCGGGCTGTCCGACACGCTCGAACCGGACGCCCGCAACGTCGCCGCCGTCGGTGTGCTCATGGCCACCTGGTGGATCACCGAGGCGATCCCGCTCCCGGCGACCGCGCTGATCCCGATCGTCGCCTTCCCGCTGCTCGGCGTCGGCACGGTCCGCGAGGCGACGGAGCGCTACGCCGATCCGATCGTGTTCCTGTTCCTCGGCGGCTTCCTGATCGCCATCGCGATGCAGAAGTGGCACCTGCACCGGCGGATCGCCCTGCTCACCCTGCGCACGGTCGGCACCACACCGAACCGGATCGTGCTCGGGATGATGATCGCCTGCGGCTTCCTCGCGCTGTGGGTGTCGAACACCGCCGTCGCGCTGATGATGCTGCCGATCGCGCTGTCGGTGCTGGCGCTGGTGGCCGAGCGGTGCAGCGGCGAGCGGCCGGCCGCGGGCACGCCGCTGTCGGACACCATCCGCGATCCCGGCGTCCGCACGTTCGGGATCGGGCTGATGCTCGCCGTCGCGTGGTCGTCGTCGATCGGTGGTCTGGGGTCGCTGGTCGCGACGGTGCCCAACGCGATGCTCGCCGCCTACCTGTCCGACGAGCTCGGCATCACGATCACCTTCCTGGACTGGATGATGCTCGGGGTGCCGCTGTCGGCGGTGTTCATCCTGCTGACCTGGCTGCTGATCACCCGGGTGCTGTTCCGCACCACGCTCACCGAGGTCCCCGGCGGCCGGGAGATGATCGCCGAGCAGCTGCGCGGGATGGGCCCGGTCAGCACCGCGGAGAAGCGGGTGCTGGCGGTGTTCGCCGGCGCCGCCACGATGTGGATCGTCCCCGGCCTGGTCACCGAGATCGACGCGGTCGACGCCGCGCTGCCCTGGCTCGGCGGGATCAGCGACTCCACGATCGCCGTCGCCGCCGGGATCGCGCTGTTCCTGCTCCCGGCGTCGACCACCCCGCCGGACGAGCAGGACGCACCGGACCGCACTCCCCCGCACCGGATGCTGCTGAACTGGGACGACGCCCAGAAGGGGCTCCCGTGGGGCGTGCTGCTGCTGTTCGGCGGCGGGCTCAGCCTGGCCGGCGGGATCTCGTCGAGCGGGCTGGACAACTACATCGGCAGCAGCGTCGAGGCGCTCGGCGCGCTGCCGACGGTGGCGCTGATGATCGCCGTCGTGATCCTGGTGCTGGCGCTGACCGAGCTGACCAGCAACACCGCCACCGCGGCCACCATCATCCCGGTGCTCGGCGCCGCGGCGCTCGGCATCGGCGCCGATCCGCTGACCCTGCTGGTGCCCGCCGCGCTCGCCACCACCTGCACCTTCATGCTGCCGGTCGGCACCCCGCCGAACGCGATCGTGTTCAGCTCCGGCGTGGTGACGATCGGGCAGATGGCCCGCGGCGGGCTGGCCGTCAACGTGGTCGGGATCGTGGTCATCTCCTCGACCGTCTACCTGCTCGGCGGGTGGGCGCTCGGTCTGGAGTTCTAGCCGCGCAGATCAACTCAGCTCAGCTCAGGTCAGCTCAGGCCGGGCTGAGCCGGTCTGAACGGATCGGACACCTCCCAGGCCGCGTGCGCGGGCAGCGCCGGGCGCTCCCGGCCGGCCCCCAGCAGCACCCGGGCGAACGCCTCCGCCGCCGGGGACGGGCCGCGGTCCCGCGGCACCACGAGCACGATCCGCCGCTGCACCACCGGTTCCTCCAGCGGCACCGCGACCAGCCCGGCGAACCCGGTCAGCGGGACGACCAGCCCGGGCACCGCGGTCACCCCCAGACCGGCCGCGACCAGCCCGGCCACCGCGGCGATGTTGCGGGCCACGAGCCGGCGGTCCGGCAGCGCCCCGGCATCGGCGACGGCCCGGTCGACGTGCTGGCGGATGCTGGTCGTCGGATCGAAGTCGACGAACGGCTCGCCGCTCAGGTCCGCCCAGCGCAACCCGGTGCGGGAGGCGAGCGGGTGCTCCGGCGGCAGCAGTGCGCAGAACCGGTCCGACGCGACCGGGGCGACGGCCAGGCCGCTCGGGCCGGCGCCGTCCGGGGCGACCGTGACGGCCAGATCGGCCCGGCCGCTGCGGACCTGGTCCAGCACGTCGTCGGCCAGCGCGTCGGACAGCTCGGGGCGCACCTCGGGCCGGTCCCGGCGGAACGCCGAGAGCACCCCGGGCAGCAGGATCGCGGCCAGCGACGGCAGGGTGGCGATGCGGACCGTCCCGGCCCGGCCGTCCAGGAAGCCCTCGACGTGCCGCAGCTCGGTCTGCACGGCGTGCAGCGCCCGGCGGGCCGCGTCGACCACCGCCCGCCCGGCCGGGGTGGGCTCCAGCCGGCGGGTGGTCCGCTCGAACAGCACCGTGCCCAGCCGGCGCTCGACGTCGGCCACGGTCCGGCTCAGTGACGGCTGCGCCACGTGCAGCCGGGCGGCCGCGGCGGTGAACCCCGCGGCGTCGTGCACCGCCACGACGGCCCGGAGCTGCTGCAACGTCAGATCCATGCGCTCACGTCATGAATGTATCCGGAATCGGTCTTTGACCGGAATAGGTCCTGGTCGTGAAGGTGATGCGACTCCCCCACCACTCCTCATCGATGCGGAGGTCGACGATGCTCGCCGCGACCGGGTTCCTCACCATCGCCGTGTTCCTCGCCGCGGTCCTGTCCGGACGGGTGTCGGTGCTGCTCGCCCTGACCGTCATCCCGGTGCTCGCCGCCGTGGCCACCGGCTCGGCCGGCCGGATCGGCGAGTTCGTCGCCGACGGGCTGGAGACCGTCGCCCCGGTCGCGATCATGATCACGTTCGCGGTCCTGTACTTCTCCCTGATGGTCGACGCCGGCCTGTTCGACCCGGCCGTCCGGCGGGTGGTCCGCTGGGCCGGCGGCGACCCGCTCAAGATCTGTGTGGGCACCGCGGTGCTGACCCTGCTGGTCGCGCTCGACGGCGACGGGGCCTCCACCTTCCTGATCATGATCAGCGCGCTGCTGCCGATCTACAAGCGGCTCGGGATGCGGCGGATCGTGCTCGCCGGCATCGTCTGCCTGGGTGCGGGCGTGATGAACATGATCCCGTGGGGCGGCCCCACCGCCCGGGCGATGGCCGCGCTCGGCCTGGGCGCCGACGTCGTGTTCATCCCGGTCCTCCCGGCGATGGCGGCCGGGATCTGCTGGGTGCTGTTCGCGGCGTTCCTGATCGGGCGGTCCGAACGGCGCAGGCTCGGCGGCGCGGTGCTCGACCTGCCCACCCCGGAGATCGCCGACGCACCGGGCGCCGCCACCGCCCCCGCCGCACCCCGGAGCCGGATCGAGCGGATCCGGTTCGCGACCAACGTCGTGCTGACGTCCGCGCTGATCGTCGTCCTGCTGTTCCAGCTGGCCGACCTGCCGGTGGTCTTCCTGTGCGCGTTCGTGCTCGCGGTGCTGGTCAACCGGCCGACCTGGGACGGGCAGCGGGCGCTGTTCGAGAAGCACGGCCACAATGTCGTGCTGGTCACCTCGATGATCTTCGCCGCGGGCGTGTTCACCGGCGTGCTGGGCGGCTCCGGGATGATCTCGGCGATGGCGCAGGCGCTGGTCGGGCTGCTGCCCGACAGCGCGGGCGGGATGCTGCCGGTCGCGGTCGCGGTCAGCTCGATGCCGCTGAGCCTGGTCTTCACCCCGGACGCCTACTACTTCGGCGTCCTGCCGGTGCTCGCGGAGACCTCCGCGGCGCTCGGCGGGGATCCGGCGGAGATCGCCCGGGCGGCGATCCTCGGCCAGATGACCACGGGCTTCCCGCTCAGCCCGCTGACCGCGTCGACGTTCATCCTGGTCGGCATGGCCGGGGTGGAGCTCGGCCGGCACCAGCGGTTCATCTTCGGCTGGGCGTTCGGGACCACGCTCGTCATGACCGCGGTCGCGCTCGCGACCGGCGCGATCTCCCTGTGACGCGACCGAGAGGACCCCGCATGGCCACCACCACCCGGATCGGCTGCGGCGCCGGGTTCGCCGGTGACCGGATCGACCCGGCCGTCGAGCTGGCCCGCACCGGCGAGCTGCAGGACCTGGTGCTGGAGTGCCTGGCCGAGCGCACCATCGCGCTCGGCCAGCAGCGCAGGCTGGCCGATCCCGCCGCCGGCTACGACCCGCGCCTGGAGCGGCGGCTGGCGCCGTTGCTGCCCGAGACCCTGTCCAGGGGGGTGCGGGTGCTGACCAACATGGGTGCCGCGAACCCGCCGGCCGCCGGGCGGGTGGTGCGCTCGCTGCTCGACCGCCTCGGCTCCACCGCCCCGGTCGCGGTCGTCACCGGCGACGACGTCCTGGACCGGATCGACCCGGACTCCCCGGCCCTGGAGGACGGCAGGCCGCTCGCCGCACACGGCGAGCTCGTGTCGGCGAACGCCTACCTCGGGGCGGACGCGCTGCTGCCCGCGCTGGACACCGCGGCCGCGGTCGTCGTGACCGGGCGGGTGGCCGATCCGTCGCTGTTCCTGGCCCCGCTCGCGCACCGTCTCGGCTGGCGGCCCGGCGACGTCCCGGCGGCCGCCGCGGGGACCCTGGTCGGGCACCTGCTGGAGTGCGCCGGCCAGCTGACCGGCGGCTACTTCGCCGATCCCGGTCACTCGGACGTCGAGCGGCCCGCCCACCTCGGCTTCCCGTGGGCCCAGGTGCGGGCCGACGGCAGCGCGGTGTTCGGCAAGCCGGCGGGCTCCGGTGGCCGGCTGGACCGGCACACCGTCCGCCAGCAGTTGCTCTACGAGGTCACCGACCCGACCGCCTACCGGACCCCGGACGTCGTGCTGGACCTGCGCGGGGTCCGGGTCACCGACGAGGGCCCGGACCGGGTCCGGGTCGACGGCGCCGCCGGCCGGGAGCGGCCGGACGAGCTGAAGGTCAGCGTCGGTTACCGGGCCGGGCACCGGGTGGAGGCCGAGATCTCCTACGTCGGGCCGAACGCCGCGGCCCGGGCCGGGGCGGCCGCCGACATCGTCGGCGAACGGGTCCGCGGGCTCGGCGCCGCCCCGCGGATCGAGGTCCGCGGCGGCGGCGACGACTGCCGGCTGCGGCTCGCGGCGCTGGGCGCGGACCGGGACGTGCTGGACACGCTCGCGCACGAGGTCGAGTCGCTCTACACGAACGGACCGGCCGGTGGCGGTGGCTTCCGCTCCCGGGTCGACGAGGTCGTCGGCGTGCTGTCGACGCTGGTCCCGCGCTCGGTGGTCGAGCCGCGGGTGACGCTGCTGGAGGGCCGACGTGCGGCTGCATGAGATCGCCCGGTGCCGGGCCGGGGACAAGGGCACCGTCGCGACGCTGACCGTCGTCCCCCGCGACGACGCCGACTATCCGCTGCTGGTCGCGGAGCTCACCGCGGAGCGGGTGCGCGCCTTCCTCGATCCCTGGGTCGGCGGCGCGGTGACCCGGCACGAGCTCCCGCTCGTCGCCTGCCTGCAGTTCGTCTGCACCGGGATCCGCGGCGGCGGGGTGACCGTCTCGACCGAGCTCGACACCCACGGCAAGTCGCTCGGCTCCCGGCTGCTGGCCCTCGAGCTGCCCTGACGCGCCGACGGGCCCCGCCGCGGAGTGCGGCGGGGCCCGTCGGATGGAGCGGGGTGCTACAGGTACTGGCCGGTGTTCGACGCGGTGTCGATCGCGCGGCCGGTGGCCTCGTTCTTGCCGGTGACCAGGGTGCGGATGTAGACGATCCGCTCGCCCTTCTTGCCCGAGATCCGGGCCCAGTCGTCCGGGTTGGTGGTGTTCGGGAGGTCCTCGTTCTCGGCGAACTCGTCGACGATCGCGTCCAGCAGGTGCTGGACCCGCAGGCCCGGCTGGCCGGACTCGAGCACCGACTTGATCGCGGACTTCTTCGCCCGGTCGACGATGTTCTGGATCATCGCGCCGGAGTTGAAGTCCTTGAAGTAGAGGGTCTCCTTGTCACCGTTGGCGTAGGTGACCTCCAGGAACCGGTTCTCCTCGGACTCGTCGTACATCCGCTCGGTGATCCGCTGGATCATCCCGTCCACGCAGGCCTTGCGGCTGCCGCCGAACTCGGCGACGTCGTCGGCGTGGATGGGCAGCGTCTCGGTGAGGTACTTGGAGAAGATGTCCTTCGCGCCCTCGGCGTCCGGACGCTCGATCTTGATCTTCACGTCGAGCCGGCCCGGCCGCAGGATCGCCGGGTCGATCATGTCCTCCCGGTTCGACGCGCCGATCACGATCACGTTCTCCAGGCCCTCGACGCCGTCGATCTCGGCGAGGAGCTGGGGGACGATGGTCGTCTCGACGTCGGAGGACACACCCGAGCCGCGGGTCCGGAAGATCGAGTCCATCTCGTCGAAGAACACGATCACCGGGGTGCCGGCACTGGCCTTCTCCCGGGCCCGCTGGAAGATCAGCCGGATGTGCCGCTCGGTCTCGCCGACGAACTTGTTGAGCAGCTCCGGGCCCTTGATGTTGAGGAAGAACGCACGCCCCTCGTCCGGGTTGTCGCCGCGCTGCTTGGCGATCTTCTTCGCCAGCGAGTTGGCGACCGCCTTCGCGATCAGCGTCTTCCCGCAGCCGGGCGGGCCGTAGAGCAGCACGCCCTTCGGCGGGCGCAGCTCGTACTCGGTGAACAGCTCGGTGTGCAGGAACGGCAGCTCGACCGCGTCCTGGATCTGCTCGATCTGCCGGGACAGGCCACCGATGTCGGAGTAGGAGATGTCCGGGACCTCCTCCAGCACGAGGTCCTCGACCTCGGCCTTGGCGACCCGCTCGTAGGCGTAGCCCGCCCGCGAGTCGACCATGAGGTGGTCCCCGGCCTTGAGCGGGCTGGTGCCCTCCTCCTGGCCGAGGTCGAACAGCGGCGCGGCGAGCCACACCACCCGCTCCTCGTCGGAGTGGCCGATCACCAGGCCGCGGCCCGCCGAACCGTCGGCACCGGGCTTCGAGACGATCTCGCGCAACGAGTACAGGTCACCGACCTGCTCGAAGCCCATCGCCTCGACCACCGTGAGCGCCTCGTTCAGCCGCAGCGACTGGCCGCTGCGCAGCTCGCTCGCCTCGACCGCAGGCGAGACCGGGACCCGCATCCGGCGACCGGAGGTGAACACGTCCACCGTGTCGTCGTCGTAGCGGGCCAGGAAGACGCCGTAGCCGGACGGTGGCTGGGCCAGCCGGTCGACCTCCTCGCGGAGCGCCACGAGTTGCCCCCGGGCCTCCTTGAGGGTCTCGGTGAGCTTCTCGTTGCGTGCGTTCAGTGCGGAGAGCCTGCTCGTGGTCTCGGCAAGGCGCTGTTCCAGCACTCGGGCGTGCCGGGGGGTCTCGCTCAGCCGCTGGCGCAGCGTCGCGATCTCGTTCTCGAGATGACGGATCTGCTCGGCGGCCTCGGCCGGGCCGAGGTCGCGGCCAGCGTGGAAATCATGCCTGCCGGGACCGTCGTCGTAGGGGTGGTTCACGGCAGCCTCCCTCCGTGTTCCGTTCAACCACGGTACCCGGGCGGGGGTACCGCGGCGGTGCGTCGAACCGGTGATCCGGGCCTCAGCCGGTCGGCACCATGACGTCACTCTGCGGCTTCCCGCCCGTCACCGCCACGTCCACACGGATGGGACTTTGTGAAGTTCTTGTTCCACGCCGGGCGTGCCGCATCGGAGCGGTACCCCCTGACGGGCTAACCGGCTGCCCCGGAAGGAGGTGTCAGCGACCCGTCGGACGGCGCTGCTGACGGGGCGGTGTGACACCGTCCGCGAGCCGGCGCGAGGTCACCAGGAACGCGGTGTGGGCGATCATCCGGTGCTCCGGGCGGACCGCCAGACCGACCACGTGCCACGGCCGGACCATCGCCTCCCACGCCTCCGGCTCGGTCCAGCACTGCATGTCGCGCAAGCGTTCCGTCAGCACGGACAGCTGCGTGGTGGTCGCCACGTAGCCGACCAGGATGCCGCCGGGGACGAGGCTGTCGCGGACCGTGTCGAGCACCTCCCACGGCGAGAGCATGTCCAGCACGACGCGGTCCACCTCGCCCCGGTGCTCACGGATGTCACCCACCGTGAGGTCCCAGTGCGGCGGGCGGTGCCCGAAGAACGTCTCGACGTTCTGCACGGCGTGCGGCGCGTGGTCGTCGCGCACCTCGTAGGAGATCACCCGCCCGGTCGGGCCGACCGCCTGCAGCAGCGAGCAGGTGAGCGCGCCGGACCCGGCGCCGGCCTCCAGCACCCGCGCGCCGGGGAACACGTCACCCCACATCAGGATCTGCGCGGAGTCCTTCGGGTAGATCACCTGGGCGCCGCGCGGCATCGACAGCACGTAGTCGGCCAGTCGCGGCCGCAGCGCCAGGTACGGGGTGTTCGCCGCGGAGTGGACCAGGCTGCCCTCGGGGGCGCCGATCAGGTCGTCGTGCGCGATCTGGCCGCGGTGCGTGTGGTACGCGCCGCCCTCCTCCAGCACCAGCGTGTAGTGCCTGCCCTTGGGGTCGGTGAGCTGGACCCGGTCGCCCGCGACGAACGGGCCGCCCCGGCGGCGGGGCTGGGACTCGGCCTGGGACTCGGGCCCGGCGGAGGGGGTGCTGGGGGCGGTGGCGGTCGGAACGGGGTCGGGCACGGGCGACGACGCTATCCACGCCGGGCCGCCGCCCCGGAGCCGGGGGTCGGCCCGGGCCGCCGGAACCGTCGGTGGGCCGGGTTAGCCTGCGCCGGTGACCGTCCCGCCGCCCGCTCCCCCGCCGCCGGACGGCGCGGGCCCGGGCAGCACCGCCTCGGGCCAAGGCAGCACCGCCTCGGGCCTAGGCAGCACCGCCTCCTCCACCTCCGGTCCCGGCCCCGGCCCCGGCCCGACGGTCACCGCCCGTCGCCCGCCGGCGCTCTCGCCGTCCCGCGCGGCGGACTTCCGCCGCTGCCCGCTGCTGTACCGGTTCCGCGCGGTGGACCGGCTGCCCGAGCCGCCGTCCCGGGCGCAGGTGCGCGGCACGCTGGTGCACGCGGTGCTGGAGGCGCTGTTCGCCCGGCCCGCCGCGCAGCGCACCCCGGGCGTCGCGCGGGAGCTGCTCGGCCCCTGCTGGGACGCGCTGGCCGCGGCCTGGCCGGAGACGGCCACCCTGTTCGAGGGGCCGCAGGAGCAGGCGCTCTGGCTGGACTCGGCGGCCGCGCTGCTGGACGCCTACTTCACCATGGAGGATCCGGCGGCGGTCCCGGTCACCGCGGTCGAGAACCGGATCGAGACCGAGCTGACCGGCCCCGGCGGGCCGGTCCCGCTGCGCGGCATCCTCGACCGGCTCGACGAGGGACCGGACGGTTCGCTGCGGGTGGTCGACTACAAGACCGGCTCGACGCCCGGCGACGGCTTCGAGGGCGCCGTGCTGTTCCAGCTGAAGTTCTACGCGCTCGCGGTGCTGCTGGCCCGCGGCCGGATGCCGGACGAGCTGCGGATGCTGTACCTGGCCGACCGCACCGTGCTGACCTACCGGCCCGACGAGGCCGAGCTGCACCGGTTCGGCCGGCTGCTCGACGCCCTGTGGACGGCCATCGGGCGGGCCGCACCCGGCGGGGACTTCCGGCCGAACCGGGGACCGGCCTGCCGGACCTGCGACCACCGGGAACGCTGCCCGGCCTGGGGCGGGGTCCCGCCGCCCTACCCGGGCTGGCCCGGCGACGCGGCGGCGCCGACCGGCGGGGCATGATCAGCGTCGTGGACGCCTTCTACCGCCGGACCGACGACCCGACCGGCCCGACCGACCCGACCGACCCGACCGGAGCCGGCGCCGGGTTCGATGCCACGCGGTCGACCACCGGCCCCTGGTTCGCCGACGCCCAGCACATGGGCCCGCCGTCGGCGCTGCTCACCCGGGCCATGCGCCGGCTGCCGGCCCGCGACGACGCACCCCGCCGGATCGCCCGGGTCACCGTCGAGGTGCTCGGCACGGTGCCCGCCGGGCCGGTCACGGTGACCGCTCAGGTGGAGCGGCCCGGGCGCACCATCGAGCTGCTGTCGGCGACGATGCGGGCCGGCGACCGGGACGTCCTGCGCGCCAGGGCGTGGCGGCTCGCGGCGGGCGACACCGCCGCCGTCGAGCAGGGCGCCGTCGAGCCGATGCCCGGTCCGGACACCGGCTCGATCGGGCTGGACCGGCCGGACGGCTGGCTGCCCGGCTTCCTGGACGCCGTCGAGTGGTCGTGGCTGGACGGCAGCCGGCTCGGCGATCCCGGCCCGGGCCGCGGCTGGGTCCGGATGCGGGTGCCGCTGGTCGACGGCGAGCAGCCGGACCCGCTGGAGCGGCTGATGGTCGCCGCGGACTGCGCGAACGGGTTCGCGGCCCCGCTGGACGTGCGCGAGTGGCTGTTCGTCAACACCGAGCTGACCGTGCACCTGCACCGCGCCCCGGCCGGTGAGTGGATCGGCGTCGACGCGGCGACCGTCGTCGGGCCGGACGGGCTGGGCACCTGCTCGGCGACCCTGTTCGACGGGCACGGCCAGGTGGGCCGGATCGCGCAGGCGCTCACCGTCCGGGCGCGCTGAGCCGCCCGGCGGCCGGGCGGCCCGGCGCTGCCCGGCCGGCCGGCGGTTCAGCCGTGGCCGTGCCCGTTCACCGACATGGCGCGGCAGCTGCGGATCTCCGAGGTCAGGATCGCGGTGGCGCCGATCCGGGCGAGCGTGTCCATCACCCGGTTGGTGTCCTTCGCCGGGACCATGGTGCGGACCGCGACCCAGCCGGCCTTGCGCAGCGGGGACACGGTCGGCGCCTGCAGCCCGGGTGCGACCTTCTCCACGTCGGGCAGCAGCGACTCGGGGCAGTCGAAGTCCATCATCAGGTACTCGCGGGCGAGCACGACGCCCTGCAGCCGGTCGGCGAACACCCGCTTGATGGCGGTGGTCTCGCTGTTCTCGACCCGGTCCGGGCGCTTCTCGCGCTCGATCAGGGTGGCCTGCGACGTCGCGATCGGCTCCCCGATGACCTGCAGCCCGTGCTGGCGCAGCGTCCGGCCGGACGAGACGACGTCGGCGATCGCATCGGCCAGGCCGAGCTGGATGGAGATCTCGACGGCGCCGTCGAGCTTCACGATCTCGGCGCCGATCCGCTTGCCGGACAGGAACGAGCGGACCAGCCGCGGGTACGACGTGGCGATCTTGCGCCCGTCCAGGTCCTCCAGCTTCCAGTCGCTGTCGGCCGGGCCGGCGAAGTGGAAGCGGGAGCGGCCGAAGCCCAGGGCGAGCAGCTCCTGGGTCTGGCTGCCGGACTCCTCCATCAGGTCGAACCCGGTGACGCCCAGGTGCAGGTCGCCCTTGCCGACGTAGGTCGCGATGTCCTTGGGCCGCAGGTAGAAGAACTCGATCTCGTTCTCCTCGTCGACCACGCTGAGGTCACGCGAGTCGGTGCGCTGGCGGTAGCCGGCCTCGCGCATCATCGTGGCGGCGGGCTCGGCCAGGGTGCCCTTGTTCGGCAGTGCCACGCGGAGCATGACGCTCTCCTGAGAATCGTCGGTGCGGGAAGTGCTGGTGGTGCCGGGCCCTCGCGGCGCTACAGATGCTTGTAGACGTCCTCGAGGGTGAGCCCGCGCTGGATCATGATCACTTGCAGCCGGTACAGGAGCTGTGAGATCTCCTCGGCGAGCTCGTCGTCGCCCTGGTACTCGGCGGCGATCCACACCTCGCCCGCCTCTTCGAGCACCTTCTTGCCCTGGGCGTGCACCCCGGCGTCCAGCGCCGCGACGGTGCCCGAGCCGGACGGCCGCTCCCGGGCTCTGGTCTGCAGCTCGGCGAACAGCTCGTCGAATGTCTTCACGTGCATCGACCCCTTTCCGCACCAGTGTGAAGGGTGCGTCCGGCGGTACCGGCGGGTACCCGGGTTCCGGAGCCATGCGGGCAACGCACGGCGCCGGGTGGTTCACCCGGTGTGACCAACCGGCGCAGGACGGGCCGTTCGTCGACGGAACCGAACCGCTCGCGAGCCGCCCGGGCGGGGTTCGGCGCACCACCCCGGCCGTCCCGGGCGGGACCCCCGGCGGCGCCGTGGCCACCGGAGGCCCGTCCGGTCAGGTCCGGGCGCGGACCTCGCGCAGGATCGCGCCGAGCTCGGCGGGAGTCACCCCGGCGAGGGTGCTGCGCTGCACCCGCCGCTCGCCGGGCGGCACGTCCAGCTCGCACGGCACCACCAGCACCGCGCAGCCGGCCCGCTCGGCGGAGAGCGCGCCGGTCGGCGAGTCCTCCACCGCGACGCAGTCCGCCGGATCGAGGCCGAGCAGCTCGGCGCCGCGCAGGTAGGGCTCCGGCCCCGGCTTGGGCGCGGCCACCTCGTCGCCCGGGACGATCGCGGTGAAGTGCTCCCGGCCGAGGGTGTCCAGCGCGCGGGTCACCAGCACCCGGATGGTGTTGGTGACCAGCGCGGCCGGGATGCCCTCGGCGCGCAGCGCGACCAGCAGCTCGCGGGCACCCGGCCGCCACGGCACGCCGTGCGCGAACAGCTCACCAGCCCGGTCGTAGAGCCACTCCCCGGTCTCCCGGTACTCGTCGGGCGGCACCGTGTCCGGGTCCCGCCCGGCCTCCCGGAAGCAGATCCGCAGCGACGAGTCCAGCGACCCGCCGACCGACTCCCGCCGGGCCTCGACCGGCAGCGGATCGGCCCCGAGGTGCTTCATGAGGTCGTTGAGCGCGACCTCCCACACCTTCTCGGAGTCGATCAGCGTGCCGTCCATGTCGAGCAGGACACCCCTGAGCTCAGGCATCGGGTCAGGCATCCGGGTTGTACCCCAGGTTCGGCCGGAGCCACTTCTCGACCTCGACGACGTCCATGCCGAGCCGCTGCGCGTAGTCGGTGATCTGGTCCTTGCCGACCCGCCCGACGGTGAAGTAGCGGGAGCCCGGGTTCTGGAAGATCATCCCGCTGACCGCGGCCGCCGGCGTCATCGCGTAGGACTCGGTCAGCCCGATCCCCAGCTCCTCGGCGCCCAGCAGGTCGAACAGCGGCCGCTTCTGGGTGTGGTCCGGGCAGGCCGGGTACCCGAAGGCGGGGCGGATGCCGCGGAACTTCTCCGCGAGCAGCTCCTCGACCGGCTGGTCGGCGTCGGGCTCGAACCACTCGCGCCGCGCCTGCCGGTGCGCGTACTCGGCGAACGCCTCGGCGAGCCGGTCGGCGAGCGCCTTCACCATGATCGACTTGTAGTCGTCGAGGGCGTCCTCGAACTCCTTCGCCATCACCTCGGCGCCCTGGATGGACACCGCGAACGCACCCAGGTGGTCGCCCTCGGGCGCGACGAAGTCGGACAGGCAGCGGTTCGCCCGGCCGAGCGGCTTCTTCGTCTGCTGGCGCAGCATCGGGATGCGCACCGCACCGGAGTCCGGGTGGATGACGACGTCGTCGCCCTCGGCGTGCGCCGGCCAGAAGCCGTAGACGCCCTTCGCGGTGAACCGGTCCTCGGCGATGATGTCGTCGAGCATCGCGTTGGCGTCGTCGTAGAGCTCCCGGGCGACCGGCTCGTCCAGGATCTGCGGGAACTTGCCCTTCATCTCCCAGGCCAGGAACAGGAACTGCCAGTCGATCAGCTCGCGCAGCTCGGCGATCGACGGGGCGCACTCCCGGGTGCCGGTGAACGCCGGCACCGGCAGCTCGTCGAAGGCGACCTTCTCCGGGTTGGCGCGGGCCTCCTCGATGCCGAGCAGCGGCTTCTGCTCGCGCCCGGCGTGCTGCTCGCGCAGCCGCTCCTGGTCCTCGGCGTTGGTCCTCGACAGCACCTCGGAGCGGTCGTCGTCGAGCAGGTCGGAGACCACGCCGACGACCCGGGACGCGTCGAGCACGTGCAGCACGTCGCCGTCGTAGGCGGGCGCGATCTTCACCGCGGTGTGCTGCTTGGAGGTGGTCGCGCCGCCGATCAGCAGCGGCAGCTTCAGCCCGCGACGCTCCATCTCCGCGGCCACGCCGACCATCTCGTCCAGCGACGGGGTGATCAGCCCGGACAGCCCGACGACGTCGGCGCCCTCGGCCACCGCGGTGTCCAGGATCGTCTGGGCGGGCACCATCACGCCGAGGTCGATCACCTCGTAGCTGTTGCAGCCCAGCACCACGCCGACGATGTTCTTGCCGATGTCGTGCACGTCGCCCTTGACCGTGGCCATGACGACCTTGCCGTTGCCGCGGTCGGACTGGACCTCGCCGCGGGCCCTGGCCTCCTCCTTCTCCTTCTCCATGAAGGGCTCCAGGTAGGCGACCGCGCGCTTCATCACCCGCGCGCTCTTGACGACCTGCGGCAGGAACATCTTGCCGTCGCCGAACAGGTCGCCGACGATCTTCATGCCGTCCATCAGCGGGCCCTCGATGACGTCGAGCGGCCGGGCGGCCTGCGCGCGGGCCTCCTCGGTGTCCTCCTCGACGTAGTCGACGATGCCGTGCACCAGCGCGTGCGAGATGCGGTCGCGGACGTCGTTCTCCCGCCAGGTCAGGTCGACCTTGCGCTGGGTGCCCTCGCCCTTGAACCGGTCGGCCGACTCGACCAGCCGGTCGGTGGCGTCCGGCCTGCGGTTGAACAGGACGTCCTCGACCATCTCCAGCAGGTCGGCCGGGATGTCCTGGTAGACGGCGAGCTGGCCGGCGTTGACGATGCCCATGTCCAGGCCGGCCTTGATGGCGTGGAACAGGAACGCGGAGTCCATCGCCTCGCGGACGACGCTGTTGCCGCGGAAGGCGAACGACAGGTTCGACACGCCGCCGGAGATGTGCGCCCCCGGGCAGCGCTCCTTGATCCGCGGCAGCGCCTCGATGAAGTTGCGCGCGTAGTCGTTGTGCTCCTCCATGCCGGTGGCGACGGCGAGGATGTTCGGGTCGAAGATGATGTCCTCGGGCGGGAACCCGGCCTGCTCGACCAGCAGGTCGTAGGCACGCCCGCAGATCTCGACCTTGCGGTCGGCGGTGTCGGCCTGCCCGGTCTCGTCGAACGCCATCACCACGACGCCCGCGCCGAACGAGCGGACGATCCTGGCCTGCTCCAGGAACGGCTCCTCGCCCTCCTTGAGGCTGATCGAGTTGACCACGCCCTTGCCCTGCACGCACCGCAGACCGGCCTCGATCACCCCCCACCGGGAGCTGTCGATCATGATCGGCAGCCGGGCGATCTCCGGCTCGGTGGCCAGCAGGTTCAGGAAGGTCGTCATCTCCTCGTCGGACTCGAGGAGGTCGGCGTCCATGTTGACGTCCAGCATGTTCGCGCCGCCGCGGACCATGTCCAGCGCCACGTCCAGCGCGCCGTTGTAGTCCTTGGACTCGATCAGCCTGCGGAACCGCTTGGAGCCGGTGACGTTGGTCCGCTCACCGATCATCACGAAGCCGGTGTCCGGGCCGATCTCGAAGCGCTCCAGCCCGGAGAACCGGGTGCTCGTCGGCGCCTCGACCGGGACCCGCGGGGGCAGGTCCTTGACCGCGTCGGCGATCGCCCGGATGTGGTCGTGCCCGGTGCCGCAGCAGCCGCCGACGATGTTGACCAGGCCGGCCTCGCCGAACTCGCGCAACAGCGCCGCGGTCTGGTCCGGCGTCTCGTCGTAGCCGCCGAACGCGTTCGGCAGCCCGGCGTTCGGGTAGGTCGCGATGAAGGTGTCGGCGATCTCGGACAGCGCCGCCGCGTGCGGGCGCATCTCGTCCGCACCCAGCGCGCAGTTCAGGCCGACGACCAGCGGCTCGGCGTGCCGCACCGAGGTCCAGAACGCGTCCACGGTCTGCCCGGACAGCGTCCGGCCGGAGCGGTCGACGATCGTCACCGAGATCCACACCGGCAGGTGCGGCGCGGTGTCGCGGGCGGCCTGCAGCGCCGCCTTGGAGTTCAGCGTGTCGAAGATGGTCTCGATCAGCAGGATGTCCACGCCGCCCGCGTCCAGCGCGGCGATCTGCGCGGCGTAGGAGTCGTAGACCTGCTGGTAGGTGACGGCGCGGTAGGCCGGGTCCTCCACCTTCGGCGACAGCGACAGGGTGACGTTGAGCGGCCCGATCGACCCGGCCACCCACTTCGGCTCGCCGGTGGCCTCCTCGGCCTCGTCGGCGGCCTGCCGGGCCAGCCGCGCGGCCTCGGTGTTCATCCGGCCGGCGTAGTCCTCCAGCGCGTAGTCGGCCTGGCCGATCGTGGTCGCGGTGAAGGTGTTGGTGGTGGTCAGGTCCGCGCCGGACTCGAAGTACCGGCGGTGCACGTCGAGGATGACGTCCGGACGGGTCAGGTTCAGCAGGTCCGGGTCGCCGTTGGTGTCCTTGGGGTGGCCGTCCAGGAAGTCCGCCGTGTAGTCCTCGGGGGACAGCCCCAGCCCCTGGATGACGGTGCCCCACGCGCCGTCGATGACCCCGATCCGCCGGCCCAGCAGTTCCCTGAGCTGTTGGGTCTTCCGCTCCACCCGTTGGACCCGTTCAGGGTCCGGTTGAGCTGCCGTGTTCTCGCCGCCCGAAGAGTTGCTCACCGAGTGATCCGCTCCCGTCGTAGATGACACGATCAGTCAGGCTACCCGCCGGCCGGGTCTCACCCGGGTTCTGAGCGTCCGGGGTCGTAGGCTGGTCCGATGACCGACCGAGAGCCGAGCACCACGGGTGGCGGAGAGACCCCCGACCTGGTCGAGCCGGTCCTCATCGCCGCGTTCGAGGGCTGGAACGACGCCGGGGAGGCCGCGAGCACCGCTCTGGAGCACCTGGAGCTCAGCTGGGATGCCGAGCCGCTGACCTCGATCGATCCCGAGGAGTACTACGACTTCCAGGTCACGCGGCCGCACGTGAAGCTGGCCGGCGGGGTGACCCGGCGGATCGAGTGGCAGACCACCCGGCTGTCCTGGGCGACGCTGCCCGGCACCGGACGGCACGTCGTGCTGGTCAACGGGATCGAGCCCAACCTGCGCTGGCGCTCGTTCTGTGCCGAGCTGATCGGTCAGGCCGAACGGCTGGGAGTGACGAAGGTCATCACACTGGGCGCGCTGCTCACCGAGGTCCCGCACACCCGTCCCACCCCGGTGAACGGGACGTCCTGGGACGCGGAGTCGCTCGCCGAGATGGGCACCGAGCCGTCGAACTACGAGGGCCCGACCGGCATCGTCGCGGTGTTCCAGCAGGCCTGCGTGCAGGCCGGGATCCCGGCCGTCTCGTACTGGGCCGAGGTGCCGCACTACGTCTCCCAGGCCCAGGTGCCGAAGGCGGCGGTGGCGCTGCTGCACCGGATCGAGGAGGCGCTCGACGTCGAGGTGCCGCTCGGCTCGCTCCCGGAGAAGGCCGAGGAGTGGGAGCGGACGGTCTCCGAGATGGCCGACGCCGACGACGAGGTCCGCGAGTACGTCCGTCAGCTCGAGGAGCAGGCCAACGAGTCGGACGAGGAGGAGGCGCGGACCGAGATGCGGGAGACCTCCGGCGACGCGATCGCCGCCGACTTCGAACGCTACCTGCGCCGCCGCGGCCCGAACTCCTGATCCGCCGGGTCGCGCTGTTCGCGGGCGCCTTCCTGGGCCCGTTCGGCGGTGGCCTGACCGCGGCGATCCTGCCGGAGCTGGGTGCCGAGTTCGGTGTCCCGACGGCGGCCGCGTCGTCATCCATCACCGCCTACCTGCTGCCGTTCGCCGCCGCGCTGCTCGTCTCCGGCACGCTCGGCGAGCGGTGGGGCCGGTCCCGGACCGTGGTCGCCGGGTACGCGCTGTACGTCCTCGCCTCGCTGGCCTGCATGCTCGCGGCGACCTGGACGGTGTTCCTGGCCGCCCGGGCGTTGCAGGGCGTCGCGAACGCCTTCACCACACCGCTGCTGCTGGCCGCGCTGGCCGGGACGGTGGAGCCCGACCGGCTCGGCCGGGCGCTGGGCTGGTTCAGCTCGCTGCAGGCCGCAGGCCAGACGTTCGCCCCGCTGGTCGGCGGCCTGGCCGCGGAGGTCGACTGGCGGCTGGCGTTCGGCGGCGCCGCCGCGGTCGCGCTGCCGCTCGGGCTGGTCGGGCTGCCCGGCGGGGCCGCTGCGGGGCCGGCACCGGCCGGGCGGCCGCGGCTGCGCTCGGTGTGGACCGGCCCGATCCTGCGGCTCGGGCTGGCCGCCGGGCTGGGCTGGGGGCTGCTGGCCGGGCTGAACTTCCTGCTCGCGCTGCGCCTGGAGGAGGTCTTCGGGCTCGGCTCGGGCGCCCGCGGGCTGGTGCTGACCGCGCTCGGTGTCGCCGGGATCCTGTCCGCGCGGGCGGTCGGCGGCGCGATCGACCGGATCGGCGCGCGCCGCTGCGTCGCGCTCGGTGCCGTCGGCGGGGCGCTGACGGTCGCCGGGATCGGCACCGCCCCGGTGCTCGCCGCGGTCGTGGCCTGCTGGGCGCTGGCCGGGGTGTGCGGCCAGTTCGTCCTGGTCGGGGTGAACACGCTCGCGCTCGGCCCGGGCGGGGCGAACGGCGGCGGGGCGGTGTCGGTCGTGCAGGCGGGCCGGTTCGCCGGGACGGCGGCGTCGCCGATGGTCATCACCCCGCTGCACCACGCCGATCCGCTGGCCGCCTTCCTGGTGCCGGCCGGGCTGCTGGCGTCGGCGGTGCCCGCGGTGCTGGCCGTGGACCGGCGCCGGGCCTGAACCGGGCGGCGGCCGGTCCCGGGTGCGTCCCGGCCGGCCGGGACGGACCGGCCCTGCCGGCCGGGACACCGGCGGCGACACGGTGGTTCCCGACCGACATCCCGTCCGGAGAGGACCCACCGTGCACGCCGTCCCACCACCACTCCCCCGCACCGCACCCACCCGGCTCGTCGCCGGCCCGCCCGGCACCGGCTGGGCCTGGTGCGGCGCCGCAGCCGGGCTCGCCGGCGCGGCCGGCCTGCTCGGCACCGCGGGCATCTACACCCAGGACGCCTGGGACGCCGGCGACAGCAGCCGGATGGCCGCGTCGGTGGCCGAGCACAGCAGCATCGTCTGGGCGCACCAGGCGCTGTCCGCCCTGGTCGTCACGCTGCTGATGGTGTTCGCCGCCGGCCTGTACCGGCATCTCGCGCTGCGCGAGCCGCCCGGCGGCCTGGTGCCCGCGGTGGCCGCGGGCGGGGTGGCGCTGACCGCCGTCGCGGTGTTCCTCGGCGCCGGGCTGGACACCGAGCTGTGGTGGTCGGTCGGCGACGGCGCGATCGCCGATCCGGACACCGTCGGCTCGATGGTGGTCCACTACGGGGCGGTGCCGTGGCTGTGGGGCGGTCTCGGCCTCAGCGCCGCCGCCGTCGCCCGCGCCGGGTTCGCCCGCCGTTCGGTGGGCCGCGGGCTCGCGGTCACCGGCGCGGTCGCCGCCGTGCTGCTGCTCGCCACCCAGCTGGCGCCGGTGCAGTACATCGCGCTGCTGCCCGGTGCGCTGTGGCTGATCGTGTCCGGGCCGCTGCTCGCCCGCAGCGCGGCCCGCGCGGCGGCAGACTGAGCCGGTGACCTCCCGTTCCGGTGCCGCGGGCGCCGTCCTGCTGGTGTGCGCCGTCGCCGCGGCGCTCGCCCTGGACGCCGGCGAACCGCTGACCCAGCTCTGGGTGCTGCCGTTCGTCGCGGCCTGCGCGGTGACCGGCGGGCTGGTGCTCGAGCACCGCCCCGGGCACCGGGTCGGCCTGCTCCTGCTCGGCTCGGCGGCCTGCTTCGCGCTGCCCGAGGCCGCCGGGCGGCTGGCCCTGCGGCTGCCGGAGGGCTCGGTCGCGGCGGCCGCGCTCGGCTGGCCGCAGACCTGGCTGTGGGTGCCGGCGAACCTGATGCTGGTGCTGGTGCCGCTGGTGTTCCCGGACGGGACGGTGCCCCGCCGGGGCCGGCCCGCCGTGCTCGGGCTGGCCGCACTGGCCGTGCCGGCCGCGCTGCTCGCCGCGGTGCGTCCCGGCCCGGACAGCCAGCTCGGCGTCGGGACCCGGCCCAACCCGCTCGGCGTCCCGGCGCTGGCCGGACTCGCCGAACCGGTGACGACGCTGTTCACCCTGGCCTGCGGGCTGGTGATGGTGGCCGGGGTGGTGCTGCTCGTCGTCCGGTTCGGCCGGGCCGCACCGGGCAGCACCGAACGGCGCAGGCTCGCCTGGCCGGTCTGGGCGCTCGGGATGGCGGCGCTGGTCGTGCTCGCCCGGCTCGTCGCCGGACTCACCGACGACGAACCGGGGCCGTGGCCGTCGGCGGTGCCGTTCTGGGAGCTGCTCGGCTCCACCGCGGCGCTGCTGGTGCCGGTGTCCATCGGGATCGCGGTGGCCCGGCACCGGCTGCTCGACATCGAGCTGGTGATCGGCCGGACCGTGGTGCTGGTCGTGCTGTCCGGCAGCGTCGTCGGCATCTACCTGGGCGCCGTCGCGCTCGGCGGGCGGATGCTGGAACCGCTGCTCGGCAGCCGCGGGGACCTGCCGGCGGCGCTGCTCGGCGTCGCGGTGGCGGCGGTGCTGTTCGCACCGCTGCGCAGCCGGTTGCAGCGCCGGGTCGACCGGTTCCTCTACGGCGAGCGCGGCGACCCCTACGCGGTGCTCGCCGGCCTCGGCCACCGGCTGGAGGCGGTCGCCGATCCGTCGTCGCTGCCCTGGATCGCCGGCACCGTCCGGGACGCGCTCCAGCTGTCGTCGGTGCGGATCGAGGTCGACGGGGACGCCGGGCGCCCGATCCGCGCCGCCGCCGGGCCGGATCCGGCGCCCGCCGGCGAGGAGATCGTCGAGCTGACCGCGGGTGCCGAGCACGTCGGGCGGCTGGTGCTGGGGCCGCGGCCCGGCGAGCGGAGCCTGTCGGCGCGCGACCGCCGGTTGCTGCGCGACCTGTCCGGGCCGATCGCGAGCACCGTCCGCGCCGTGCGGGCGACCGACCGGGCCCGGCTGCTCGCCGAGGACCTGCAGCGATCCCGGGAGCACCTGGTGCGGGCCCGCGAGGAGGAGCGCAGGCGGATGCGGCGCGACCTGCACGACGGCCTCGGCCCGACGCTGGCCGGGCTGGTCATGCGGGCCGACGCGGCCCGGGAGACCGGTGGCGGGCCGGACGAGCTCGCCGAGATCGCGGTGCAGGCCAGGACCGCGCTCGACGACGTCCGGCGGCTCGTCGACGGTCTGCGGCCGCCCGCGCTGGACACGCTCGGGCTCGCCGGGACGGTGCGGGCCCAGCTGCAGGGCAGGCCGCGCGGCGTGCCGGCCGCCGATCTCGACCTGCCGGCGCCGCTGCCGCAGCTGCCGGCCGCCGCCGAGGTGGCGGCGCTGCGGATCGTCACCGAGGCCGTCGCCAACGCCGACCGGCACGCCCGGGCCACCCGGATCGGGGTGGCGCTGCGGATGTGCGGCGACGACCTGCACGTCACGGTCACCGACGACGGGATCGGCCCGCCGGACGGGCCCGGGACCGGCGTCGGGCTGCGGTCGATGGCCGAGCGGGCCGCGGAGCTGGGCGGCCGCGCTACGGTCGGCCCGGCCGACGGCGGCGGGACCCGGGTGCACGCCGTGCTCCCGGCCGGGAACGGAGCGGGAGGTGCGGATGGACCGGATCCGGACGCTGATCGTCGATGACCACGCCCCGTTCCGGGCCGGGCTGCGGACACTGCTCGGCACCGCCGCCGACGTCGAGGTCTGCGGCGAGGCCGGGACCGGCGAGGAGGCGCTCGCCGCGGTCGTCGCGCACCATCCGGACGTCGTGCTGCTCGACCTGACCATGCCCGGGATGGGCGGGATCACCGCGACCGAGCGGATCGTCACCGCCAGCCCGCACGCCCGGGTGCTGGTGCTCAGCATGTCCGGCGACGACGACTCGGTGCTGGCCGCGCTGCGCGCCGGCGCCCGCGGCTACCTGCTCAAGGGCGCGGCCCGGGCGGAGATCCTGCGGGCGGTGCGCACCGTCGCCGGCGGCGAGGCGATCCTCGGCCCGTCGGTGGCCGGGCGGCTGCCCGCGCTGCTGGCCCCGGCGGCCCCGGCGCCGCTGCCGTTCCCGCAGCTCAGCGCCCGGGAGCGGGAGGTGCTGACCGGGCTGGCCGCCGGTCTGACCAACCCGCGGATCGCGGGCCGGCTGGGGCTGAGCGAGAAGACCGTCCGCAACCTGGTGTCGTCGGTGCTCGCGAAGCTGGGCGTGGCCGACCGGGCCGACGCCGCCGACCGGGCCCGGGCGGCCGGGCTCGGGCCGTGAACCGCGCCACCACGCCCTGGACCTGAAGCGGGGTTCAGGGAGAACGCTCGGTCCCGGGACGCGGGAGGAGCGGGCGATGGACGGGGAACCGGGCCGGGGCGAGGTGACGGTGTGCGTGGCGGTGCCCGGGCCGGTGGACGCTGCGGCGGGCACCGGGTCCGGGCGGCACGGGCCGGGCCGCACGGTGGCCGGGACGGTCACCGTGCTCGGCCCCGGCGTGCCGGCGTGCCTGCGCGGGCGGCCGGTGCTGACCCGGGCCGAGGACGGCGTGGCGGACCGGCGGCTGGTCGTCCCGGCCGACGACGTCGTCGTCCTGCCCGGGCGGCCCGGCCCGGAGCCCGCCGCCGGCCTCGCCGACGACGCCGGGACCGCGCTGCGGGCGCTGGCGCTGACCCCGGTCCGGGCCGGGCAGGACGTCCTGGTGCTGCCCGCCGCGACCGGGCCGGGCGCGCTGCTCGTGCGGCTGCTGACCGACGCCGGCGCGCGGGTCGTCGGCGTCGTCCGCGGGGCACGGGCGGCACGGTCGGCGCTCGGTCTCGGGGCGGTGCACGCCGTCGACCACGGCCGCCGGGGATGGGTCGCCGGGGTGCACGCGCTGCTCCCGGCCGGGCCGGCGGCGGTGTTCGACGGGGCGGGCGGCACGGTCGGCCGGGCCGCCGCCTGGCTGGTCGCCGACGGCGGCCGCTACACCTCCTTCGGCACCGCGTTCGGCCCGGCACCGGACTTCGGGCCGTGCGAGCCGCGGGCCCGCCGGATCACCGTCGCGACGACCTCGTGACCGCGGGACGGCCCGGGGAGCTCAGAGGCGGACGCCCAGCAGCGCGTCCAGCGCGGTCCGGACGGTCCCGGGGGCGGCCCGGTCCGCACCGCGGCGGGTGAGCGCCTCCTCGGCCCAGGCGTCGACCGCGGCGAGCGCGCCGGGGGTGTCCAGGTCGTCGGCGAGGTGGGTGCGCAGCTTCGTCACCAGCTCGGCGGCGTCCGGCCCGGCGTCGAGCCGGACGGCCTCCCGCCAGCGGGCGACCCGCCGCTCCCCGAGCGCGTGCACCTCGTCGGTCCAGGAGCGGTCGGTGCGGTAGTGGCCGGCCAGCAGCGCGACCCGGATGACGTTCGGGTCGACCCCGGAGTTGCGCAGCTTGGACACGAAGACCAGGTTCCCCTTGGACTTCGACATCTTCTCGCCGTCCAGCCCGATCATGCCGGTGTGCGTGTAGTGCCGGGCGAACGGATGCTGGCCGGTGATCGACTCGGTGTGCAGGGCGCCGCACTCGTGGTGCGGGAAGATCAGGTCCGAGCCGCCGCCGTTGAGGTCGATCTGCGGGCCGAGCCGGTTCAGCCCGATCGCCGCGCACTCCACGTGCCAGCCGGGGCGGCCGCGGCCGAGATCGGTGGACGGCCAGGACGGCTCGCCAGGGCGCTCCATCCGCCAGAGCAGCGGATCGAGCGGGTTCCGCTTGCCGGGCCGGTCCGGGTCGCCGCCGCGCTCGCGGGAGAAGCGCAGCATGGTCTCCTGGTCGTAGTTCGACTCGTAGCCGAACCGGCCGGTGGCGGACACGTCGTGGTAGACGTCCGGGTACTCCGGGTCGTCGATCCGGTAGGCGGCGCCGGACGCGAGCAGCTTCGCGACCAGCTCGGCGATCTCCGGGATGGCCTCGACCGCGCCGACGAACTGACGCGGCGGGAGCACCCGCAGCGCCTCCATGTCCTCGCGGAACAGCGCCGTCTCGCGCAGCCCGAGGACGACCCAGTCGTCCTGGTCGCGCTCGGCCCGCTCGAGCAGCGGCTCGTCGATGTCGGTGACGTTCTGGACGTAGTGCACGTCGTGCCCGAGATCGCGCCACAGCCGGTGCACCAGGTCGAACGCCAGGTAGGTGGCGGCGTGCCCGAGGTGGGTGGCGTCGTAGGGGGTGATCCCGCAGACGTACATCGTGGCGACCGCGCCGGGTGCGGTCGGCCGGACCCGCCCGGTCGCGGTGTCGTGCAGCCGCAGCGGCGGACCGCTGCCCTCCAGTGCCGGGACGTCGGTCGGGGCCCAGGTGTCCATACGGTCAAACCTACCTAGCTGCTCGGGTGCACTCACGCTGCCGAACGCGCGGTGCCGCCCACGGATTCCGGACGGGTGATCATCTCACCGGCCGCCCGGGCGGGCTCACCACCACTCGGCGTCGAGCCTGGACTCGATGTCGCGGACGTGCCGGCGGGCGCAGGGCGGGCAGAGCCAGCCCTCGCGGCCGCGGCCGTCGCGGTCGGGCACCCAGCCCGCCACCGCCGCGGCACCGGGTTCCCCGGGCCGGAGGGTGCCGCAGATCCGGCAGGACGGCGTCGGTCGGCTCACGCCCGCGATGGTGCCCCGGCGGGTGCGTCGTCGTCGAGGTGCGCACGACGGCGCCCGAGCCGGTTCGCGATCATCGCGCAGACGATGAGCTGGAGCTGGTGGAACACCATCAGCGGCACGACGATCAGCGCCGCGGCCGGGCCGCCGAACAGCACCCCGGCGATCGGCAGGCCGCTGGCCAGGGACTTCTTCGAGCCGCAGAAGACGATCGTGATCCGGTCGGCGGCGTCGAACCCGAGCAGCCGGGCGCCGAGCGCGGTCGCGCCCAGCACCAGACCCAGCAGCAGCACGCAGATGCCGAACAGGACGCCGAGCGACAGCGGGGTGATCTGCTCCCAGATCCCGGCGACCATGCCCTCGCTGAACGCGGCGTAGACGACCAGCAGGATCGCGCCCCGGTCGAGCAGGGTCAGGCGCTTCTTGTGCCGGGTGACGAAGCCGCCGATCAACGGCCGGGCGGCCTGCCCGGCCAGGAACGGCACCAGCAGGCGCAGCGCGATGTCCCCGAACGACGACGGATCGAAGCCGCCGCTGGTCGCCAGCAGCAGCGCCGCGAGCAGCGGGGTGAGGAACACGCCGAGCACGTTCGACACCGAGGCCGCGACGATCGCGCCGGGCACGTTCCCGCGGGCGATCCCGGTGAACGCGATGGACGACTGGACGGTCGAGGGCAGGCAGCACAGGAAGACGACGCCGATCGCCAGCGGCGCCGGGAGCAGCCACTCGGGCAGCAGCAGCACCGAGAGCCCGAGCAGCGGGAACAGCACGAACGTGATCGCGAGCACGGTGCCGTGCAGCTGCCAGTTCCGGAGCCCGCCGAGCGCCTGGGCCGCCGACAGCCGGGCGCCGTAGAGGAAGAACAGCAGGGCGATGGCGACCGTCACCGCGACGTCGACGACCTGCACCATCGCACCGCGGGCCGGCGCGAGCGCCGCGATCCCGACGGTGAGCAACAGCAGGACCAGATAGGGGTCGGGACGCACGCGCATGGTGATCGATTCTGGATCGCCGCCCGTCATTCGGAAACCCGCTGGACCCATTGACTGTCATCACACGACGCGATGACTGCGCTAGCCTCGCGGGCGTGCTGGACCCGGTGCTGCTCCGCTCCTTCACCGCCGTCGCGCGGGCCCGCAGCTTCACCAGGGCCGCCGCGCAGCTCGGGCTCGGCCAGTCCACCGTCAGCCAGCACGTCCGGCGGCTGGAGGACGTCGTCGGCAGGCCGCTGCTCGACCGGGACACGCACTCGGTGGCGCTGACCGCCGACGGCGAGGCGATGGAGGAGTTCGCCGCCACCATCCTCGACGCCGGCGAGCGGGCGCTGGCGCACTTCCAGGCGTCCCGGGTGCACGGCCGGGTCCGGTTCGGGGTGTCCGAGGACCTGGTGATGACCCGGCTGCCGGCCATCCTCGCCGACTTCCGGCACCGGCACCCGCAGGTCGACCTGGAGCTGACCGTCGGGCTGGCCGACGACCTGGAACGACGCCTGGAGGCCGGCGAGCTCGACCTGATGGTCGCCAAACGCCTCCCCGGGCCCGACGACGGCCGCTCCGTCATCCGCCGGGACCGGTTCGTCTGGGTCGGCGCGCCCGGCCTCCGGCTCGGCCCCGGCGATCCGGTGCCGCTGCTCGCCTACCCGCCGCCGAGTCTGTCCCGCTCCGCCGCGATCGGCGCGCTGGAGGCCGTCGGGCGGCCCTGGCGGATGGCCTGCACCAGCGGCAGCCTCTCCGGGCTGCGCGCCGCCGCGCTCGCCGGGCTGGGGGTGATCGCACACGCCGCGACGCTCGTCCCGGACGGGCTGGTCGAGATCCCGGGCCGCGCCGGGCTGCCTCCGCTCGGGCCGGTGGAGGTGGTGCTGGCCCACGGGCGGCGGCGGACCGACCAGGCCGGGGAGCTGGCCCGCAGCATTCGTACCGGGGCGAGCGACCTGCGCACCGAATCCTGATCCCGGGCCTCCCCCAGCTCCCCGCAGGACCACGGCAAGCGCGTGGGCCCAGATCCGCACGGGATCACTGCGTTCGCACGGGATCGAATCCCGTGCGAACGCGACGAACCCGTGCGAACGTCGGGCGGGAGTGACAGTGCCGCGCCGACACGACAGCACCGCGGCCTGGTCTGCCGTGGATGTGGTGAGTCCGCGCAGGGACCGGCAGAGTGCCCGGATGCGCATCGTGGTGACCACCCCGACCGGCAACGTCGGGTCCCGGGTGCTCCGGCTGCTGGTGCAGGCCGGCGTCCGCCCGGTGGCCCTGCTCCGGGATCCGGGACGGCTCCCGCCGGACCTCGCAGGACACGTCGAACCGGTGCGGGCCGACCAGACCGACCGGGACGCCGTCCTGCGCGCGACCGCGGGCGCCGACCGGCTGTACTGGGTGAACCCGCCGGCGCCGCCCGGATCGGACCCGATGGTGCAGCACCGCACCTGCGCCGCGGTGGTCGCCGAGGCCGCCTCCGTCCACGGCATCGGCGGCACCGTGTTCCAGAGCAGTGTCGGCGCCGAGCTGCGGACCGGGGCCGGTGACATCGACGGCCTCGCCGCCACCGAGACCGCGCTCGACCGGACCGGCACCCCGGTCCTGCACCTGCGGTGCGGCTACTTCACCACCAACCTGCTGCTGTCGGCCGACGACCTGGCGGCGGGCACGCTGCCGACCCCGTGGCCGGTGGAGCACCCGCTGCCGTGGGTCGATCCGCGCGACATCGGCGACGTCGCGGCGGCCCGGCTGCTCGGCCCGTCCTGGAGCGGCCGGCTGGTCCAGGCCGTCCACGGGCCGCAGGATCTGTCGTTCGCGCAGGTCGCGGAGCTGCTGGCGGAGCTGCGCGGGCACCCGGTGGCCGCCGTGCACATCCCGGACGCCGACTTCCGCGCCGCGCTGCTCGCCGCCGGGCTGGGTGCGCCCGAGGTCGAGGCGATCGCCGGGATGGCCGCCGGCCTCACCGGGGGTTTCGTCGCCGAGCAACCCAGGGACGCGACGACCACCACCCCGACCACCCTGCGGTCCTGGGCCGCCGAGCACCTCCGGCCCTGACCGGGCGCCACCCGACGACGCCGAGCCGGGCACCCCGCCCCCGACCCGGCACCGCGGGACGCCCGGCCGAGCACCCCCGCCCCCGGCCGGGCACCGCGGAACGGCGCCCCGCCGGCCGGTGCCCCACCGACCGCGCCCGGTCAGCCGGTGCGTCGCCGCAGGTAGTCCGAGACCACCTCCGCGCCGAGGCCGTCCAGGTCCGGATGCACGACCCGGCCACCGGCACGCCGGGCCAGCCGGTCGGTGAAGGCGGCGAGACCGGGATCGTCGCCGAGCACGAAGAAGGTGAACCGGGCGTCCATCCCGATCAGGCGGTCCAGACCGTCGACGGTCGCCCGCAGCGTGTACGGGCTCGGCGGGTAGTCGAAGAACGCCTCGCCGTCGGACTCCAGGTGCGCGGTCGGCTCGCCGTCGGTGACGACGAGCACCACCGGCGTGGCATCCGGTTGCCGGGCCAGCCGCTCCCGGGCGAGCAGCAGCGCGTGGTGCAGGTTGGTGCCCTGCCGGTACACGCCCTCCATCCCGACCAGCTCGGCCAGGTCGACGGTCCGTGCGTGCCTGCCGAACGTGATCAGCGTCAGGTCGTCGCCCCGGAACCGGGTGGAGATCAGCTGGTGCAGGGCCAGCGCGGTGCGCTTCATCGGCACCCACCGGCCCTCGGCGACCATCGACCACGACGTGTCGACCAGCAGGGTGACCGCGGCCCGGGTGCGCTGCTCGGTCTCGACGATCTCGACGTCGGACACGTCGAGCCGCCGGTCGTCGCCGCCGGCGCGGCGCAGCTGGGCGTTGAGCAGGGTGCGCGGCACCGACCACGCCTCGGTGTCGCCGAACGCCCACGGCCGGGTCGCGCCGGTGGCCTCCCCCGCGGCGCCGGCCCGGCGGGTCTCCCGGGCACCCTGCCGGCCGGAGATCCGGTCCGCGACGTCGCGCAGCACGGACTGGCCGAGTGTGCGCAGCGCCTTCGGCGAGAGCATCAGCGAGCCGTCGGCGGCCCGGCGGAACAGGTCCTGGCGCTGCAGCTCGCGTTCCAGCTCGGCGAGCGTGCGGGCGTCGGCGGCCGCCTCCGGGCCGAGCATCTCGGTGAGCGCGTCGAGATCGATGTCCTCCATCCGTGCGCCCGGGTAGCTCTGCGCCAGCTGCTCGGCCAGCGCGTCGAGCTTCCCCAGCTCCTCCAGCGCCCGGGTGGCCTCGCCCATCCCCATCGGGTTGTCGCCGCGGAACTCGCCGCGCCCGGTCCAGTCCTCGCCGGGGCGCAGGCCCTGCAGCTGGGCGTCGAGCCGGGACAGCGACTGCGCGAGCCGCGGATCGCCGAACGCCTGCTGGGCGAGCTCGGCGAGCTCGGCGCGCTGCTCGGCGGACATCGAGTTCAGCATCCGCTGGGCGGCCGCCGACCGGGCGGCGAGCGCGTCGATCAGCTCCTCGGTGTTGCGCGGGTTCTCCGGGAAGTGCTGCCCGTGCTCGCGCATGAACTCGGCGAACCGCTCGGTGGTGTCCTCGCCGCGGGCATGCTGCTCCAGCAGCCCGTTGAGGTCGTCGAGCATCGCGTTGATCCGCTCGACGTCCTCCGGCGTCGCACTCTGCATGGCCTGCTTCATGCCCTCGAACCGCTGGTCGAGCAGCTCCCGGCCGAGCAGGTCGCGGATCTCCTGGTACGCCTCGCGGGCGTCGGCGGAGCGCCAGTCGTACCCGGAGAGCTCCCGGACCGCACCGCCGGTGTCCGACGGCAGCGCGTCGAGCTGCATCTCGCGGAACCGGGCGTCGTCGGAGTCCTCGTTGCGCAGCGACTCCTGCTCGGCGCCCAGCGCGCGGTCCAGCAGCTCGCGCACCTCCGCCAGGGTGCCGTCGACCCGGTTGTCGCGCTGCAGCTCGCGGCGCCGCTCCCAGACCCGGCGGGACAGCTCGTCCAGGCCGCGGTTGCCGTCCAGGCCGCGCCGCAGCAGCTCCTGCAGCGCCTGCCGCGGGGACGAGCCCTCCATCACGTCGCGGCCGATCCGGTCCATCGCGGACCGGATGTCGTACGGCGGGGCGAGCGGGTCCGGGCCGCCGGTGTACGGCCCGTACGCCCAGCGCCGCCGGGACCGCCGCGGATCAGCCATAGGACACCGTGTCCCCGTCGTCGGTGGTGTCCTTCGCCAGCTTGCGGGTCAGGAACAGGTGCTCCAGCGCCAGCTCGGCCGCGGACGCCATCGGGCCCGGGTCCTCGGTGCCTGCGGCGCCGAGCCGGGCCGCGATCTCGGTGAGCGCCCCGACCTGCGGGAGCGCGGCGACGACGTCGCGGGCCGGGACCCGCTCGCCGGTGCGCACCGGCCGGGTCGAGACCTCCACCGCCAGCTCGTCGAGGTCGACGCCGCGCAGCGCGAACCGGGCGGTGTCGGCGGTCGCCCGGCGCAGCAGGTGCTCCAGCACGTCGTCCTCGCGGCCCTCCTCGCCGGCCGCGAACTCCAGCTTGCCGCGCAGCACCGCGGGCACCGACTCCAGGTCGACCGGGCGGGCGTAGGCCCGCTCCTCGCCGACCAGCGCGGCCCGGCGCAGCGCCGCGGCGGCGACGGTCTCCGCGGCGGCCACCGCGAACCGGGCGGACACCCCGGAGCCCTGGTCGATCGCCGACGAGTCGCGCAGCAGCCGGGTGAACCGGGCGACGACCTCGACGAGGTGCCGCGGCACCTCGGCGGCGAGCACCGCCTCCTGCAGGACCAGGTCGATCTCCGGGGCCAGCTCGAGCGGGTAGTGGGTGCGGACCTCGGCGCCGAACCGGTCCTTGAGCGGGGTGATGATCCGCCCGCGGTTGGTGTAGTCCTCCGGATTGGCGCTCGCGACGAGCAGCACGTCCAGCGGCAGCCGCAGCGTGTAGCCGCGGACCTGGATGTCGCGCTCCTCCATCACGTTGAGCAGCGCGACCTGGATGCGTTCGGCCAGGTCGGGCAGCTCGTTGATGGCCACGATGCCGCGGTGGGCCCGCGGGACGAGCCCGAAGTGGATGGTCTCCGGGTCCCCGAGCGAGCGGCCCTCGGCGACCTTGACCGGATCGACGTCGCCGATCAGGTCGGCGACCGCGGTGTCCGGGGTGGCCAGCTTCTCGGTGTAGCGGTGGCTGCGGTGCACCCAGCCGACCGGCAGCTCGTCGCCGAGCTCGGCGGCGCGCCGGATCGACGCCGGGGTGATCGGCTCGTAGGGATGCTCGCCGATCTCGGAGCCGTCGATCACCGGTGTCCACTCGTCGAGCAGGTTGCCGATCGCGCGCAGCAGGCGGGTCTTGCCCTGGCCGCGCTCGCCCAGCAGGACGAGGTCGTGACCGGCGATCAGGGCCCGCTCCAGCTGCGGGACGACGGTGTCGCCGAACCCGACGATGCCGGGCCAGGGATCGCGGCCCGCGCGCAGGGCCGCCAGGAGGTTGTCTCGGATCTCGTGCTTCACGGCCCGCAGTTCGTGGCCGGACGCGCGCAGCGCGCCGACGGTGCGGGGAAGGTCAGGTGGTGTGACGGGCACGGATTCCACGCTACGCCCGGTTGCGACCCGCAGCGCGCCGTCGACCGGCTCCGGGGGCGCCACCGCGATCGGCAGGTGACCGGGGTCACCGAGGTGCCGGCCTCAGCGCGGTGTCCGGGGGCCCCGCGGGGTGCCGTTGTCCCACCACTCCACCTCCAGGCCGGCCGCCCGGACCGCGACGCCCGCGGTCTCCCGGTGCCCGGCCGCGGTGACCAGCACCAGTCCCCCGGTGTGCCGCCGTTCCCGGGCCAGCGCCGCCGCGACCCGGGGCAGCGGCTGCCGGTGCCGGCCGCTCTCGCCCAGCTGCGGGTAGCTGTCGGCGACGGCCAGCAGCGTCCCGCCGGGGCCGTCCTCCTGGCCGTAGAGCACCACGAAGTGCCCGGCCGACCAGTCCGCGCCCGGCAGCGCGTCGTCCTCACCGGTCGCGAGGTAGGCGTCCAGGACCTCCGGGGGGACGTGCGACGAGGCGAGCCGCGCGGTGTCGAGGTTCGCCACCGGCAGCACCGGCACCCCGGTGAGCCCGTCGAGCAGCACGCGCAGCCGGTCCGGCGTCCAGGTGCCGGCCGCCGGGACCGCGGCGAGCACGCCGCCGGACAGCTCCTCGACGGCCTTGCCGACGCCGGCCGCCGAGGTGCCCGCGGACCGCTCGTCGGCGGCCCGGTCGAGCCCGGACCACAGGTCCGTGCGCGGCGGCGCCCCCGGCGGCCGCGCGCCGGGCACCTCGTGCGGCCAGATCGCCGATCCGGCGACGCGCGCGAACTCCGTGACGGCCGGGACCGGCGCCGCGGTGCGGGACCGGCCGGTGAGCGCGACGACGGCGAGCCGGGCCGCGAACGGCCCGCACAGCTGGTCGGGCTGGGGCAGGGCGGCGGCGTGCTCGGCGAGCAGCGCGTCGACGCCGGTGAAGGGGACGAACGCCATCGTCGCCGTCAGTACCGGTACCGGAAGGCGGCCAGCACGTCCTCGACGGACCTGCCGTCGGCGAACGCGGCGTCCGAGGCCCGCACCGCCCGGAACGCGGCGCCCACGTGCTCGCCCAGCACCGCGGAGATCCGCGGGTTCGCGCGCAGCGCCTCGGCCTGCGCGGCCGGGGTGGTGGGCAGCGCGGTCACGCCGCGCGCGGCGCGCTGCTCGGCGGTCCAGGTGCCCGGATCCTCCTGGATCGGGTCCGGCAGCTCCGGGCGGTCCGCGATCCCCGCCAGTCCGGCGCCGATCACCACGGCCAGCGCCAGGTAGGGGTTGGCGGCGGCGTCGGACGCCTTCAGCTCGACGTTCGCGTGCCCGGCCCCGAGCAGGCCGGTGGCCGGCACCATGCGCAGCGCCGCCTCCCGGTTCTCGATGCCCCAGAACCCGTAGGCGGCCGCGAAGTGCCCGGGCCTGCGCCGCAGCACCGACGGGACGCCCGGCGCGGTCACCGCGGCCACCGCGTCGATGTCGCGCAGCAGCCCGGCCAGCCAGGCCGCGCCGTCCGCGGTCGATCCGGCAGGCCCGTCGCCGCCGGAGAGCAGGTTGACGCCGTCGCGGGCGACCGAGGTGTGCAGGTGCCAGCCGTTGCCGGCGGATCCGGTGGAGGGCAGCGGCGCGAAGCTCGCCCGGTAGCCGTGCGCGAGCGCGGCGGCGTGGATGGTCTGGCGGGCCAGCAGCTGCCGGTCGGCTGCGGTCAGCGGATCGGCGGCGGCGATGCTCAGCTCCAGCTGGGCGGGACCGTACTCGGCGTGCAGCTGGCCGACCGGGACGCCGTTGTCGCGCAGGTCGGCGAGCAGCCGGGTGACGAAACCGTCCAGCCCGATCAGCACGTCCGGCCCGTAGGCCGGACCGGTGACGGCCGGGACCGGCGGCTCGTGGTCGTCGTCGCGGTAGAGGGCGAACTCGATCTCGTACCCGGCGAGTACCGACAGGCCGGCCTCGCCGGCCGCGGCGACCTGCCGTTCCAGGACGCCGCGCTGGTCGTACGGCCAGGGACCGCCGTCGGCGGTGACGACGCGGCCGGGGCTCCAGGCCAGGCCGGGCCGCCCGGCCAGCGGGACGACGCCCTCGGGGCCCGCGGCCGGGACCAGCCGCACGTCACCGGCGGGGGTCTCCAGGCCGGGCGGGCCGAACACGATGCCGTCGCGGGTGTCGAACACCGCGAACAGGGTGGTGACCCCGATCCCGCGGGTGGCCGCGTCGGGCAGTGCCTCGACCGGCACCGTCCGGGAGCGCAGCACGCCGTTGTTGTCCGGCCAGCCGATGGTCACGCCGACCACGCCCAGATCGGCCAGCGCGCGGGCGCGGGCCTCGAACCCGGCCGTGTCCGGCCCCGCGGTGTCCGAAGTGTCCCCGGTGCTCATGGCGGTCAGCGTACGGCCGGAACGCACCGCCGTCAGGGGACGAGCAGGGCCCAGAGGGGCAGCGCCACGAGCGCGACGGCGACCACGCGGACCAGCCAGTGCACGGCGGCGGGCAGCGGCGCGGGTGGCGCGGTGATCCGCTCGATCCGCGCCTCCAGCGCGTCGGTGAACGACGACAGCGCGGCGGCCGGGGCCGATCCGCCGACCGCCTTCAGCGCGGTGGCCAGCTCGGTCGGGTCGCACAGCCGGCGGGCGACGTCGTCGGCCCGCATCTCGATCAGCCGGGCGACGGCCAGCTGCGCGGCGACCATCCCCCGGACGAACGGCGCCGTGGCACCCCAGGCGACGAACGGGAGGACCACCAGGTCGTGCCGTTCCCGCAGGTGGGCCCGCTCGTGGGCGAGGACGGCGACCACCCCGGCGGTGTCCAGGGCGTCCAGCACGCCCGCCGACACGACCAGCCGGGAGCTGCGGCCCGGCAGGCAGTACGCCACCGGGACGGGATGGTCGAGCACCCGGGTACCGGACGCGAACGGCCACGGCGTGGCGAGCACGTCGAGCAGGTCGCGGTGCCTGCGGCGGGCCCGCAGGGTGCGCACGGTGGTGATCACCAGGACCGACAGCAGCCGGGCGAGCACGCCGAGCGCGATCAGCAGGGCACCGACGTGCAGCGGATCGAGCGCCGCCGGGAAGTCGCCGGCGGCGAGATCGCCGGCCAGCACCGAGACCGCGGCGGGCAGGCTGTCGCCGAGCGGGGCGAGGCCGTAGGCCAGTCCGGCGCCGAACAGCGAGATGCCGCCGCCGAGGCCGACCGCCTGCCACAGCAGCAGCGCCCCGACCGGGTCGCGGGCGGGCCAGCGGGCGCACGCGAGCATGCGGCTGGCCGGCTCGGCGAGTGCCAGGCCGAGCAGGCCGAGTCCCAGCGCGGTCAGCTCCATCGCGTCACATCGTGGCCGAGGGGGCGCGATCTCGCTGAACGACCCCCCGTTTCACGAGGTCACAGCCCCTGACCGGGTCAGTCCAGCAGGTCCCTGAGCCGGGACCGCTCCTCCTCGGACATCGAACCGAGGAAGCGGGCGAGGGCCGCCCCGCGGTCGGAGGCGTCGTCCAGCGCGTCGCTCATCAGCTCGGCCACGTGGTCCTCGCGGCTGGCGACGGGGCGGTAGTGGTGCGCCCGGCCGTCCCGGATGCGGTGCACGAGCTGCTTGCGCTCCAGCCGCCCCAGCACGGTCAGCACCGTGGTCGTCGCCAGGTCGCGATCCGCGAGCTGATCCTGCACCTCACGTGCCGTCATGTCCCTGTCCGCCGCCCACAGGACGTTCATGACCGCCCGCTCCAGCTCCCCCAGACTCGTCACGACGACCATCGTACGCGAGCCGTTCTACCGTGCGTAGAACGGCTCCGCGATGATCGTCACATCCCGGTCACATGGCGCTCACCCAGCGCGAGGCGGTAGGCGGCCCGGCCCAGCATCGCCCGCACGACGGTCGGATGCAGCAGGCGGACGAGCGCGAAGTAGGCGCGCCCGCACCCGCGTCCCGGTGAGCAGCCGTCAGTGCACCTGCACCTGGTCTCCGACCTGCAGGGTGTCGAAGTAGTGCCGGGCGTTCGCCTCGTCGAGCTTGACGCAGCCCGCCGACGGCGTGTCCATCGCGCCCTGGTGGAACGCCACCCCGCCCTCGGCGAAGAACACCGAGTACGGCATCTGCGTGAGGTGCTCGCGGCTGGTCCACTTCTCGGCCTTCCACTGCACGCCGAAGGTGCCGCGGGGGGTGGGGTCCCGGGCGTCGCCCGGGCGCATCGGGACCGGCCCGAAGGCGATCCGGCCGTTCTCGATCAGCCAGGTCTGCCGGGTGGAGAGCTGCACGCAGGCCCGTGCGGACGACGTGCACGGGGTCCCGGCGACCAGCGGGCCGGTCGCGGTCTGCGCCCTGGCCTCCGCCTGCGGGTCCGGCTCGGCGACGGCGACGCCGGTGGTCACCGCGCCGACCAGCGCGAGCAGCGCGAGCACGGCGGCGGGCGCTCCGGTCCACCGGATACGCCGGGTGCCTCGCTGCATTCCTCGGATCCTCCTGTCGGGACCGCCGGACCCGCCGCCCAGCGCAGTCAACTGACCCCGGAGAGTAGTCGAAGCTGATCTTGGAGTGGCTGGGCCGGGTCCGCCTGGTCCGTTCGGCGGTACCGGGAGGGCGACGGACGGTCGTTCACTCGGCAACATTCGGCCGAGCGGCAGTCATCCGGCACCGGGCGGCCGGATCAGCGTCCCTGGAACACCGGGGCGCGCTTCTCCAGCCGCGCCGCCCGGCCCTCGGCGATGTCGGCGGCCGACCAGCAGGCGTCGAACTCGGCCTGCAGATCGGCGACGACGTCGCCGGAGGTCTGGCCGCCCCGGCCGAAGGCGTTCGCGGTGCGCTTGTTGTACGCCAGCGTCAGCGGGGCCATCGTCGCGATGTCGGCGGCCAGCGCGAGCGCGGCGTCCCGGTCGCCGAGGGTGTCGGCGAGCCCGCGGGCGTGCGCCGTTGCCGCGTCCACGGTCGCGCAGGCCAGCAGCAGGCTGCGCGCGGTGCCGCCGCCGGCGATCTGCACCAGCCGCTCGATCGTCCACGGATCGACGGCCAGCCCGAGCCGCGCCGTGGGCAGCGCGAACACCGCGCCGGGCGCCGCCACCCGCAGGTCGCAGGCGAGCGCGAGCTGCAGGCCGGCACCGATCGCCGGACCGGTCACGGCGGCGACCACCGGCACCGGGAGATCGGCGACGGCGTGCAGCGCGCCGTAGAGCGCCTCCAGGAACTCCTCGCCGTAGACCTCGCCGAAGTCGGCGCCGGAGCAGAATGCGGGCCCCTCCCCCGCGACGACGACCGCGCGGGCGCCGTCCGCCCGGACCCGCTCGGTCGCCTCCACCAGCTGCCGGCAGGTCGCGATGTCGAGGGCGTTGCGGCGGTCGGGACGGTGCAGCTCGATCAGTCCGACGCCGTCGGCGGTGTTCACGGTGATCACGGCCGGAGCCTAACCCGGGCCGGGGCGGGCTCGGACCACTCACCGCCGCACAGCTCCCGGGCCAGCCCGACGGCGAGCTGGTCGATCCGGCGGAGCAGCCGGGCCGCGGCGAGCCGGCGGCGCCGGTCCCCCGGCGAGGCGCCGTCGGTGTCCCAGCCCGCGGTGTCCGCGGGGCCGGCGAGCCCGGGCAGCGCCGAGCCGCCGGCGGGCGCGGGTACCGCGGCGGCACCGGGGCCGGAAGCAGCGCTCGACGCCGCGTCGGCCTCGGCGGCGTCGATCAGGTCCTCCGCCGAGTGCACGCCGTAGTCGTCGGGCCCGGCGCCCGGGCCGAGCTCGCGGCGGTCCGGCGGGCCCCAGCCGTCGTTCAGGATCCGGCGCAGCCCGTCCAGGTTGTCCAGCACCCGCGCGGTCGCCGGCTCCAGGGTGGCCGCCCAGCCCGGCACGTGTGCGGTGGCGGCCTGCGCGGCGAGCAGCCGGGTGTAGTGGTCCAGCGCGCCGATCACCCGCACCGTGTGGTGCACCCCGCGGCGCAGCGGCCGGCGGGAGATCGGGTGCTCCAGCGGCCGGGCCCGCTCGCGGACGTCGGCCACCGCGGTGTCCACCGCGCGGGCCTTCTCCAGCGGGTCCCCGGCGCCGGGCCGGCCCAGCGCCCGGTCCACCGAGACCCGCAGCGACTCCGCCACCGCGGTCAGCGCGGCGTCCAGGGCCTCGGCGAACGCCGTCCGGGACCGGGTCGGCAGCACCAGGTAGGCGGCGAGCATCCCGAGCGCGCCGCCGACGACGGTCTCCTCGACCCGCAGCACCATCGTCTGCACGCTGAACTGGCCGATCAGGCCGTAGAGCAGGGCGAGCACCGCGGTGATCCAGAACGCCATCATCACCTGGGACACCCGCACCAGGTACAGCGCGAGGAACACGCAGACGAACAGCAGGACCAGGCTGACGACCACGTTCCCGCCGACCAGCAGCGCGAGCAGCATCCCGGCGACCACGCCGCCGGTGGTCCCGACCGCGCGGGCCCAGCCCCGGCTGAGCACGTCGCCGCGGCTGACCGCGCCGACGAACACGATGAACGCCGCGATCACCGCCCAGTACCAGCGGTCCGGCGAGATCGCCTCGCCGACGACGATCGCCAGGCTGGTCGCCACGCCGACCTGCAGTGCCTGCCGGGTGTAGAGCCCGGGCCCGCCGCCCCGGGCCGCACCGTCCGGCCCGGCCACGTCATCCCGCGCATCCGCCCCGTCCGGAACATCCTGAACGTCCGGAACCTCCTGGTCGTCCGGTGCCGCCGCGCCGGCCCGGTCCCCGTCCCCCCGGCGCTCGGCGATCCGGCGCTGCGTCTGCTCGACGGTGGTCTGCATCGCGTCCGCCAGCCGGCCCACCGCGAAGGCGATCCGCTGCTCGCGGGCGGCCCCACCGGTCCCGGCCGGGCGCTGCGCGATCGCGGCGACCGCGTCCCGCGCGGCGCGGTACAGGCTCGCCACCATCGGCCGCGGCGTCCCGACGGCGGTCGCCGCGGCCAGCCCGCGGACGCCGGTGACCAGCGCCTCCCGGTCGTCCTCCGGGATCGGGTCGTGGTGCTCGACGGAGCGCCGCACCGACATCGCGACCCGCTCGGCGGCCAGCTCCGAGTCCACGATCCACTGGCGCAGCGCGGCCAGCTCGGTCTCGGCGCCCTCCGGGCCACCGGGGCGGGCGCCGCCGGGCAGCCGTCCCGGCGGGTGCGCCATCGGGTCGTCGTCGGCCTCGTCGAGCCGGTCCGCGACCAGCAGCGCGGTCTCGTTGAGCCGGGCCTGGGCACGCAGCAGCGGCCGCAGGTCGGCCTCGGCGGGCGCCGCCCGGAGCACCTCCGCCGCGGCGAGCAGCAGGGCGTGCAGCCGGGCCTCGAAGGCGCGCACCAGCGCGTCGATCACGTTCTCCACCCGCCGGGTGAACAGCACGCAGCGCAGCAGGAACGTGCTGCCGATCCCGATCACCACACCGGAGAGCAGGAACGGCAGGTCGGCCGGGACCGCCTGCAGGAACAGCACGAAGAAGTACGGCATGAACGCGGCCATGCCGAGCGCGGTGCCGCGCGGCCCGTACCGGCGCACCGCCACGGCGACGACCATCACCAGCACGAACACCACGTCGCCGACCACCGGCAACGGGCTGAGCAGCACCGCCAGCGTCGCCGATCCGGCGGCCGGCAGGGCCATCAGGGCGGTGGTGACCCGGCGCCGGGCCAGGGTCGGCTCGTTCACCGCCAGGTTGCTGACCATCGCCAGCACGACGGCGAACAGCAGGGTCGTCACCGGGCGGCCGGTGAACGCCCGCAGCACCTCCGCGGCCAGCGCGGCGACGATCATCGCGGCGGTCGCGACCGCCGCCATGTGCAACCGGGTCCGCCCCGGATCGACGGCGGCCGCCCACGACCTCAGCTCACCCCACCACGTCCTCACGCGGCGAGTCTGGCACGCACCCCGACGGCACGGCGCCGGGGTGAAACGATCACCCGTTCGTGGTCGCCGCGGCCTCCGCAGGCACCGGCTCGGCCACCGGCTCGGCCACCGGAACGCCGATCACGGCGCCGGTCGCCGCGGCCATCGCCCGCATGCCCTGCGAGTTCGGGTGCACCGGCGCGGCCGGCGAGGTCGGGACCAGGCCCTCCACCCACTTCACACCCGGCAGCTGGCAGATGTCGTGCCCGATGGTCGGCGTGTAGGTGTCGACGTAGTCGACGCCGGCGTCCGCGGCCTGCTCGGCCAGCATCGCGTTCAGCGCCTTCTGGGTGTCCCGCAGGTACGCGGTGTCGCCCGCGCTGAACGGCGCGACCGGATAGCAGCCGGGACCGGTGTCCGGCAGGATCGACGGGTACCCGACCAGCGCGACCCGCGCCGCGGGCGACCGCTCCCGGATCTCGGCGAGGACGTCCTCCACCTTGCCCGCGGCGTCGTCGATCCGCTCCGCCAGCTCGTCCTCGCCGCCCGCGGTGAAGAAGTCCTTGCAGGCGGCGCCGAGCAGGTTCGCCGACGACCGGGTCGTGCACTCGGTGATGATCGAGGCGAAGCCGATGTCGTTGCCGCCGATGGTCAGCGTGACCAGCGACTCGGTGCCGTCCAGCGCGTCGAGCTGCGGCGGGTTCGGGCCGGGCCGGACGGCCTGCGGGCCGGTCATGTCCTCGGTCGTCGCACCGCTGCAGGAGACGTCGGTGAAGTTCGTGAAGCCCGCCGAACGGGCCAGCACCGCCGGGTAGTTCCGGCTGGAGCGCAGGCAGCCGGCCGGCTGCCCGGACTGCACCGGCACCAGCGGCCCCGCCGCGTAGGAGTCGCCCAGCGCGACGTAGCGGCCGATCGGCGCGCTGTCGAGGTTGCGCGCGGACAGCGTCGTCTCGGCGAACGTCGTCGGCGCGTCGGCCTGGGCCGGCGCGAGGGCGCTCATGCCCGCCGTGGTCAGCAGGGTCATGCTCGCGACGGCGAGCCACCGGGCGGGACGGGGACGGCGCACGGGCTCTGGGACCTCCGGTCGGGCGGCGACCGGCGACGATCACCGGTCCTGACCCGACCAACGACCCCGGCCACCGGCGGTTACGACCCGATCGGCGGTGCGTGACGGGCGGTGCGACCCGGCACCGTCACGCACCGTCACCGGGGTTTCAGCCGGTGGCCCGGCGCAACGCGAGCGGTGCGACCAGCCGGTGCCGCAGCGACACCTCGTCCCACAGCTCGGGACGGGCCGGCAGCTGCGCCAGCCGGGCCGCGGCGGTCCCGCCCGGATCGGCCATCGGCTCCCGGACCCCGGCCAGGAACGCCCACTCGTGCTCCTCGCAGCCGATGTAGACGCCGCGGCCGCCGGTCGCCCCGAACACCGCGTGGAAGCGCTGCCAGGCCGACCGCAGGGTCGCGTCCCGCCACACCGCCGGGCTGCCCGCCTGGAACACCAGCACGCCGCCCTCGGTGAGCCGGTCCGCGCAGGCCTGCACGAACGACTCCTCGTAGAGCCGGTTGATCTGCGCGTCCGGCTCGTCGGGCCGCTCGTCGGGCAGGTCGACCAGGATCAGGTCCCACTGCTCGGTGGAGTCGAGGACGAACCGGCGGCCGTCACCGTAGGTCAGGTGCACCGGGCCGTCCCCGCGCTCGGCCGCGGCCAGGCTCTCCGGGGTGTAGCCGTAGGGCAGGTGCTCGGCGCAGATCCGGACCGCCTCGGTGTCGATGTCGACGTGATCGACCCGGGTCGCGCCTGCGGCGACCGCGAGCTCGGACGCGACCCCCTCCGAGGAGCCGACGACCAGCACCCGCTCCAGCTTCCGGGCGAGCAGCGCACCCGGCCAGAACAGCGCCTCGTGGTAGGTGAGCTGGGTGTGCTCGGTGGACTGCCGCTCGTCGTCGCAGAACAGGGTGACGCCCTGCGCCGTCTGGGCGACCACGACCTTCTGGAACCCGGTGTGCGCGACGTGGTGCACCCGGCCGAGCTCCCAGCGCCGGGTCAGGCCCTCGGCGATCGGCTCGGTGACGGTGCGCGGCGCCCCGCCCCGGTCGACGACCTGCAGCGCGGTGTCCCGGGCGCCGACCCGCTCGGCCAGCCGCTGCACGGCCGCGACCGGATCGGCGCTCTCCCCGCAGGTGAACACGTCGACGTGCATGCCGCCGTGCTCCGGCCAGGTGTGGATGGAGGCGTGCGACTCGGCCAGCACCGCGACCACGGTCGCGCCCTGCGGCTCGAACCGCTCGGTGACGATCTGCCGGACCTGGGCGCCGGACTCGGTCAGCGCGGCGGCCAGGTCGGTGCGGAGCCGATCGACGTCGTCGAGCACGGACGGGTCGATCCCGCCCAGCTCGGCCAGCACGTGCCTGCCCACCGGGGAGGCCGTGCTCGGCAGCGCGGGATCGCCGGAGCCGTCGAGGACGGCGCTCGGATGGAGCTCCCCGGCCGGGACGGACGGCGCGGGCGGGGTCAGCGAGGTGGAGAGTGACACGTCCGGACACGCTAACCGCCATGCCCGGCCGATGCCCCCTCCGCGCGCCGGGTGGTGGCGTGCCTCATGGCGTGCCGGGCTCCCGGCCGGCCACGACCACCCGGAGCGGGCCGAACCCGTTGAACCCGACGGAGGCGTAGCTGGAGGTGTACGCCCCGGTGCCGAGCAGGTCCAGCACGTCGCCCGCGGCCAGGTCCATCGGCAGCGCGACCGGGGTCCGCCGGTAGATCACGTCGTCGCCGTCGCAGGTCGGCCCGGCCAGCACGGCCGGTCCCGGCGGCCCGGAGCGGTCCGGCGCCCGGACCGGGTAGGCGAGCGCCTCCCCCTCGGTCTCGGCGAGCCCCTGGTAGCGGCCGACGTCGAGATAGACCCAGCGGCGGTGGTCGACGCCCGGCCGCCGGGACACCCGCAGCACGGTCGTCCGCAGCACCCCGGCCGGTGCCGCCAGCGCCCGGCCGGGCTCCAGCAGCAGGGTGACGTCGTCGACCCGGCCCGCGGCGACCGCGGCGGCCACCGCGGCGCGGACCGCCGCGGCGAACACCTCCGGGCCGGGGACCGCGGACCGGTAGGCGACCGGCCAGCCGCCGCCCAGGTCCAGCTCGGGACGGCGCAGCCCGGCCCGCCCGGCGACGGTCAGCGCCGTCCCGATCGCGTGCGCGTAGGTCTGCGGCCGGGTCTGCTGGGACCCGGCGTGGAAGGTGACCCCGGCGGCCACCAGCCCCCGCTCGCGGATCCGGTGCAGCAGCGCGACGGCCTCGCCGGGGAGCGCCCCGAACTTGCCGTGGAACGGCGTCGCCGATCCGCTGTCGTCGACGATCAGCCGGACCTGCACCCGGGCGCCGGGCACCTCGGCGGCGAGCGCGTCGACGTCCTCGGCGCTGTCGGTGACGAACCGGCGGATCCCGGCGGCGGCGGCGCGGGCCGCCGCGCCGGGGCCGCGGACCGGGTTGCCGTGCTGCAGGACCGCCGGATCGGCGCCGGCGGCCAGGCACAGCTCGATCTCCTGCTGGGAGGCGACGTCGAAGCCGGCTCCCTCGGCGACCAGCGCGCGCAGCACGGCGGGCTCCGGGCACGCCTTGACCGCGTAGAGGATCGCGGCGTCGCCGAACGCGGCGCGCAGCGTGCGGAGGCGGTCCCGCGCGACGGCGGGATCCAGCGCGAGGTACGGCGTCGGATGGTGCCCGGCGAGCACCGTCTGCAGTCCGGGTGAGAGCACGCCGTGATGCTGCCCCACCGTAGGTTGGGACCCGTGACCGCACCGAAGCAGCAGCGCCGCGCCCGGAAGATCGCGATGTCCCCGGAGGAGGTCACCGCGTTCCTGCAGGAGCAGCGGACCTGCCGGGTGGCGACGAACGGCACGAACGGGCCGCACGCCACCCCGCTCTGGTACCTGTGGGACGGCGATGCGCTGTGGCTGACGTCGCTGTCGAGGTCCCAGCGCTGGACCGACCTGATGGCCGATCCGCGGATCGCGGCCGTCGTCGACGCCGGGCACGACTACGGCGAGCTGCGCGGCGTGGAGCTGCGCGGCTCGGTCGAGGTGGTCGGCGAGGTGCCGCGCACCGGCGAGCCGCATCCGGAGCTGGAGCGGGTGGAGCAGGCGTTCGCCGACCGCTACACCGGCGGCCACGTCGTGGTCGACGGCCGGCACGCCTGGCTCCGGCTCCGCCCGGAGAAGATCACCAGCTGGGACTTCCGCAAGCTCGGGACGGCCTGACCCGGGTCAGGGCCGCCCGGTCACCAGCGGCCACAGGCCGTCGGCGCCCGCCTGCAGGGCCAGCTCGCCGACCCGGTCGTTCCACCGGGACTCGTTGCCGTCCTCGTCCCGCCAGGCCCACAGCCGGGTGGTGACCAGCCGCAGGTCGTGCTCGCGGGTGAAGCCGATCGCGCCGTGCACCTGGTGCGCGATCCGGGCGACGGCGGTCGCCGCCTCCCCGCAGCGGGCCTTGGCGGCGGCGACCGCGAACTCCGTCGCCGGGTCGCCGAAGCCTGCGGTCCGCGCGGTCCGGGCCGCCGCGGCGGAGGCGGCCGCGGCCGCGGCGACCTCCGAGCCCGCCTCGGCGAGCATCTGCTGGACCGCCTGGAAGCGCGCGATCGGGCGGCCGAACTGCTGCCGCTCCCCCGCGTAGCCGATCGACCGGGCCAGCGCCCCGCGGGCCGCCCCGGCCAGCAGCAGCGACCGGCCGAGCGCGGCCCGCAGCTCCAGCTCGGCGGCCGCACCGGCCGGCGCGGCCGCGGCGGCGACCGGCGTGACGCCGGTGAAGCGCAGCGTGTCCCGGGGCTCCTCGGCGACGTTGGCGCCCTCGGTGACGGCGGCGCCCGCGGTGTCGAGCACCAGCACCCGATCGCCGTCGAGCACCACGACGGCGGCCAGCGAGCGGCCCCACGGCACCCGGCGCAGCTCCACGGACACGGTGTCCGCGTCGCCCCCGGTGACGCCTGCGGTGACCGCGGCCAGCGGCCCGTCCGGCACGGCCAGCCCGGCGGCCCGGGCCAGCCAGCCGCCGAGCAGGTCGGTCTCGGCGAGCGGGACCCGGGCCGCCCAGGCGCCGGCCGCCTCCAGCAGCACCGCCGAGTCCTCCAGGGTGCCGCCGACCTCGGGATCGGTGAGGGTGGTCAGCCCGGACTCGGCGCAGGCCTTCCAGGCGGCGGCGTCCAGACCGGTCGCGTCCTTGTCGTAGGACGCGGCGAAGATCGACTCGGCGAGCTCGGCCAGCTCGGTGTTGCGGGCCATCAGCGCAGTCCCATCCCCCGCGCGACGATGCCGCGCAGGACCTCGTTGGTACCGCCGCGCAGCGTGAAGCCGGGGGCGTGCAGCACGGCGTCGGCGAGCAGCCGGGCGAACCCGCTCTCCGCGCCCGGGTCCGGCGGGATGTCCACCAGCAGCCGGGCGGCGTCGACGATCTCGTTCTCGAAGCGGGTGCCGAGGTCCTTCACCAGGGCGGCGGCCAGCTCCGGCGCGGCGCCGGACTCCAGCGCCCCGGCGACGGCCAGCGACATCCCGCGCAGCGTCCACACCCGGGAGACCAGCGAGCCGATCCGGCGCCGGGTGCCCGGGTCCACCGCGCCGCCCGCGGTCAGCTCGCCGACCAGCGCGGCGAGCAGCGGATAGGTCGACAGGAACCGCTCCGGGCCGGACCGCTCGAACGCGAGCTCGCCGGTCACCTGGGCCCAGCCGTTGCCCAGCTCGCCGAACACCCGCGAGTCCGGGATGAAGACCTTGTCGAAGACGACCTCGTTGAAGTGGTGCGCGCCGGTGAGCAGCGGGATCGGCCGGATCTCGACGCCCGGCCGGTCCAGCTCGACGAGGAACTGGGACAGCCCGGCGTGCCGGTGCGCGTCGTCCCGGGGCTCGGTGCGGACCAGCGCGAAGAAGGCGTGCGCGTGGTGCGCGCCGGAGGTCCACACCTTCGTGCCGGACAGCTCCCAGCCGCCGTCCACCCGGGTCGCCCGGGTGCGCACCGACGCCAGGTCCGACCCGGAGTCCGGTTCGGACATCCCGATCCCGAAGTAGATCTCGCCGCGGGCGATGCCGGGCAGGAACGCCCGGCGCTGCTCCTCGGTGCCGTGCCGCAGCAGCGACGGCCCGATCTGCCGGTCGGCGATCCAGTGCGCGGCGACCGGCGCGCCGGCGGCCAGCAGCTCCTCGGTGACCACGTAGCGCTCCAGCGCGCCGCGGCCGTGCCCGCCGTACTCCGGCGGGATGGTCATCCCCAGCCAGCCGCGCTCACCCAGCCGTCGCGAGAATCCCTCGTCCCAGCCGGAGAGCCACACGTCGGCCCGCGGGGTCCACGCCCCGGCCGCCCGCTCGGCGGCCAGGAACTCCCGGACCTCGGCCCGCAGCTCCGCCAGGCTCTCCGGTAGGTCGACCGGTTCGGGGACGAGTTCGGGTAACCGGGTCAGCGTCGTCGATGCTCCTGCCACCGGATCATCATGGCCCTCCGGCCATCCCGCCGCGCCTGTCTATGGGGCGGCTCACCGGGGTACGTTGCGGCCATGACCACCAATGCTGACGAGCGCAAGGTCCTGGAGGCCGTCCCGACCGGGCTCTTCATCGGCGGGGCGTGGCGACCGGCGGAGAACGGGGCCACCACGACGGTCGAGGACCCGGCCACCGGCGAGGTGCTCACCGAGGTCGCCGACGCCTCCCCGGCCGACGGGATGGACGCACTCGCGGCCGCGCACGCCGCGCAGCCCGGGATCGCCGCGCTCCCGCCGCGGCAGCGCAGCGAGATCCTCTACCGCGCCTACCAGCTGCTGCACGAGCGGGTCGACGACCTGGCCATGCTGATGACGCTGGAGATGGGCAAGCCGCTCGCCGAGGCGAAGGGCGAGGTGGTCTACGCCTCGGAGTTCCTGCGCTGGTTCGCCGAGGAGGCCGTCCGGATCGACGGCGGCTACCAGGTCGCGCCGAACGGGCAGACCCGGTTCCTGACGATCCGCCAGCCGGTCGGTGTGTGCGTGTTCGTGACGCCGTGGAACTTCCCGCTCGCGATGGGCACCCGCAAGATCGCACCGGCGATCGCCGCCGGCTGCGCGTCGGTCATCAAGCCCGCGCCGCAGACGCCGCTGACCATGCTGGCGTTCGCCCAGGTGCTCGCCGACGCCGGGCTGCCCGGCGGTGCGCTGAACGTCATCAACGCGACCGACGCCGGCGCGGTGATCGAGCCGATCATCCGGGACGGGCGGGCCCGCAAGATCTCCTTCACCGGCTCGACGCCGGTCGGGAAGAAGCTTCTGGAGCAGGCCGCGGACAAGGTGCTGCGCAGCTCGCTGGAGCTCGGCGGGAACGCGTCGTTCATCGTGCTCGACGACGCCGACGTGGACGCCGCGATCGAGGGCGCGATGGTCGCCAAGATGCGGAACATGGGCGAGGCGTGCACCGCCGCGAACCGCTTCTACGTGCAGCGCGGCGTCGTCGAGGAGTTCACCGCGAAGCTGGCCGAGCGGATGGGCGCGCTGAAGGTCGGCCGGGGCACCGAGGAGGGCGTGAACGTCGGCCCGCTGATCGACGCCAAGGGCCGGGACAAGGTCACCGACCTGGTCGCCGACGCGGTCGCGAACGGCGCGAGCATCGCCATCGGCGGCACCGCGCACGACGGCCCGGGCTACTTCTACCCGCCGACCGTGCTCACCGACGTCCCGGCGGACTCCCGGCTCAACCACGAGGAGATCTTCGGGCCGGTCGCGCCGATCACCGTGGTGGACAGCGAGACCGAGGCGCTCGACGCGGCCAACGCGACCGAGTTCGGCCTGGTCAACTACGTCTACACCCGGGACCTGAACCGGGCGCTGCGGATCGCCGAGAACCTGGAGAGCGGCATGATCGGGCTGAACACCGGGCTGGTGTCGAACCCGGCCGCCCCGTTCGGCGGGGTGAAGCAGTCCGGGCTGGGCCGCGAGGGCGGCAACGTCGGGATCGACGAGTTCCTGGAGACCAAGTACGTTGCGATCGGCTTCAGCGGCTGACCGGTCCGTACCGACGACGCGGGGCCCGGTGCCGATCGGCACCGGGCCCCGCGTCGTCGGTGGTCAGGGTGCGGGCGGCGGGTCCACCGGGGCCGGATCGACCGGGTCCGCCGGGGCCGGGGCCGCCGGATCGACCGGGGCCTCGCCCGGCCCCGCCCCGCCGGTCGCCGCGTCCGCCGGCGCGGTCAGCTCGGCCTCCCCGTTGACCAGCAGGTCGATCAGCGTCACGCCGCCGTTGAGGCCCAGCAGCACGACCAGCACGACCACCGACCCGGCCACCGCCGCGGTCAGGCCGCGCTGCGCGGACCCGGCCGTGGTCAACCGGCCGCGGTTGGTCTCGACCACCCAGGCGCGCGCGGCGAACAGGGCCAGCATCACGCCGAACGCGATCCAGGTCAGGACGAATCCGTTCACGGTGCGGGCACCTCCTCCGCGCCCGGTGCGGGCGCCGGTGCGGGCGCGGGGGCGCCCGGCAGCGGGGCCGGCTCGTTCCGGACCAGGATCGCGTTGAAGCCGTTCTCGTAGGTCGCGCGGTACTGGCCGGACGCGATCAGCTGCTCGCGGATCGCCAGCGTCCAGCCCTCCGGCTCCTCGTTCAGCACGGTGCCCTGCTTCTCGATCGACTGGTAGAACAGCAGCGTGTCCGGCTGCACCAGGTCGATGCAGCGGAACGGATCGGCGGCCAGGATCGCGCAGCCGTCCCCGCCGGAGGCCATGTTGTTGTGCTCCCCGACGCCCTCCACCGCGTACGGGCCGACCGTCGACAGCGGTTGCACCGTCGAGCCGGGTGCCGCCTCGGCGTAGGCCTGCCGGGTCATCTGGACGTCCTCGGTGGTGACGTCGAGATAGGCGTCGTTGCCGCCGCGGATCAGGATCAGCAGCGGGAACAGCAGCACCATGCCCGCCGCGAGCGCGTACTCGCGCCTGCGGTCCACCCTGGCGAACGCGCGCAGCGCGTCCACCGACAGGATCGTCAGGATCGGCAGGCCGTAGAGGATGACCCGGAACAGCAGCTCGCCGCCGTAGCTCTGCACGACGGCCATCGCCATCGGGATGCCGGCCAGCGCGATCGGCACCAGGTCGCGGCGCCGCTTCCAGTACACCCAGGCACCGGCGATCGCGAGCAGCCAGGTCAGGCCCGGCATGATCGCGCGCAGCAGCTTGACCGCCAGCTGGCCCTGGTCACCCTGCAGCCGCTCGAAGAAGCCGGCCTCGATCGCGCCGGCGTCGCCGGACGCACCGGTGATCATCGTGATCTGGGTGAGCCAGAAGTCCCGGGCGGAGATCAGCACGAACACGATCACCGCGAACGTCGCGACGAGCACCAGGCCGCGGCCGCGGAACCGGCCGACGATCGCGAGCACCACCAGCTGGCCGATGATCGCGAACGGGGTGAGCTGGTGCGTCGGGGCCAGCGCGATCAGGCACAGCGACGCGCAGAAGTAGATCAGCAGCAGCTGCCGGGCGGGCAGCGTCGGCGCGTTCGGCGGCGTCATCGCGCTGATCAGCCAGCGCCGCCACCGGGGCAGCGGGGTCGCCCCCCGGTGCGGCCGTGGCCAGGGCGTCGTGCCCGCGTTGTCGACCCGGCGGGTCGCCAGCGGGCCGAGCGCGAAGGTCAGCACGGTCAGCAGCAGCACGATCGCGGTGGCCTGCGGCGAGAAGTAGTCCTGCTCGATCCAGTTCAGCCCGACGAACAGCCAGGCCGCGACCCACGGCGCGCGGGTGCCGCCGAGCATCGAGCGGGCGAGCGCGTAGACGCCGATCGCCCACACCGCGACGACCGCCGGCGGGTACCAGCGCAGGATGACGTCGAGCTGGTCGGCGCCCGCGGCGTCCCGGAACCAGGCCCACTGGGCGAAGAACGCGGGCCAGTAGAACCGGGCGTCCACGCCGGTCGGCGGCACGCCGTTGCCGGCGACCGCGTCGACGAAGCCGGAGATCAGCCAGGCGGTGGTGAACCGGGCCTGCGGCTGCACGACCGACGGCATCCCGGTCGTGCACAGGATGAGCACGGCGGTGGCCGCGCCGAGCATCGGGATCCGCGGCCGGGGCGACCACAGCTCGACCACACAGCAGGCCACCGCCAGCACGACGGCGACCCAGCCGAACGGGCTGAGCACCGCGGCCAGGCCCCAGCCGTCCATGTCGGAGAGGTCGGTGGTCGCCGCGGCCAGCGGCAGCATCAGCACCGCGAGGATCGCGAGCACCGGTGCGCCCCACACCCACAGCGGCGACAGCGGCTCCGACGGGCCGGGCGCCGGGGGCGGCGGGGGCGGCGGGCCGTCGCCGGCGGGGCGCGGGACCGGCCCGTGGACCGCCGTCGTCGGCGAGTCGGGTCCGGGTGCGCGCAGGTACTGGGTCCGCTCGCTCGGGCTCGCCTCGGCGGACCGGGCCGACGCGGCCACGGTCGCCTCGGCTCCGGCGCCCCGGGACCGGGCCGACGGGTCGGGTTCGCCCGTCCGGCGGGTCTCCGACGTCACGACTTCACCTCCGAGGTGCTCCGGCGGTTCCACGCCGGGACGAATCTGAGCGCGAGGGCGCACAGCAGCTGCGCACCGACGTATCCCAGGACCATCGGCAGCATCATCATGCTGACGGATACGGTGCCCGCTTCGGGAAGCGGGACCAGTCCGGCGAACACGACGACCATGCCGGTGTTCAAGAGCTGGATCTTCGCGTAGCCCATGCCGTCGCCGTCGGCCTGCCTGCGGGCCAGCTCGAAGACGACGATCAGCCGGAACAGCAGGCCGACCATCAGCACGGCCAGCGCCGGGGCGCCCGCGGCGTAGCCCTCGCCGAGCAGCGAGAGCACCGGATAGCCGAGCGCGGCGCCGAGCCCGAGGACCGGGACGAACAGGATGATCATCCGGCGGCGGGCGAGCCGGGCGAACTCCTCGGCCCGGTGCGGCTCGCGGGCGGTCTGCACGGCCAGCGAGTTCGTGAAGAACGTCGCCGCCAGGTCGATCACGGTGACCGCCTGCCAGCAGATGAAGAAGACCGCGCCGACCTCGTTGCCCATCCGGATGTTCGCGAACAGCGGCACCTGGTTGTAGAGCAGGGCGTTGCCGCACTGGGCGAGCGCGGTCGGCGCGAGGAAGGCGATCGCCTCGGCCCGGCTCGGGACGATCCCCGGCCCGCCGGCCGCGGCGAAGCGCCGGGTCATGTACCAGAGCATCGCGGTGCCGGCGGCCACCCACAGCACCACCGGGATCGCCCAGGACAGCACCATCGCCTGCGAGTGCAGCGAGGCGCCGAGGGCGAGCAGCAGCACGATCCGGACGACCGCGAAGGTGCCGTTGCGCCAGACCGCGACCCACGGTTTCCCGATCGCGACCATCACGAAGTCGTGTACGACGAACACGCCCCAGCCGGCGCAGGTGAGCACCAGCACGAGCAGGCCGAGCCCGATGCTGCCGCCGCCGGCGGTCTCCGCGATCCGCGGCACGATCACGCCGTAGACCAGGCCGATCAGCCCGGACAGCGGCATGATCAGCAGCAGCGCGCCGAAGGTCAGCCGGACCGACTTGCGCCCGGCGCCGGGCAGCCAGCGCATCAGGCCCAGGCCCAGGTTGAGCTGGGCGATCCCGCCGATCAGCTGGAACGCGGAGACGAACTCCGACGCCCGGCCGACCTCGGCCTGCGGCATGATCCGGGCCGCGATCAGCACGCCGAGCAGGCCGGCGACCGAGCCGAACGCCGAGCACAGGGTCAGCGCGATGCCGTCGCCGATGCCGCCGTTGCGGGAGTGGCCGCCGGGGCCGTCACCGTCCCCGTCCCCGTCGTCGCCCGGGCCGCCGGTGCGGTCGGTGGGCGGCGGGGGCGGGTTCTCCCCCGGGCCGCGCAGGCCGACCACCGGCAGGTACTCGGTGCGCTGCTCGGCGAGCTGGCGGGAGCGCACGCGGGCGTGCGCGATCTCCAGCCGCTGGGTGGGCGCGTCCGGCCCGGTGTCCGGTCCCGGCGGCGCGCCGGCCCCGGGACCGCGGTCGGCGTGCCGGCCGGTGGGCGGTACTGCCGGAGGCGGTGCTGCCGAGGGGGGCGCCGGGGGCAGGGCGGCCGTCGCCGGGTCGGCGTAGGGATCGCGGGTGTCGACACCGGACCGGGTACGACGGGCGGGCAGCGCCCGGGTCCCGTCGCCGTCCGGCGCCTGCGGGCCGGGGGGCTGGCCGGGACCGGGGGCGCCCGCACCGCGGCGGGAGCGCGCCGGCCCGACCTGGCTCACTGTGCGACCACCGCGTGCCGGAGCAGGAACGGGACGCTGATCAGGGTGACGATGAACAGGGCGACGCCGGGGTACCAGAGCCCGAGGCTCACCATGAGCTGGCCGCCGATCAGGGTGACCGCGGTGCCGACGCCGAGGGTGAGCAGCCACACGTGTGCCGCGGGGGCCCGGCGGAGGAAGCCCGCGGCGGCCCAGCCGGGGCCGAGCAGCAGGAAACCGATGGTGACGAGCAGCCGGAACTCGCCGAGCGCGCCCCCGCTGACGTCCAGCAGGTTCAGCACGCACGCGACGACGCCGGCCAGCACCAGCAGGATCGCCACGTAACGACGCGCGGTCCTGGCCCGGGTCAGCTCTGCTGCGGACGGCACGCTCACCGCGGTACTCCCCTTCTTCCGATCACCGGCGCCCGTCCGATCGGACGGGCGCCGGTGGCTGTCTCGGCGACCCCGGGGGTCGCGGTGGGTCGGTCAGGACGCCTCTTCACCCCATGCGTACCGCACGCCGACCTGGTCGGGACGCCCGGTCCCGTCCTGGGCGGACGCGGTCGCGGCACGGGGGGACGCGGCGGCGGCGCCTGCGCTCCCGACCTCCTGACCACGGCGGTCGTGCCCGGCGGACTGCGGGGCCTGCTGCGGCCGGTACGGCGGCACGGCCGGCACGTCCCCCGCCGGACGGCGCGGAGCCGGGCGCGGACGCTCCGCCGGAGCGGTGGACGGGCCGCTGCCGGAGACGGACGGTGCCGGGTTGATCCCGCCCGTCCGGTTCACCGGGAGGGTGCCGCGGTCCGCGCCGGGCGCCACGACGGCGGCCGGGGCCGGCGCGGTGGCCCGGTCCTCCCGGGAGGCCCGGCGGCGCTCGGCGGCCAGCGTGCGCAGCACCCGGGTGCCGTCGGCGAAGGTCCGCAGGTTCGTCTCGCCGAACATCCGCTCCCGCTCCACCGAGGGGACCTCGGTGATGCTGAAGCCGGCCGCGGCGACCCGGCAGTTGAGGACGGTCTCGATCTCGAACCCGTCGCCCCAGTACATCCCGCCGTCCGGGTGCGGCGGCATGTCCACCGCGGGCAGGTCGAGCACCGGCAGGATGTCCGCCCAGAACGCGTTGTAGCCGTAGCAGAGGTCGGTGTAGCGGGTGCCGAACAGCGTGTTCGCGACCAGGTTCAGCCCGGCGTTGCCGCTCTTGCGCAGCAGCGTGATGTCGTCGCTGCCGCCGCCCTTGGTGAAGCGGCTGCCCTTGGCGAAGTCGGCCCCCTCGACCAGCGCCCGGACGAACCGCGGGATCTCCTGGGGATCGGCCGAGCCGTCGGCGTCGAACATGACCACGACGTCGCCGGTCGCGGCGGCGAACCCGCAGGCCATCGCGTTGCCCTTGCCCTTGCGGGTCTGGCGCACGATGCGCACGCCGGGCAGCACGCGCTGCGCGGTCTCGACGGTGCCGTCCTTCGAGTTGCCGTCGACGACGATCACCTCGTGCACGGCGGGCCGCACCGCGGCGATGGCCGGCAGCACGACCTCCAGGTTGCGGGCCTCGTTGCGGGTCGGCACGATCACCGACACTCTCGGTTCACCCGGACGGCGTGGTCCGTGGTCAGGGCGCTGGTTCACCGGTCTCTCCCCCGAATCGATCGGTAGTGGGCGCACGCGGATGGCGAGCTTGCTCTCTGTGCCCGACGGCGACGACGGCGCCGGAACCTGTCGCCCCCACAACGGGGGGCATACGGCTTATCTCCGCCGCCGACGCTCGCGTTACGTGACCTCGACCGCATCGGGTATCACCCGGGCGGAGCAACCCCTTGCTGGTAACGCCGGTTCCGCAGCTGCGGGACCACGCGAGCACGCCCCGAATACTACGGACGGTGCACCGTTCGGTGGGCCGCGGGACCGCCCGAACAGCCCCTGGGCGGGCGGCACGCACCGAATTTCCGACGAGCGGCGAGCCGATCACGACGAACGGAGGAATCCTGGATCGACCTTCGTCCACCGGTCCCGGCCGCCCGGACCGCGGGCGGGTGTCCGGCCGCCGCCGGGGAGCCCCGGGAGCGGGAGGGGTAGCGTCACGTGCCGCCCGCACGACACTCCCGACCCCACGAGGTACCCGATGAGGCCCGGCGGCTTCCTGCCCAGCGTGTCCGTCTGCATCCCGGTCTACAACGGCGAGGCGTTCCTGGCGGAGACCATCCGCAGCATCCTGGAGCAGACGCTGGGGGACTTCGAGCTGGTCGTCCTCGACAACAACAGCACCGACGCGACCTGGCAGATCGCCACGTCGTTCCGGGACCGGCGGATCCGGGTCGAGCACAACCGGGAGACGCTGCCGCAGGGCGACAACTGGAACCGCGCCGTGCACCTGTGCCGGGCGCCGCTGGTGAAGCTGGTGTGCGCCGACGACCTGCTGCACCCGCGCTGCCTGGAGCTCCAGGTGCCGCCGATGCGCGACGACCCCTCGCTGGCCGTGGTCGCCGCGCGCCGGCACATGATCGACGAGCAGAGCCGGGTGCTGGTGCCGCGGCGCGGTCTCGGCGGCGGGCTGGTCGGCCTGCACTCGGGCAGCGAGGTCGCCCGCCGGGTGATCCGCAACGGGGCGAACCCGATCGGCGAGCCGGGCAACGTGCTGTTCCGCCGCGAGCAGTTCGTGACGGCCGGCGGCTGGCGCGGCGACCGCCGGTTCATCATGGACCTCGATCTCTGGATGCGGCTGCTGCAGTACGGCGACTTCCTCGGCCTGCCGGAGACCCTGGCCGCGTTCCGGATCTCCCGCGGCTCGGTCTCGGCCGAGTTCGAGCAGCAGATCTCCGACGAGCAGCAGCTGCTGCTCGACGAGCTGGGCGGCTCCGGCGCGTTCGACGTGCGGCCGCTGGACGTGCGGATCGGCCGGCTGGCGCTGCCGCTGGGCCGGGCCCGCCGCAAGGCCCTGTTCAAGGTCTCCCGGATCGCCGCCCGCAAGGACGACCGGGTGCTGGCCGAGCAGCAGGAGGCGCACGAGGCGGAGGCCCGCTAGGACCCGCCGGTCGCCGCGCGACGACCGAGGGGCCGTGGCCCGGTGCGTGTGCACCGGACCACGGCCCCTCGTCGTCGGACGGGAACGGACTGCTCAGCCGCGCTGCTCCTGGGAGCCGTTCGGCAGCGGCGTGCTGTCCAGGCCGGGCACCTCACGCGAGCTCTCCAGCTGCGCGGGCGCCGAGCCGCCGCCGTTGCCACCGGCCGGGGTGCGGTCCCCCACCGGCGGCACCTCCTTCTGCGCGGCCGCGGTGGCCTCGGCGACCTGGCGGGCGATCTCCGGGTCGGTGGAGGTGTCGAACCAGTCCTTCAGCGCCTCGTCGTCGTCGGCCGGCCGGGAGACCGTGCCGTCGTCGGGGCTGGGGGTGAACCGGTAGACGCCGTCCTCCCCGGGGGCACCGAGCATCCGGGTGAAGCCCTCCAGGGCCTTCCCGAAGTCCGAGGGCACCACCCAGAGCTTGCTGGCGTCGCCCTTGGCCATCTCGGGCAGCGTCTGCAGGTACTCGTAGGCGAGCAGCTCGGGCGTCGGGCGCCCGGCCTTGATCGCGGCGAACTTCTTCTCGATCGCCTTCGACTCGCCCTGCGCCTCGAGGTACAGCGCGGCCCGGCGACCCTGCGCGCGCAGGATCTCGGACTGCCGCTCGGCCTCGGCGGAGAGGATGGCCGCCTGCTTGGCGCCCTCCGCGGTGAGGATCTGCGACTGCTTGTTGCCCTCGGCGCTGCGGATGGCCGACTCGCGCTGGCCCTCCGCGGTGAGGATCATGGCCCGCTTCTCGCGGTCCGCCTTCATCTGCTGTTCCATCGAGTTCTGGATCGACGGCGGCGGGTCGATCGCCTTGATCTCGACCCGGGCGACCCGGATGCCCCAGCGCTCGGTGGCCTCGTCCAGCTCCCCGCGCAGCGCCGTGTTGATCCGGTCCCGCGAGGTCAGCGTCTGCTCCAGGGTCATCCCGCCGACGACGTTGCGCAGCGTCGTGGTGGTGATCTGCTCCACGCCCGCGATGTAGTTCGCGATCTCGTAGACCGCCGCCTTGGCGTCGTTGACCTTGAAGTAGACGACCGTGTCGATGTTGACCGTCAGGTTGTCCTGCGTGATGACCGGCTGCGGCGGGAAGGACACGACCTGCTCACGCAGGTCCACCCGCTCCCGGGTCCGGTCGACGAACGGCACGAGGATCGCCGGGCCACCCTCGCGGGTGCTGTGGTAGCGCCCGAGTCGCTCGATGATGTACGCCCACTCCTGCGGGACGATGACGATCGACTTCACGACGACGGTCACGACCAGCACCAGCAGTACTGCTGCGATGATCAAACCGGCATCCATCCGGTCTCCCCTCGATGCGCGCCGGAGAACCGGCGCTCATGTCCGCCCCGGAGTCCCCGGGGCTGCTCGCCGGTGCCCTTCCGCCGTGCGGCGGTTCAGGGCTCCGGCAGTTCGTCCCGGCCGGTGACGAGCACCGCCGCGCCGGTGACCTGCAGGACGGTGACGCTGGCGCCGGCCTCGATGACCTCGTGGCCGTCGAAGGAGCGGGCCGACCAGAGTTCCTTGCCGATCCGCACCTGGCCACGCTGACCGTCCACCCGTTCGACGACCTGGGCCGCCGATCCGATGAACCGGTCCTGGTGGCTCTCCAGGGTGCCCATCCGTTCCTGCAGTTTCCGCTTCGCGGCCGGTCGCACGGCCAGTAACAACAGCACGGACACGATCGCGAACACGCCTGCGCTCCCGACCGCGCCCAGTCCGAGCGCGGCACCTCCGGCCGCGGCGAGCGCGCCTCCGCCGAGCATCACCAGGAACAGCTCGCCGGACACGAACTCGGCCCCGACCAGTACCGCCCCGATGAGCAGCCAGATCAGTGCCGTCATGCCCCCAGGGTGCCAGAACCGGACATACCGCGACGTCGATTCGCGCCGAACGCCGCCTGCGGTGGCCTGATCGTTATCGCACCGCAGGGTTTCGGCGGCGTTTCAGCCCTGGTCGTCCGGTTCCCCCGCCCCGGCGGCGGTGACGAAGTCGATCAGCCGCTCGACGGCGCCGATCATCGGCGTCTCGAGGTCGCGGTAGCTGCGGACGGCGCCGAGCACCCGGCGGGCGCCGTCGGCGGGTTCGCCCCAGCCGAGGCGGGCGCAGATCCCGGTCTTCCAGTCGGTGCCGCGCGGGATCGTCGGCCACTCCCGGATGCCGACCACCGAGGGCTTCACGGCCTGCCACACGTCGACGTAGGGATGGCCGGTGACCAGCACGTCGTGCTGCGCCCGCGGGGTCGCCCGGTAGGCGTCGCGGGCCTGCCGGGTCTCCTTGGAGCCGTCCACGAGGTGATCGACCAGGATGCCGAGGCGCCGGTGCGGCGCCGGATCGAACCCGCGGACGGCGGCGGCCAGGTCGTCGACGCCGTGCAGCGGTTCGACGACGATGCCCTCCACCCGCAGGTCGTGCCCCCACACGCGTTCCACCAGCTCGGCGTCGTGCAGGCCCTCGACCCAGATCCGGGCGGCCCGGGCGGTGCGCGCCGTCAGGTTCGCGACGTGCACCGAGCCGGACGCGGACAGCGTGCGCCCGGCCGGCCGGGCGGCGGGCCGGACCAGGGTGGCCGGTGCGCCCTCGTGCAGGAACGCGGCCGGGCGGAGCGGGAACACCCGGCGCCCGCCGAACCGGTCCTCCAGGGTCACCTCGGAGCCGGTGATCGAGACCACCGCGCCGCAGAACCCGCTCGCCGGGTCCTCCACGACGAGCCCCGGCTCGGCCGGCACCTCGGGGACCTGCCTGCGTCGGACGGTCCGGGTGCCGGCGGCGTCGAACATGCCGCGGTAGTCGTGGGTCCGGCTCATGGGTCGAGTATCGGACGGCCGCCCGCGGTGACCGGGGCGCGACACGCCCACCCGGCCGTGGTGACACCGTGCAGGCGGCGCGACACGCAGCGTCACCCACGTGCCGGGGTGTGCGGACGGTGATCGACGGTTAGCCTGACCGCCGTGTCCTGTGCCTCCGCGACCCTGGCCGTGTGGGCCTCGGCCTGGCTGGCCGGGGCCGCGGCCCCCGATGACGTCCTCGACGCGCTCGCCCCGTGGTCCGACGCGCACGACGTGCTGGCCGCCGACTCCGCGTCGTCCGCGCTCACCGGCCTGCCCGGGCCGGGTGAGCGGCCCACCTCGCTCGCGCTGCTGCTGGCCGCCGTGCGCCGTGGCGGGCCGCGCGGGCACGCCCGGCTGGTGCTCGCCGCGCCCGGGGACGTCCGCGGGCTGCCCGGTCCGGGTGGGTTCTCCCGGGAGGCGACGACCACCGGTGAGGGTGTGCTGTTCGCCGACGCCGGCTTCGGCGTGGTCCCCTCGCCGATCGCCGACGGCGTGGTCCGCTGGACCGTCTACGCGGTGCCCGACAGCGGCCCGGTGCCCGAGTACGTCGCCCTGAACGAGGCCGAGCGCGAGCTGCGCGGGCAGGTCCGCAACGCCGCCGCGGCGATCGCCGATCTCGGTGTGGCCCGGCACCGCCCGGGGGTGCGCGAGGAGATCGCGGCGTCGCTGCGCCGGCGCCCGCGGGCGCTGTGGCCGGACGGCATGCCGCCGCAGGCGCTGCGGGTGCTGCAGCAGGCCGACGAGGTCGACGCGATCCTGTCCGCGGCCGCCGGCGACGATCCGGGCGGCGCGCTGTCGGCGTCCGCGGCGGTGGCCCGCTCGGACGCGCTGCGGCCGATCGCCACCGCGGTGCGGGTGGCCCGCCGGGCCGCGGTCGGCGAGGCGGTGCGGGTGCTCGTGTCGGTCCCGCGGACCTGAGCGGGCGGATCGCCCACCCGGCGTGCGCGGCCGGACCGGTGCCGGACGAACGCGACACTCACCCGGTGCCCAGGTTCTCCAGCAGGGCACGGGCCGCGGGGCCGGCCGGTCCCCCGGCGCGCCAGGCCAGGTGCAGCCGCGTGCGCACCTCGGGTTCCAGCGGCACCGCCACCGGCGGGCGGTCCAGCGCGAGCACCGCGGGTGCGCGCAGCGCCGGTTCGGGGACGATCGCGACCCCGGCACCCGACGCCGCCAGCCGCAGCAGCAGGTTCATCGACCCGGCCTCGAACGCCACCCGGGTGGCGGTCCCGTGTGCGGTCAGCGCCGTGTCGAGTGCGGCCCGCAGACCGTGTCCCGGTGGTAGGCAGATCAGCCGGCGCCCGGCCAGCCCGGCGAGCGGGAACACGTCGAGCCCGGCCGCGGTGTCGTCCGCGGCGACCGCCGCGACCAGCCGTTCCTCCATCAGTACCCGGCTCTCGATACCGCTCGGCGGATCACCCGGGAGCCCCAGCACGGCGACGTCGAGGCGGCCGGACCGCAGCTCGCCCAGCAGGTCGTCGGCGGTTCCCTCGCGCAGCGTCACGTCGACCCCGGGATGCGCGGTCGCGAACGCGCCGACCGGATCGGCGAGCACGGTGTCCGGCAGCGACGACGCCATCCCGACCGCCACCCGTCCGCGCACCAGCCCGCGCAGTGCCGCGATCGCGTCCCGGGCGCCGTCGGCGGCGGCCAGCGCGGCCCGGGCGTGCGGGAGCACCGCGAGCCCGGCCTCGGTCGGCACCACCGCGCGCGGGCCGCGTTCGAGCAACGTCTCCCCCAGCTCGCGTTCGAGCTGCCGCAGCTGCGCGCTGATCCCGGGCTGGGCGACGTGCAGCACCTCGGCCGCCGCCGTCACGGTCCCCTCGTCGACGACCGTGACGAGGTACCGGAGATGGCGAAGTTCCATAACCAGGAATGCTAGCTCGTAGCCGATCCAGCTCTTGGACTTATACTTTCGGCTGCTCGACGGTGGTCCCATGAGAACGACACAGACCCTCGTCGACGAGTTCGCCGCGGCGATCGCCGGGCCGGTCCGACCGGCCGGCGATGCGATCCCCTCGTTCCAGACCGGCCTCGTGCACCGGCCCGCCGTCGTGGTCGAGCCGCTCGACAGCAGCGACGTCGCCGCCCTGCTCCCCGTCGCGCACCGCCGGAACCTCCCGCTGACGGTGCACGCCACCGGGCACGGCCTGCGCGCACCCGCCGACGGCGGGGTGCTGGTCGCGACCCGGCGGATGGCGGCGGTACGGATCGACCCCGCGCAGCGGCTGGCCCGGATCGGCGCCGGGGCCCGCTGGGCCGAGGTCCTCGCCGCGGCGGCCCGGCACGGCCTGCGACCGGCCGCCGGCAGCGCCCCGTCGGTGGGCGTCGCCGGGTACCTGTTCGGCGGGGGCCTCGGGCTGACCGCGCGCACCGACGGCTGGACCGCCGATCATGTCCGTTCGATCGAGCTGGTCGACGCCGCCGGCGCGGTGCGCACCGTCGACGCCGGCGATCCGGAGCGGTTCGCCCGGCTGCGTGGCACCGGCCCGGCCGACGGCGAGATCGTCACCGAGGTGACGCTCGGACTGCTCCCGGCCGGTCCGCTGACCGGGGGCGGGCTGGTGCGGGTGCTGGGCCCGGCCGACGAGCCGGCCACCGACCCGGGGGCGCTGCACGCCTGGCTGGACTGGACGCGCGACCTGCCGACCGACGTCACCTCCGGATTGTCCCTGGTCCCGTACCCGGACCTGCCGTTCCTGCCGGCGGATCTGCGCGGGCGGCGGGTGCTGCGCGTCGCCGTCGTCGTGTGCGGGGACGGCGCCCGGGCCGATGCGGTGCTCGCCCCGCTGCGGGCCGCGGTCGCTGCCGACGAGGACACCATCGGCCCGCTGCAGCCGTCCGGGATCGGCCGGGTCCATGCCGAGCCGGAGTCCCCGCACGCCTACCTGGGCGACGACCTGCTGCTCTCCGACGTCGAGGGCGCCGGGCTCGACCGGGTGGCCGCCCGGACCGGCCCGATGGTGGTCACCGGCATCCGGCATCTCGGCGGGGCCGCCGGCCGGGCGGCCGTGGTGCCCGATTCGGTGCCGGGCCGGGACGCGTCGTACCTGGTGGGTGCGCTCGCGCCGTTCGGGTCCGGAAGCGGGCCGGAGGTGGTCGGTGCCGGGCCCGCCCGGAGTGAGGTGGACGGGGTGCTGGCGGGGTTCGCCCGGCACGCGACGGGCAGGCACCCGTCGTTCCGGTTCGGACCGACGGCTCCCGGGGCCCGATGGTAGCGTTTCTGGATAGTCTCACTATCCATCGGAGGAGTCATGTCCGTCGCAGCTCCCGGCCGGCTCGCGCTCGCGGTCGTCTGGTTCGCGCTGTCCGCGGCCGGCCTCGTCGGCACCTGGGCGTTCAACATCGCGTTCTTCGCCGATCCGGGCGGCCTCAGCTATCTCGGCGGCTGGTTCGCGAACGCGGCGAGCTCGTCGGCGGCGGTGGACGTGATCGTCGTCGCGCTCGCGGCCTGTGTGTTCATGGTGGCCGAGGGCGCCCGGCTCGGCTGGATCCGCTGGGTCTGGGTGCTGGTGCCGCTGAGCTTCGCGATCGCGATCGCGTTCACCTTCCCGCTGTTCCTCGGGCTGCGGGAGCTGGCGCTGCGCCGCCGGGCCGGGACGCGCGACACCCGTCCGGCCGGCGCGACCCCGGCCCGGAGGTCATCCGCCGCGTAGCGCGGCGACCAGCGCCGCCAGGTCGTCGGCGTGCAGCCGGCGCTCCGCGGCGCCGGACTCCAGCTCGCGGATCCGGTCCCGCGCGGCCCGTTCGGCGCCGGCGAGCGCGTCCCGCTCGCGACCCGCCTGCTCGGCCGCCGCCGCGTGGCGGTCGCGATCGGCCGTAGCCGCCTGCGCGGCCTCGGCCAGCCGGTCCCGCTCCGCGGTGATCGTCGCCAGCTCCTCCGCGTGGCGGTCCCGCTCGGCGGCCGACCGCTCCCCCGCGGCGCGCAGCCGGTCCCGCTCGGCACGCAGCTCGTCGCGTTCGGCGGCCGCGGCCGCCGCGGTGTCGCGCCAGGTGTCCCGGTCCTCGCGCACCGCGCCGGACTCCGCCCGGGCCGCGGCGAGCGCATCGCGCAGCACGGCCGTCTCGGCGCGTGCCCCGTCGCGCTCGCGTTCCCCCGCGGCGGCACGGTCGGCGGCCGCGTCCCGCTCCTGCCCGGCCCGGGCCGCGTCGAGCGCCGCCTGCTCCCGGTCCCGCTGGGCGGCGGCCGCCTCGGCCCGGGCCGCATCCGCGTCGGTGATCGCCCGGTCCCGCGCGGCGACCGCGTCGGCCGCCTCCTGCCGGGCCGCGCCCCATCCCTCGGTGGCCTGCAGCGCGGTGGCCGCGGCCTCCTCCGCGCGGGTCACCGCCTCGGCGCGCTCCCGGCGGGCGGTGGCGGCGACCTTCTCCGCCTCCCGCGCGCGGCCCAGCGCCGCGTCCCGCGCGGTCTCGGCCTCCTGGCGGGCCCGGTCGGCCTCGGCCGCCGCGGTGCGGGCCCGCTCGGTGGCGGCGAGCGCGTCGCGCTGCACCTCGTCGAGCCGGTCCTGCACGGCGGTCAGCGCCGCGGCGAGCTCGGCGACCGGCCCGGCGACCGCGGCGACGTGCTCGCGGAGCCGGTCGGCGTCCAGCGCGAACGCCCCGGCCCCGGTGTCCAGGCCGAGCGCGCCCAGCGCCTCGCGCTCGGCCCGCGCCATCTGCGAGCAGGTGCGCCCGCCCTCCCAGCGGGTGTCCCGGCAGAACGACCGGGGGCGGCCGCCCTGCGGCCCGGGAGGCGGCAGCTCGGCCCGGCAGCGGCTGTATGCGCAGCGTACGGCGGTGTCGACCACGGCGAACACCATATCAGTTCGTTGCTTACGAACTCAGTAACCGGTTCTAGGTTACAAGAAACTGATCCATCGACCAACAGAACCATCGTTTCGTTGGTGCGTCTGTCCGGAGACCTCCGCACCCCCCGCCGCGGCGCGGACTTGACTGTGCCGTCGCGGCCGGGTGTCGGATGGGGCACGACCGACAGCGGCGAGCGAACGGAGCGAACGCATGACCGACACCCCGGGCGGGCCACCACCCCTGATCGACATCGAGGACTTCTTCGCCGATCCGGCGTTCGCCGTGCCGACGATCTCCCCGGACGGCACCCGGATCGCCTACCTGGCCCCGGCGCACGGCCGGCGCAACGTCTGGGTGCGCGGGATCGACGAAACCCACGACGACGCCGTCTGCGTGACGCACGACAGCCGGCGCGGGATCACCACCTACCACTGGACCGACGACCCGCGGTGGCTGCTCTACCTGCAGGACACCGACGGCAACGAGGACTGGCACCTGCACCGCGTCGATCTCGACGCCCCGGACGAGCCCGCGGTCGACCTGACCCCGCTGGCCCCCGGTTCACGGGTGGCCGGCGTGGACCCGCTGCCCGCGGTGCCCGGCAGCGTGCTGATCGTCATGAACGAGCGCCCGCTGTACTTCGACATGTTCCGGATCGACGTCGCGACCGGCGCGACGACCCTGCTCCACGAGCAGGACGATCCGGCGGCGACCCTGCACCTCGACGACGGGGGTGAGCCCGTCTTCCACACCACGCTGGCGGACGACGGCACGCTCGAGGTGTCGGCGTGGGACGCGGCGACCGGGCAGAAGCGGTTGCTGCACCGCATGGGTGGAGCGCAGCACCCGATGGGCATCCAGCCCCAGCAGGTCACCGCGGACGGGAAGGGGCTGCTCGTCGGTTCCTACCAGGACTCCGACGACCTGCGCCTGGTCCGGATCGACCGGGAGACCGGCGAGGAGAGCGTCGTCGCCGCCGTGCCGGGCCGCAGCCTCGACATCACCGGACTGATGATGCCCGGTGTCCTTCCGCCGGCCGTGTACACGCGCCGCCGCACGGGCGAGGTGCTCGCGGCCCGGTTCGTCGGTGACCGCCCGCACGTCGAGGTCGTCGACCCGGGCTTCGCCGAGGTGTACGCCGCGCTGGCCGCGCTGTCCGACGGCGTGCTCGGGACGGTCTCCTCCGACGACGCCGGGCGCCGCTGGATCGCCACCTTCGTGCACGACCGCGATCCCGGCGTGGCCTGGCTCTACGACCACGCCACCGGGGAGAGCCGCGAGCTGTTCCGGCCCTACCCGCAGCTCGATCCGGCGGCGCTGGCCCCGATGACGCCGGTCGCCTTCCCGGCCCGCGACGGCCTGCCACTGCACGGTTTCCTCACGCTGCCGGTCGGGATCGAACCGCGCGGGCTGCCGCTGGTGCTGCAGGTGCACGGTGGCCCCTGGTTCAACGACGTCTGGGGCTACAACTCGACCGCCCAGTTCCTCGCCAACCGGGGCCTGGCCGTCCTGCAGGTCAACTTCCGCGGCTCCACCGGCTACGGGCGCCGGCACGTCACCGCCGCCATCGGCGAGTTCGCCGGGGCCATGCACGACGACCTGATCGACGCCGTCGACTGGGCGGTCGAGCAGGGCTACGCCGATCCGGCGCGGATCGGCATCCACGGCGGCTCCTACGGCGGTTACGCCGCGCTCGTCGGGGTCACCGTCACACCCGGCCGCTTCGCCGCGGCGGTGGACTACGTCGGCATCTCCGACCTGGCGAACTTCATGCGGACGCTGCCACCGTTCACCCGCGCGTTCACCGTGAACAACTGGTTCCGCTACGTCGGTGACCCGGACGACCCGGCCGCCGAGGCCGACATGCTGGCCCGCTCCCCCATCACGATGGTCGACCGGATCCGGACGCCGCTGCTGGTCGCGCAGGGCGCCAACGACGCCCGCGTGGTGCAGGCCGAGTCGGACAACATCGTCGCGTCGCTGCGGGAGCGCGGCGTGCCCGTCGAGTACCTGCTCGCCGACGACGAGGGCCACGGCTTCGAGAACCCGGAGAACCGGACCCGGCTCTTCCGCGCGATGGAGCGGCACTTCGCCGAGCACCTCGGCGCCCGCAGCGCCGACCGGCCGGACCGACCGCCGGCGCGGCATGAGGTGGGACCACGGTGACCCGCGCGGCACGCCGGCGTGCTGGATCCCGCGCCGCCGGGCGGACCGGTCAGGACCCGCTGATCTCGACCGGCACCGCCCCGGCCGGGCGCGGCTCCTCGCCGCGCCGCAGCGCCTCGGCGACCTCGTCCCGGACCCGGCCGCTCTCCGCCCAGCCGGTGACCTCCCAGGCGTGGATCAGCGGCGCCGCCCGGTTCTCCCGGGCCTCCACCACCCACGGCCGACCGGTCATCGCCCGCCAGGCGATCAGCACCCCGATCAGCAGGAACTGCAGGCCGAGCAGGATCCCGGGGATCACCACGAAGATCGCCAGGAACAGCGCGGCGCCGATCGCGGCCGCGATCAGCACCCACCACAGGACCTTGACCAGCATCGCCCCGGCGCCGCCGGCCCCGGCCAGCAGCGCGCCCGCACCGCCGGCGGCCCCGCCGCCGCCACCACCGCGGTTGCCGCCACCGCTGCCGCCCCGGTTGCCGCCGCCGATCCCACCGCGGTTGCCGCCGCCGGAGGAGCCGCGGTCGCCGCCCCCGACGGATCCACCGGAGCCGCCCCAGCCACCGCCCCAGCCACCGCTGCTGCGGCCGGTCGGGATGATGATCGGCGTCGAGCGGCGGCGCGGCCGGTGCCAGTGGCTGTCGACGTCGCGGTACCGGGCGGGCGGCTCGCGGCGGACCGTGTGGTCGGGCACCGGCCGGTCCCGCACCACCCGCGGACGCTCCGCTCCGGGCTCCTCCGCGGCGGCGTCGCCGGTCGCGGGCCGGGCGGCCGGCTCGAAGAAGCGGTCGCCGCCGCCGAGTCCGAACCGGAACCCGCGGTAGCGCGGCGGACCGAGCAGGAACTTGCGCCCGACCACCCACTTCATGCCGTCAGGCGCACTGACGTACCGTTCCCGCACCCGCTCCCCCTCCGCTCACGAACCCGTCATGAGGACCACATGATGCCCGGTCGGACACCGTTGCACGGCGTGCTGTCCCTGCAGCCGCAGGACGCCGACGCGATCCTCGACGATCTCGCCGACAACGGCGTGGCCGCCCCCGGGGACCAGAGCGAGCTCGCCGCCGTCGTGCAGTCCGCCGCCGCGGACCACGATCTCGCGCTGTCCGTGGTCGTGGTCCCGCAGGCGGACAGCCAGGCGGAGCTGGTACAGCTGGCCCAGACCGTCCGGTCCGAGCGCGGCGGGACCGTCCTGGTGCTCAGCCCGGAGTACACCGCGGCCGCCAGCGACAGCTACACCGACGTCGACGCCTACATCGACGGCCTGCCCGGCAGCGACGTCGCCGCGGCCGAGCAGTTCGTCGGCGAGCTCACCGACCCCGGCCCGCCGTGGCTGGGCATCGGGATCGTCGCGGTGCTGCTGGTCGCCCTCGTCGCGGGCGGCGGGCGGTGGTGGGAGCTGCGGCGCAGGCGCCGCCGGGACGCCGCCGCGCTCGCCGCGGAGGGTGAGCGGCTGCGCGGCGAGGTCGCCGAGATGGCCGACGAGATGCTGTCCATCGAGTCCCGCACCGCCCTGCTCGAGGACGCCGGGCTGGGCACCGAGTACAGCACCGTCGCCGTCGAGTACCGGGACGTGGTGCACCAGGTGGAACGCGATCCGCGCGACCGCCGGGCGGCGAACGCGCTCGCCGGCCGGGTGCGCGCGCTGCACGACCGGGTCCAGGCGCTGGACCTCGCGACCCGCCCCTGACCGACGCGGCTCGACCGGCGGCGCCCCTACCGGTCCGGCTCCGGATCGCGCCCGGCCCTCACCCGCCCCCGACGCCCAGCTCGTGCAGCGCGAGCGCCAGCACCAGCGCGCTGTGCCGCTCCGCGGCGTGCACGTCGCCCACCAGCCCGGCGATCCGGTCGAGCCGGGCGTGCAGCGTCTGCCGCCGGATGCCCAGCCCCTCGGCCGCCCGCACCTTCGACGACGAGTGCGCGAGATAGCAGCGCAACGTCCCCACCAGGTCCGAACCGGTCTCCCGGTCGTGCGCCACCAGCGGCCCGATCTCCTCCTCGACCAGGCGCGCGGCCAGCGGCTCCGGGCCCAGACCGGTCAGCAGGGCGGGCGCGGTCAGCCGGGCGGCGGGCAGCACCCGCTCGCTCAGCCCGAGGGTGTCCGCGAGGTCGAGGGCCTGCCGGGCCCTGGCCAGCGACTGCCCGGCCAGGTCCAGCCGGGGCACCACCGGGCCCGCCACCACCCGCACCGATCCGGCCGACGCCGGATCGGCGACCTCCACCGCGGCGAGCACCGCCCGGGCCGCGGCGGTGGCCGCGGACGTCCGCGCGACGACGACCACGCCGTCGCCGTTCGCGGCGACCAGCGCCGTCCCCGCGGCGAGCGTCCCGCCCGCCGCGCGGGCGGCCGTCACCGGATCGGCGCCGCGCAGGGCCAGGCAGGTGTAGCGGGCCTGCACCGGGAACGACAGCCCGAGCATCCGGGCCCGGCCGACCAGCTCGCCCGGGCCGTCGAAGTCGCCGGCCAGCAGGTCCTCGACGAGCAGCCTGCGCCGGTCGTCGAGATCGCCGGACGCCGCCGAGCGCAGCAGGGCCAGCTCCAGTGCCTCGGCGCCGAAGGTGCACGCGGCGACCACGGCCGGATCGTCGGCGCGGGCCGGCGCGAGCACCGACAGGTGCCCCCAGTGCCGGTCCAGCAGCACGATGTCGCGGCGTGCGGCCGGCCGGCCGCGGCGCCGGTCGCCCGCCGGGAGCCCGGCCGAGGCGACCAGCGCACCCTCCCCCGTCGTCAGCACGACCGGCGCCCCGGTCAGCCCGGCGAGCACCGCCGCCAGCTCCTGCGGTCCCGCACCGCCGAGCAGCGCGTCGGTCAGCTGCTCGCGCACGTCCCGGTCCCGGCGCACCCCGGCCCGCTCCCGCTCCAGCAGCGCGCGCTGGACCTGCTCGGTGACCTCGACGAACGGGACGATCTCGCGGAGCACCAGCAGCGGCAGCCCGTGCCTGCGGGCCGCGTCGACCATCGCCGCGGTCGGCTCCGGGTAGGTCCAGCCCACCTCCAGCGCCAGTGCCGCGGCCCCGCGCTCGGCCAGCTCGGTGACGTAGGCGGTCTCGCCGACCGGACCGCGCCCGGCCACGCCGAGCCCGGTCGTCAGCAGCAGCTCACCGCCCTTGAGCAGCAGCGCGGCCTCGGCGAGCTCGCTGGTGTGCACCCAGCGGACCGGCCGGTCCAGCCAGTCGGCGCCGACGACCACCTCCGGCGCGGCCCGCGCGACGGCGTCGAGCTCGAGCACCTCCCGCAGGGTCAACGTCATCCGCCGAGCGCACCACCGGCCGGACGTCCTGTCCAGTCACCATCGCCGCAACATGACGTTACGACCGTGGTGCATGCCGGGCTCCCGGTCCCAGGATGGGCACCGAACGTCGAGCAGGACCCGATCGGAGCCCGCGATGAAACCACCACACTTCGAGTACCGGCGGCCCAGCACCGTCCCCGAGGCGCTCGCCGACCTGGCCGCCCCCGGGGCCCGGGTGCTGGCCGGCGGACAGAGCCTGCTGCCGCTGCTCAACCAGCGGCTGGTCGACGTCGGGCGGCTGGTGGACGTCAACCGGATCGCCGGGCTGGACCGGCTGACCGTCGACGACGACCGGCTGCACGTCGGCGCGACCGTCCGGCAGGCCACCGCGCTGCGCTCCCCCGTCGTCGCGGCCGCCGCCCCGCTGCTGGTCGCGGCGCTCGCCCGCACCGGGCACCCGCAGGTGCGCAGCCGCGGCACCGTCCTCGGGTCGCTGTGCCATCACGACCCGGCCGCCGAGCTGCCCGCCGTGGCGCTCGCCCTGGACGCCGGGATCGTGGTCGCCGACGGGCCGACCGTCCCGGCCGCGGAGTTCTTCGGCGCGGCCTTCGAGACCGCCGTCCCGGCCGGCGGACTGGCGGTCGCCGTGACCTTCCCGGTCGCCCCGCCCGGCACCCGGGCCGGGTTCGCCGAGATCGGCCGCAAGGCCAAGGACCTGCCGCTGGTCGCGGTGGGGGCGCAGATCACCGTCGCGGACGGCCGGATCGTCGCGGCCCGGGTGGCCGCGACCGGCCTCGCCGCGCACCCGCAGCGGATGACCGCCACCGAGCAGGCACTGCTCGGCAACCCGGCCGACGGTCCGGCGATCGCGGCCGCCGCCCGCGCCGCCACCGGGGAGATCGATCCGGACCTCACGCTCCGGGCGAGCGCCGGATACCGCAGGCGGGTGCTGCCCGCCGTGGTGCGGCGCGCCCTGGACGACGCGCTGCCCACCGCCGGGGCGGTGGCGGCATGAGCGAGCTCCTGCCGGTCGTGCTCACCGTCAACGGGGTCCCGCACACCGCCGCCGTCCCGCCGCGGCTGCTGCTCGCCGACCTCCTGCGCGAGCACCTCGGCCTCACCGGCACCCATCTCGGCTGCGGCCACGGCACCTGCGGGTCCTGCACCGTGGTGCTCGACGGCGAGCCGGTCCGCTCCTGCCTGATGCTCGCCGTCCAGGCCGACGGCAGCTCGGTCACCACCGTCGAGGGCGTCGCGGGCGACGGTCCGATCACGCCGGTCCAGCAGGCCATCAACGACAACCACGGCATGCAGTGCGGCTTCTGCACCCCCGGCGTCGTGTGCTCGCTGACCGCCCTGCTCGACGCCGATCCGGCACCGTCCGACGAGGCGATCACCGACACCCTCGACGGCCACCTCTGCCGGTGCACCGGCTACCAGAACATCGTGAAGGCGGCCCGCCAGGCGGCCGGCCGCCCCGTCCCGGAGGTCGCCCCGTGACCGTCACCCCCACCGGTGCACGCCCGGCCTACGTCGGCGGGTCCGTCAAGCGGCGCGAGGACCCGCGGCTGCTCCGCGGCCGCGGCCGCTACGTCGCCGACATCCGGCCTGCCGGCACCGTGCACATGGCGATCGTCCGCTCCCCGCACGCGCACGCCCGGATCGTCGGCGTCGACGCCTCGCGCGCGTTGGCGACTCCGGGCGTGCTCGCGGTGCTGACCTGGGACGACATCGCCGACCAGGCCGGTCCGATCCCGTGCATCGACCTGTACCCGGACTCGCTGCCGACCCTGCAGACCGCGCTCGCCGACGGCGTCGTGCGCTACGTCGGCCAGCCGGTCGCCGCGCTCGTCGCCACCGACGAGTACCTCGCCGAGGACGCGCTGGACGGCGTCGAGGTGACCTACGAGCCGCTGCCCGCCGTCGTCGATCTCGACGAGGCCGTCGCCGGGCACACCCTGCTCTATCCCGAGCACGGCACCAACGTGGTCACCACGATCGCCCAGGACGTCGGCGGCGACGCCGCCGTCGACGCCGCCTTCGCCGCGGCCGACCACGTCTACACCGAGACGTTCACCGTGCACCGCTACGTCCCCGCGCCGATGGAGACCCGCGGCGTCGTCGCCGAGATCGACCCGGTCACCGAGCGGCTCACGCTCATCACCTCCACCCAGTTCCCGCACCTGGTCCGCGGCTTCCTGTCCGGGGTGCTCGGGCTGCCGGAGAGCCGGATCCGGGTGATCGCCCCGGACGTCGGCGGCGGCTTCGGCGCCAAGTGCGAGTTCTACTGCGAGGAGATCCTGGCGCCGCTGTTCGCGATGCGGCTGCGCCGGCCGGTCAAGTGGATCGAGGACCGGCGCGAGCACATGGTCGCCAGCTCGCACGCCCGCGAGCAGAAGCACACCGTGCGGGTCGCGGTGTCCGCGGACGGCACCGTCACCGCCGTCGACGCCCGGTCGTGGACCAGCAACGGCGCCGCCTGCTGCACGCTCGCCACCACCCCGGCGTCGATCAGCTCGGCGATGCTGCGCGGGCCCTACCGGATCCCGGTCTACCGGGCCCGGGCGCACTGCGTGACGACCAACAAGACCCCGCTGGCCGTCTACCGCGGCGCCGGTCACCCGCAGGCGGTGCTGGTGATGGAACGGATGATGGACATCATCGCCGCCGACCTGGGCCGGGACCGGGTCGAGCTGCGGCTGCAGAACATGATCACCCCGGCCGAGCTGCCGAACGACCGCGGCACCGCGATCGTGCTGGCCGGGCAGGTCGTCTACGACACCGGCGACTACGGCGCGGTGCTGCGCCGGGCCGCCGGGATGATCGGGCTGACCCCGGACTGGGCGGCCGAGCAGCAGCGCGAACGCGCACGCGGCCGGTACCTCGGGATCGGCGTGGCCTCGCTGGTCGAGGAGACCGCGATCGGCCCCTACGAGTCCGCGGTCGTCCGGGTCGACGGCGCCGGGAAGGTCACCGTGCTGACCGGGTCCAGCCCGCACGGGCAGGGGCACGTCACGACGTTCAGCCAGCTGGTCGCCGACGAGCTCGACATCGACCTGGAGGACGTCACGGTGCTGCACGGCGACACCGACGTCGTCGCCGAGGGGGTCGGCACGTTCGCCTCCCGGTCCGCCGCGATCGGCGGGGCCGCCGCCCGGTCGGCCGCCGCCACCGTCAAGGAGAAGGCGCTCACCCTGGCGTCGCACCTGCTGGAGATCGACCCGGCGGACCTGGAGTGGCGCGACGGCGCCGCCGTCGTCCGCGGGGCGTCCCGGTCGATGTCGCTGGCCGAGCTGGCCGGTGCCGCGACCGCCTGGAACGCGCCGCTGCCCGGCGGCCTGGACTGGAACCTGGAGGCCACCCACCGCCACCAGGCGCCCGGCATCGCGTTCTCGCACGCCACGCACGCGGCGAAGGTCGCGGTGGACGTCACGACCGGCGAGATCGACGTGCTCGACTACGTCGTCGTGCACGACTGCGGCACCGTGATCAACCCGAGCATCGTCGAGGGCCAGGTGCACGGCGGCGTCGTGCAGGGCCTGGGCGGGACGCTGTTCGAGGAGGTGCCCTACGCCGCGGACGGCACCCCGCTGGCCCGCAACCTGGCCGACTACCTGCTGCCGACGGTCAGCGACGTGCCGGTGATCCGGACCGACTCCGCCGAGTCGCCGACCCCGCTCAACCCCTACGGCATGAAGGGGGCCGGTGAGGGCGGCGCCACCGGGGCACCCGGTGCGCTGGTCAACGCGCTGGCCGACGCGCTGGCGCCGTTCGGCGTGCACCTCACCTCGGACGGGCCGTGGACGCCGGACCGGGTGCTCGCGCTGATCCCGGAGGAGCAGGCGTGAGCGTCACCGTGCTCACCGGGGGGACGGTCGTCCCGGTGGACCCGCAGCGCCGGGTGCTCACCGAGGGCGCGGTCGCGTTCGCCGGGCCGGGCCCCGGGCCGGCGGACGGCACGATCCTGGCGGTCGGCCCGCCGGCCGAGGTGCTGGCCGCGTACCCGGACGCCGACGTCGTCGACTGCCGCGGGTCGCTCGTCCTGCCCGGGTTCGTCAACACCCACACCCACCTGTTCCAGACGCTGCTCAAGGGCCTGGGCGACGACCGGGTGCTGTCCGACTGGTTCACCGCGATGACCGGGCCGTCCGCGGTCGCGCTGACCGAGGACGACGTGTACGTCGGTGCGCTGCACGGCTGCACCGAGGCGCTGACCACCGGGACGACCACGCTGCTCGACTTCATGTACGTCCATCCCCGGCCGGGGCTGGCGGACGCGGTGGCGCACGCGATGTACGACACCGGGATCCGCGGGATCGTCGGGCGCGGCTACACGACCACCGGCACCGACGTCGGGGTGCCGCCGGAGCTGATCGAGCCGCTCGACGTGGCGCTGGCCGACGCGGAGCGGCTGATCGGTACCTGGAACCGTCCCGGCAGCCGGGTGCGGGCCGGGCTGGCACCGTGCATGAGCTGGACCGTCGACGCCGCGACGCTGCGGGAGACCCGTGCGCTCGCCGACCGCACCGGTGCGCTGGTCACGATGCATCTCGCCGAGTCGCCGTTCGACGTCGAGGAGTCGCAGCGGCGCTTCGGCATGCGGGACGTCCCGTTCGCCGCCGAGACCGGCCTGCTCGGTCCCGACCTGGTCGCCGCGCACTGCGTGCAGTGCGACGACACCGACCTGGACCTGCTCGCCGCCTCCGGCACCGCGGTGTCGCACAACCCGTGCTCGAACCTCTACCTCGGCTCCGGTTTCGCCCCGGTCCCGGCGATGCACCGGCGCGGCATTATGGTCGGCCTCGCCTCGGACGGGCCGGCGTCGAGCTCGAACCACTCGATGCTGCAGGCCGTCAAGTTCGCGGCGCTGCTGCACAAGGGCGTGCACCGGGACCCGGAGATCATGACCGCGGAGAAGGCGCTGGAGATGGCGACCGTCGACGGGGCCGCCGCGCTCGGGATGGCCGACCGGATCGGCTCGCTGGAACCCGGGAAGCGGGCCGACGTGATCGTGCTGGACCTGTCGAACCTCTGCGTGACACCGGTGCACGCCGCGGTGTCCGCGCTGGTCTACAGCCAGCGCGGCGACGAGGTGGACCGGGTGTACGTCGACGGCGAGCCGGTCGTCGCCGGTGGCCGGCCGGTGCGGGTGGACGCCCGCACGGTGCGGGAGCGGTCCGCCGCGGCCGCCGCCGGGCTGGCGGAGCGGGCCGGCACGGCCCGGCTCGGCTCCCGGCCGTGGCGCTCGGTCGTCACCCGCTGACAGCCCCGGTGATAGCACAGCGGGGAGTTCTGCGCGATCGACGAAAATCACGGCCCGACGCCGTCGCGTCCCAGGTGACCTGACACCCGATCGGTGTAGGTTCCCCCGGCGGTCGCGCTCGCCCGATGGGCAGCCCCGACGGGTGCGGACACACCCGCCGAGGTTCCTGCGACTGCCGACCTCAGGAGTCGACATGCACCAGGGTACTGCTGTGCTGCCCGGACGCTCCGGCGTCCGGCACGGAACGGACCCGATCGGGTCGCCGGGTCGACGCCGGGCGGTCACGGCGCCACCGGTGGCGTCGTGACCTGGCGTCGCGCGCTGGCCGGGGGTGCCGCCGCCCTCATGATCGGGGCCGGGACGGTCGGTCTCGGCACCACGGAGGCTGCGGCACAGGAGGATCCGCCGCCGATCAGCTCGCAGGAGCAGGCCGTCGCCGCGGTCACCGCCGGCCGGGCACAGGTCGCCGCCGGGCAGGCGCAGCTCACCGCCGGGCAGGACCAGATCACCGCCGGACAGGCGCAGATCACCGCCGGACAGGCGCAGATCACCGCCGGGCAGGCGCAGATCACCGCCGGACAGGCGCAGATCACCGCCGGACAGGCGCAGATCACCGCCGGTCTCGACTGGCTGGCGGCCCACCCACCGGCGCCCGGCGTCCCACCGGACCCCGGCCCGGACCCCGAGCCCGCCCCGGAGCCCGAGCCCGAACCGGGGCCCGGCCCGGATCCCGGCGCGACCACCGCCGCCGCCCGGCACGGCTGGGGCACCCCGATCCCGCTGGGCAGCGACGAGTTCGACTACACCGGCCCGCCCTCCCCGGAGAAGTGGGTCGCCGCGGCCGAGTGCTGGCCCGGCCACGACGGCAACGGCCGCCGCTGCGCGAGCCGGTCCACCGTCCGGGACGGCAGGCTGATCCAGACCGGTCTCGCGAACGGCGACACCGGATGGCTCGGGTCCCGGCTCGACCAGCGGTACGGCCGCTGGGAGATGCGGGTGCGCTCCAGCGACACCGGCACCGCCGCGCACCGCTACCACCCGGTGCTGATCATCTGGCCGTCGTCGAACCGGTGGCCGCAGGACGGCGAGTACGACTTCCTGGAGAACGACTCCCCCGGCGCCCCGTGCGCCGAGGCGTTCATCCACTACCCGCACGCCCCGGGCCCGGTGCAGCAGGAGTTCGCCCGCGAGTCCGACTGCGGCGCGCCGCTGTCGGAGTGGCACAACGTCGCCGTCGAGTGGACCCCGCAGCACGTGCGCGGCTTCATCGACGGTGTGGAGTGGTTCCGCTTCTCCGGCGGGGCCGGGCCGGGCCGGTCGGACATCCAGGGCATGCCGTCCGGCGCGCTGAAGATCCAGCTCGACGGCTTCCACGGCACCGGCCCGTACCGGCCGGCGCAGCTCGAGGTGGACTGGGTCCGCAGCTACGCGCTGGACGGCTGAGCGCTCACGACACGTCCGGGGCGGACTCGATCCGCCCGCGGCCGGACTCCTTGGCCCGGTAGAGGGCGGCGTCCGCGGCGCCGAACACCCGGTGCGGGTCGGTGCAGCCGGGCCCCGGCCAGCCGGTGGCGACGCCGATGCTGACGCTCACCTGCCCGGCCGGGCTGCGCCGGTGCGGCATCCGCAGCGACCGGACGCGCACCGCGATCCGCTCGGCCACCGACCGGGCCCCGCCGGCGGCGGCACCCGGGAGCAGCACCACGAACTCCTCCCCGCCGAACCGGGCGGCGAGGCCGTCGGACGGCGGGAGCGCGTCGCGCAGCGCGACCGCGACCGCGCGCAGGGCCTCGTCGCCGCGGGCGTGGCCGTAGTGGTCGTTGTAGGGCTTGAAGTGGTCGATGTCGACGACCACGATCGACACCGGTCCGCCGTCCGCGGCCGCCGTCCGCCAGGCCGTCTCCTGGGCCTCGTCGAGCCGCCTGCGGTTGGCCAGGCCGGTCAGCGGATCGGTGGCCGCGGCGGTGTCGAGCTCCCGGTTGCGGGCGCGGAGCCGTTCGAGCCCGCGCAGCCGGTCGTCGGTCACGTCGGAGCCGACGACCACCACCGGCCGTGCGCCGGCCGCGGCCGGGCCGCGGCGGATGCGGGCCTCGATCCAGCGCCACGTGCCGTCCCGGCCCCGGACCCAGCCGGAGTAGGTCACGCCGGCCCCGCCGGCCCGGGCCGCGGAGAGCCGCTGCTCGACCATGTCGGCGTCGTGCGGGTCGACGAAGTCCCGCCAGCTCCGGCGCAGCACGTCCGGCCGGCTGCCCGGCGGTGCGACGTCCTCGATGTGCCCGTCCGCGCCGATCACGCAGGCGAAGCCGGCGCCGCCGTCGGAGCGGAGCCGTTCCAGGTCGTGCCCGGTCCGGACCGGCACCCCGCCGGTGTCGAGCAGTGCCACCACGGTCAGCCCGGCGGCCATCAGCACGAACGAGGTGAACTGCGCCCACAGCAGCCCGATCGCCGGGTCCCCGCCGGACAGCGCGACGAACGGGCCGTGCCCGGCCTGGGTGGTTCCGAGCAGCACGGTGGCCAGCACGACCACCGAGAGGGTCACCCCGGGCGTGCCGTGGCGGACGGCCGCCACGACCGGCGGGATGGCGAGCAGGAACAGCGGCAGCGGATTGTCCTGCAGCATCGAGGCCGTCGCCAGCAGGGCCACCGCCGCGACCAGGGCCGCGAGCTCGCCGCGGCGCCCGGCCGGGACCCGGGCCCGGAACACCGTCGGGCGCAGCCGCAGCACGACCGGGACGAACAGCACGTAGGCGAGCGCGTTGGTCGCGAAGACCGCGCCCGCGGTGGGCCAGACCAGCGACCAGTCCGTCCCGCCGCCCGGCTCGTAGTACCGGACCAGCGCCTGCGGGAACGCCGCGCTCGCGGTCGGCAGCAGCACTCCGCCGCCGAGGAACCGCAGCCACGACCGCACGCTCTCCGAGTCACCGTCGATCCACTCCGGATCGCGCCGTAGGAAGGCCGCGGTGAGCAGCACGATCAGCGCGCTGATCGGCTGCCCGATCAGCAGCACCCGCCAGGACGTGCCGAGGACCAGCACGGTCAGCGCGATCGCCGCGAACGCGGCGACGGCGTGCGCGGGTACCCGGCGGCGCGGCACCACCAGCAGGATCGCGAGGGTGAGCCCGTGCGACGGCCAGGTCGCCGACAGGATCCGGACCGCGCCCGTGCTCTCCACCGCCGCCCCGGCCCGGGCGAGCGCCGTCGCGGTCGCGATCACCGCGAACGTCCCGAGGACCGCGCGGGTGTCCCGCCAGGTCCATCCGGGCGGGTCGGACATGCAGGCCCCCCTCAGGCCGAACGCGGACGCGCACCGCCCACTGCCCGCGGTTGATACCACGATCCCGGTGAACACGACGAACCGGACTCGGCCCCGGGCGCGGACGGTGGCCCGCCGTGTCGGTACGCCGTCCCGGTCCGGGTCTCCGGCACGATCGGCGGCGATGAGCGATCCCGCCGCACTCGTGCTCGCCGCACTCCGCGGGCGCACCGACCCGCCACTGCCGGGCCCGGAAGCCGGCACCGACCGGGCGGTCGCCGACCGGACAGGCACCGACCGGACAGGCGCCGACTGGCCCGGTGTCGACGATCCGGCCGCGCTGCGCGCGCTCGTCGCCCGCTGGCTGGCCGGGTACGGCACCGCGCAGACCCGGCGCACCTACGCCTACGCGCTCGGCCTGCCGCCCGGCTGGGCCGACGCCGTCACCGGTGCCGGGCCGCGGACACCGGCCCGGCCCGGCGGCACCGCTCCCCCGCCGGCCCGCCGCGGACGGCTGCACCACCTGGCGTTCTTCCGCTGGTGTGCGGGCCACGCGCTGGACCCGCGGCAGGTGACCGCCGCGCACGTGACCACCTGGCTGCACGCGCTCGACGCGGCGGGCGCCGGCAAGCGCACCCGGGCCAGGATGCTGTCGACGGTGTCGGCGTTCTACGCGTTCCTGGCCGAGCACGGCGTCGTCGACGGGAACCCGGCGGCCCTGCACCGCGGGCGGCTCGGGCTGACCGGCACCTCCCGCGACCCGTCCCCGACGATCCGGCTGACCGCCGCCCAGGTCCGGGCACTGTGGACGTCCGCGGCGGCGCTGCCCAACCGGACCCGGCACCGCGAGCTCTACGCCCGCCGGGCGGTCGCGTTCGTCGCGCTGCTCAGCCTGGGCCTGCGGATCTCCGAGATCACCGGCCTGGACCGGGACGACCTGGTCGTCTCCGGCGGCGAGCGGGTGCTGCGGGTGCGCGGCAAGGGCGGCACCGTGCGCGAGGTGTTCCCCGGCGACGCCTGCGTGGACGCCCTCACCGGGTACCTGCTGCTGCGCGACCGCGAGTACGGCGCCGCGCTGCCGGTGCGCGGCGGCGGGGCGGGGCGCTCGGCGATGCTGGCGACCCGCGACGGCGGCCGCTGCTCCCGGCACGATCTCTACCTGTTGCTCCGCCGGATCGCCCGGGACGGCGGCCCGGAGCTGGCCGACGTCGCCGACCGGGTGCACCCGCACGCCCTGCGGCACGCCTACGTGACCCTCGCGCTGGAGGCCGGTGCGCCGATCCAGCACGTGCAGGCCGACGTCGGGCACGCGAGCATCGCCACCACCCGGCACTACGACCGGTCGCTGCGCTCCCGCGCGGGCAGCGCGGCCGACCTGGTCACCGGCCTCGTCACCGATCCGGGGCCGGACCGGTGACGAGGCCGGTGACGAGGCGGTGACCGGAGCGGTCAGGCCCGCTCGGAGGGCTCCAGCTCGCGCACCTCACCGCTGCGCAGCTTCGCCCGGAACGCCCGGACCTCGCGCTTGACCACCGGCGCCAGCAGGTACAGCCCGGCGATGTTGAACAGGGCCAGCAGGAACAGCACCGCGTCGACGAAGTCGACGACCGCGCCCAGGGTCAGCACCGAGCCGATCACCGCGAACGCGCAGTAGATCGTGAAGTAGATCCGCTCGCTGAGCAGGCTGCGCCCGAACAGGTGCGACCACGCCTTCTGCCCGTAGTAGCCCCAGGTGATCATCGTGGAGACCGCGAACAGCACCACGGCCAGCGCCAGCACCCACGGGAACCAGGGCAGCACCGAGGCGAACGCGTCGGAGGTGACGGTGACGCCGTCGGCCACCTCGGACCCACCGGAGAGGAACGCCTCCTCGCGTGCGGTCGCGTAGAACTGGGTGCTCGCCATGGTGATCGCGAGCGCCGTCATGGTGCAGATGATCACCGTGTCGATGAACGGCTCCAGCAGCGCGACGTAGCCCTCGGTGACCGGGTCCTTCGTCTTCACCGCGGAGTGCGCGATCGGCGCCGACCCGAGACCGGCCTCGTTGGAGAACGCGGCCCGCTGGAAGCCGACGATCAGCGCGCCGAGCGCACCGCCCGCGACGCCCTCCGGGGTGAACGCGCCGGACACGATCATGCCGACCGCGTTCGGGATCTCGGCGACGTTCACCGCGATCACCACCAGGCAGGCCAGGCATTACATGATCGCCATCGCGGGCACCAGCCGGGAGGTGACCCGGCCGATGGACTTGATCCCGCCGATCACGACGGCGCCGACCACCGCGGCCAGGATCAGGCCGAAGACCAGGGCGGCACCGGCGCTGCCGAGCATGCCGTCGTCGCCGCCGGTCACGTCGCGCAGCTGGGCGTAGGTCTGGTTGGCCTGGAACATGTTCCCGCCGGCCACACCGAAGAGCAGGATGGTCACGGCGGCACCGCCGGCCAGCACCGAGCCGACGACCTTCCCGAACCGGTTCGGGATCCGCTCGGCGACGCCGCGCCGCAGGTAGTGCATGGGCCCGCCGGACACGGTGCCGTCGGCGTGCGTCTCCCGGTACTTGACGCCCAGGGTGCACTCGACGAACTTCGTGACCATCCCGAGCAGCCCGGCGATGATCATCCAGAAGGTGGCGCCGGGGCCGCCGAGGGTCACCGCGAGGCCGACGCCCGCGATGTTGCCCAGGCCCACCGTGCCGGACATCGCCGACGTCAGCGCCTGGAAGTGGCTGACCTCCCCCGGCTCGTCCTTGCGGGTGTACTTCCCGAGCACGATCTTGATCGCCAGCGACCAGGACCGGAACTGGATGAACCCGAAGTACAGGGTGAAGATCACCCCGGCCAGCACCAGCCAGGCGACGATCAGCGGGAACGCGGCCCCGAACAGCGAGACCTCGAAGAACACGATGCTGGACAGGGTCGAGGCGACCGGATCGAAGACCGAGTTGATGGCGTCCTCGACCGTGCCGAGCAGCCCGGGTTGCGAGGGCGCGGCGAGAGCATCGGGGACCGGCGGGCTCGTGGCCCCGTCGTGGGGAAGCGACATGGTCGCACAGCCCACCGAACATCCGGACAAATCTCAACTTCGGGGCGAAACGGGTTATCGGAGTCACACCGCGCCGCCGCCTTGACCTCGACCGCACTTCAGCCACCAGCCTGGATCGCGGAAGGGAGCACACATGGACGTCACACCATCCGTCACCACCTTCGACCGGGCCTACCGGGACGGCGATCCGCCCTGGGTGATCGGCGGGCCGCAACCGGCCGTCGTCGCGCTCGCCGACGCCGGGCTGATCACCGGCCGCACCCTCGACCTGGGCTGCGGGGCGGGTGAGCACACGATCCTGCTCGCCCGCCGCGGGCTCGACGTGCTCGGCGCGGACGCGTCCGCGAGCGCCGTGGAACGCGCCACCGCGCGTGCCGCCGCGGCCGGGGTGGACGCCCGGTTCACCGTCGCCGACGCGCTCGACCCGGCCGGTCTGGGCACCTTCGACACGGTCCTGGACAGCGCCCTGTTCCACGTCTTCGATCCCGGCGACCAGCTCCGCTACGCCCGGGGACTGGCCGGCCTGGTGCGCCCCGGCGGCGTCGTGCACCTGCTCGCGCTGGCCCGGACCGGGGACGGCCCCGAGTTCGGCCCGGTGATCGACGAGTCGGAGATCCGGACCGCGTTCGACCGGCCGGACTGGACGGTCGAGGCCGTGCAGCGGACCACCTACCGGGGCGTCGTCACCGGCGCGCTCGCGCCGTCCTTCGGCAGGCCCGCCGGCACCCGGGTGGACGAGCCGGCGCACCTGGCCCGGATCCGCCGCAGCTGATCCGGGCCAGCGCCCGGCCCGCCCCGGCTCAGGCCGGCCGGGCCGGGCGGCGCTGGGGCACGCAGCAGTCCACCGCGCACGGGACGCCGTTCGCGGTGCACCCGGCGGCCGGGACGCTGCCGAGCCGGCGCGGGGCGGCCGCGTGCGCGTGCTCGGCGACCAGCTCGAGCACCATGTCGGCGAACCGCGGGTCCGGCCCGGCGGTCGCCGCCCTGGCGAACCCCATGCCGTGCCCGGCGGCCCGCTCGGCCGCCTCGTTGTCCAGGTCCCAGATGACCTCGACGTGGTCGGACACGAACCCCACCGGCGCGACGACGACCGCCGGGACGCCCTTGGCGTGCAGGTCGTCGATGTGGTCGACCACGTCCGGCTCCAGCCACGGCACCTGCGGCGGCCCGGAGCGGGACTGCCAGACGACGTCGAAGTCCTCGATGCCGAGCTCCGCGGCGACCAGCGCGGACGCCTCGGCGACCTGCCGGGAGTACCGGTGCCCGCCCTCGGCCGGGGTCCCGGCGGCGGCGTCGGCGGCGTTCGGGACCGAGTGCGCGGTGAACACCAGCCGCGCCCCGGCGCGCTGCCCGGCGGGCAGCCGGTCCAGCGCCGCCCGGACGGCGTCGGCGTTGGCGCGCACGAACTCCGGATGGTCGTGGAAGTGCCGCAGCTTCACCAGCTCCGGCGCCGACGGCCCGACCGCGTCCCGGGCCCGGGCGATGTCCTCGTGGTACTGCCGGCACGCCGAGTAGCCGCCGTAGGCGCTGGTGGCGAACACCAGCGCCCGCCGGACGCCGTCCCGGGCCATGTCCCGCACGGTGTCCTCGGCGAACGGGTGCCAGTTGCGGTTGCCGAAGTAGACCGGCAGCGGGGTGCGGGCCGCGATCGCCGCGACCAGCTCCCGGTTGCGGGCGTTGATCGGGGAGACCCCGCCGAAGTGCTGGTAGTGCTCCTCCACCGCGTCCAGGCGTTCCGGGGGCACCCCGCGGCCCCGGGTCACGTTCTCCAGGAACGGCCGGACCTCGTCGGGGGCCTCCGGGCCGCCGAAGGAGAGCACCAGGATGGCGTCGGGATCGGAGCAGGCTCGTTCGTGGCGGGACTGTTCGGGCACCCCCCGATTAGACACCCACCGCGTGCACGCCGCCGTCCGCCATGACCATCGAGCCGGTGGTCGTGGGCAGCCAGTCGGACAGCACCGCGCACACGGTCTTCGCCACCGGCACCGGGTCGTTCATGTCCCAGCCCAGCGGCGCCCGCTTGTCCCACACGTCCTCGAACGCGCCGAAGCCCGGGATGGACTTGGCGGCCATCGTCTTCACCGGGCCGGCCGCGACCAGGTTGACCCGGATACCGTCCGGCCCCAGGTCGCGGGCCAGGTAGCGGGTGACCGACTCGAGCGCCGACTTCGCGACGCCCATCCAGTCGTAGGCCGGCCACGCCTGCCGGTTGTCGAAGTCCATCCCGACGATCGAGCTGCCCGGCCCGAGCAGCGGCTTGCAGGCCACCGCCAGCGACTTCAGCGAGTACGCGCTGACCTGGATGGTGGTGGCCACGTCCGCCCACTCGGCCTTCAGGAAGGCGCCCTCACCGAGCGCCCCGGGCGGGGCGAAGCCGATCGAGTGCAGCACGCCGTCCAGGCGCGGCTCGTCACCCAGGTGCGGGCTGATCCGCTCGACCAGGGTGGCGAGCTGCTCGGAGTCCGACACGTCCAGCTCGACGACCGGGGCCGGCTTCGGCAGCCGCTGGGCGATCCGCTCGACCAGCCGCATCCGGCCGAAGCCGGTGAGCACCACCTCGGCACCCTGCTCCTGGGCGATCTTGGCGGAGTGGAAGGCCAGCGAGGCGTCGGTGATCACCCCGGTGATCAGCAGCCGCTTGCCGTCGAGCAGTCCCATGACGTCCTTTCGGGGGTGTACTTCTAGTGGCCCATGCCGAGGCCGCCGTCGACCGGGACGACCGCCCCGGTGACGTACCCGGCGCCGGGCGAGGCGAGGAAGGTGACCACGGACGCGACCTCGTCCGGGTCGGCGTAGCGGGCCAGCGGGATGGTGCCGAGGATCTCGGCGCGGCGCTTCTCGCCGAGCGCCCGGGTCATGTCGGTGTCGACGAAGCCGGGGGCGACCACGTTCGCGGTGATCCCGCGGCTGCCGAGCTCGCGGGCGACCGAGCGGGCCAGCCCGACCAGCCCGGACTTCGAGGCGGCGTAGTTGACCTGCCCCGCGGAGCCGGACAGCCCGACCACCGACGACACGAACACCATCCGGCCGCCCTTCGCCCTCAGCATCCCGCGCGAGGCGCGCTTGGCGACCCGGTAGGCCGCGGTCAGGTTGGCGTCGACGACCGTGGTGAACGACTCCTCGCTCATCCGCATGAGCAGGCCGTCGTCGGTGATCCCGGCGTTGGAGACCAGCACCTCGACCGGGCCGTGCGCGGCCTCGGCCTCGGTGAAGGCGGCGTCCACCGAGTCGGCGTCGGTCACGTCGCAGTGCACCGGCAGCAGATCGTCGGGCAGACCGTCCTTCCCGGAGCGGTAGGTCACCGCCACTTGGTCGCCCTGGGCCGCGAACGCCGTCGCGATCGCCAGGCCGATGCCGCGGTTTCCTCCGGTCACGAGCACGCTGCGTCCCACGGGGGGTGAACCTAACGCACTACCGACCGGTACCGCGGACCCCGCGTGGGGACGAAGCTCACGGCAGCCGCCTGCCGAGCAGGATCCCGGCGGCCAGCCCGCCGATCAGCAGCGCGAAACCGCCGATCAGCCACGGCCGGCTGGCGTCGACCTCGCGCTCCTCGTAGCCGAGCTCCTCGGACAGGTCGGAGTAGACCGCGCGCAGCTCGGACTCGGTGGCGGCGGTGAAGAACCGCCCGCCGGAGAGCTGCGCGATGCGCTCCATCGAGGCGTCGTCGACGGCGACCGGGGTCCGGCCGCCGTCCAGCTCGATCGTGCCGTAGCTGGTGCCGAACGAGATCGTGGAGACCGGGATGCCGCGCTCGGCGGCCTCCGACGCGGCGGTGAAGGAGCCGCGCGGCTCGTTCTCGCCGTCCGGCCCGGGCACCGTCTGGGTGCCGTCGGAGAGCAGCACGATCCGGGCCGGCGGCGGCACGCCCTCGGCGTCCGGGCCGCCCTGCAGCGACCGGGAGAACGTGTCGATCGCCTGCATCGCGGTGAAGATCGCCTCACCGGTCGCGGTCGACTCGGCGAGCTGCAGGTTGTCGACGCCGTTCTTCACCGCGGGCCGCTCGGTGGTCGGCGAGACCAGCACCGCGGCGGTCCCGGCGAACGAGACCAGCCCCAGGTTGACGCCGGGGGTCAGCTGGTCGGCGAACTGCTTGGCCGCCGACTGCGCGGCGGCCAGCCGGGTCGGGGCCACGTCGGTCGCCTTCATCGACAGCGAGACGTCGATCACCAGCATCACGGTGGCCCGGTTGCGCGGGACCTTCGCCATCGCCTGCGGCCCGGCCAGCGCGACGGTCAGCACGGCCAGCGCGGTGATCATCGCGATCGCCGGGACGTGCCGCCAGCGCCCGGGGCGCCGCGGCGCGACGGTCTCCAGCAGCTCCAGGTTGGTGAACCGGACGACGTCGCGGCGGCGCCGGCGCAGCAGCCACACGTACCCGGCGGCCAGCGCCGCGACGATCAGCAGCCCGAGCAGCCACCAGGGGGTCGCGAACCTCATGCCGGCGCCCTCCCGGCGCCCGCCCAGGCGTGCCTGCGGGCCACGGCGAAGCGGACGATGTCGGCCACCCAGTCCCGGTCGGTGCGCAGCGTGAGGTGCGCGGCGCCGCAGCGGCGCAGCACGTCGGCGACCCGGTCCCGGTGCGCGGAGGCGGCGGCGGCGAACTCCCGGCGCAGCAGCGGCGTGGTGGCGACCTCGCGCTGCCGGCCGGTCTCCGGATCGGCCAGCACGACGGTGCCGACGTCGGGCAGCTCCAGCTCGCGCGGATCGACGACCTCGATCGCGAGCAGGTCGTGCCGGCCGGACAGGGCGCGCAGCGACCGCTCCCACACCGGCTCGCCGAGGAAGTCCGAGAGCACCGCGACCAGGCCGCGGCGGCGCGGCGGGCGGCGCAGCTGGTCCAGCACGGCGCCGAGATCGCCGCGCACGCCGTCCGGGGCGGTCGGCGTGGTCGCGACCCGCCGGACCAGCCCGCGGGCGTGCACCAGGCCGCCGCGCGCGGGCAGCCGCACGATCTCGGCGCCGTTGCTGACGACGGCGCCGAGCCGGTTCCCGCCGCCGGCGGTCAGCTGGGCGACGGCGGTCAGCGCGGCCAGCACCAGGTGCCGCTTGTCGGTGTCGGCGGTCCCGAAGTCGAGGCTGCGGGACAGGTCGACGGCCGCCCAGGTCTCCAGCTCGCGATCGGCGACGGTGTCCCGCACGTGCGGCGCGGTGGTGCGGGCGGTCACCGACCAGTCCATCCGGCGGACGTCGTCGCCGGGCTGGTAGGGCCGCGCCTCCCCCGGCTCCCCGCCGGGCCCCGGCAGCAGGCCGGTGTGGTTGCCCTGCAGCAGCCCGTCCAGCCGGCGGCGGACGGTCAGCTCCAGGGTGCGCAGCGACGCCTCCAGCCGGGCCTGCCCGCCGTCCGGGCCTGCCGTCACGCCGGACCCTGCCCCGCCCCGCCGGGGCGCGCGCTGACCTGCGGCAACGGCACGGTCTGCAGCACCCGGGAGACGATGTGGTCGACCGGGACCTGATCGGCGACGGCGTCGTAGGACAGCACCAGCCGGTGCCGCAGCACGTCCGGCGCGACCTCCAGCACGTCCTGCGGGAGCACGTAGTCGCGGCCGCGGACCAGGGCCAGCGCCCGGGCGCCGGAGACGATGCCGAGCGAGGCGCGCGGCGAGGCGCCGTAGGCGATCCAGGACGCGACGTCGGACAGGCCGTGCTCGTCCGGCAGCCGGGTCGCGACGACCAGGCGCACCACGTAGTCGACCAGCGCGTGGTGCACGAACACGTCGGCGGCGGTGCGCTGCAGGCGGACCAGCTCGGCCGGGGTGAGCACCTGGCCGGCGGTCGGCGGCTCGGAGCCCATCCGGTAGATGATCTCCCGCTCCTCCTCGACGCCCGGGTAGGAGATCATCAGCTTGAACAGGAAGCGATCGCGCTGCGCCTCGGGCAGCGGGTAGACGCCCTCGTTCTCGATCGGGTTCTGGGTGGCCAGCACCAGGAACGGATCGGGCATCGGGTGGTCCCGCCCGGCCAGCGAGAGCTTCCGCTCGGCCATCACCTCGAGCATCGCGGACTGCACCTTCGCGGGCGCCCGGTTGATCTCGTCGGCGAGCACGAAGTTGGCGACGACCGGGCCGAGCTCGACGTCGAACTCCTCGCGCCCCTGCCGGTAGATCCGGGTGCCGAGGATGTCGGCGGGCACCAGGTCCGGGGTGAACTGCAGGCGGGAGAAGCTGCCGCCGACGACGCGGGCGAAGGTCTCCACGGCGAGCGTCTTGGCGACGCCGGGGACGCCCTCGAGCAGCAGGTGTCCCCTGGCGAGCAGGCCGACCAGCATCCGCTCGACGAGCCGGTCCTGGCCGACGATCACCCGCTTGACCTCGAGCACCGCGCGCTCGAGCCGCTCGGCGTCGCGCGCGGGTGTGCTCGGGGAGCCGGACGCGGGGAGGTCGTTCGACGGACTCGTGCTCACCCTGGCATTCGATCGCGGTGCCCGTGTGACGCCGGTGAAGGAGACACCTGACCGGGCTTCCCACATCCTATAGGATTATCCGGAGCCACAGTCTCCGATCCGTTCGACGATGGGACCGCGATGACGCGCCTGTTCAACGACCCCGACGACTTCGGCGCCGAGATGACGGCGGGCTTCGCCGCCGCGTCGGCCCGGTGGGTGCGCGCCCACCCGGGCGGCGTCGTGCGCTCCACCGCCGATCCCGGACCGACCGTCTCGCTGGTGGTCGGCGGCGGCTCCGGGCACTATCCGGCGTTCGCCGGGCTGGTCGGGCCGGGACTGGCGCACGGCGCCGCGATGGGCAACATCTTCGCCTCGCCGTCCACCCAGCAGGTGCACTCGATCGCCGCCGAGGCCGACCAGGGCCGCGGGGTGCTGCTGTCCTACGGCAACTACGCGGGCGACGTGCTCAACTTCGACGCCGCCCAGGAGCGGCTGCGCGCCGAGGGCGTGGACTGCCGGACCGTCGTCGTCACCGACGACGTGTGGAGCGCCGGGTCCGACCGGCGCGCCGACCGCCGCGGCATCGCGGGCGACCTCACCGTCTTCAAGGTCGCCGGGGCGGCCTGCGCCGCCGGCCACGATCTCGACGACGTCGAGCGGGTCGCCCGGCTGGCCAACGACCGGACCCGCTCGCTGGGCGTCGCCTTCGGCGGCTGCACGCTGCCCGGCGCCGGCGAGCCGCTGTTCCGGGTCCCGGAGAACCGGATGGCGGTCGGGCTCGGCATCCACGGCGAGCCCGGCATCGACGAGACCGACGTCCCGACCGCCGCCGCGCTCGCCGAGCTGCTGGTCTCCACGCTGCTCGCGGAGATCCCGGACGGCGCGGGCAGCCGGGTCGTGCCGATCCTCAACGGGCTCGGCTCGGTGAAGTACGAGGAGCTGTTCGTCGTCTACGGCACCGTGCACCGGCTGCTCGCCGAGGCCGGCCTGGACGTCGTCGATCCCGAGGTCGGCGAGTTCTGCACCAGCTTCGACATGGCGGGCGCCTCGCTCACCCTGCTGTGGCCCGACGACGAGCTGGAGCGGCTCTGGACCGCCCCCTGCGACACCCCGGCGTTCCGCCGCGGCCGGGTCGACGGGCAGCGGACCCGGTCCGCCGCCGCACCGGCCGCCGGCCCCGCGGCCACCGCCGTGATCAGCGAGGGGACCCCGGAGTCGCAGGCCTGCGGCAGCCGGATCGCGGCCGCACTCGCCGACGTCGCCGCGGAGCTCGACGCGCACGCCGACGAGCTCGGCAGGCTGGACCGGATCGCCGGGGACGGCGACCACGGCATCGGCATGCAGCGCGGCGGCCGGGCCGCCCGGGACGCCGCCGCCGACGCGGCGGACCGCGGGGCGGGCGCCGGGACCGTGCTGCGCCGGGCCGCCGACGCCTGGGGCGACCGGGCCGGCGGCACCTCCGGCGCGATCTGGGCGGCCGCGCTGGACGCGTTCGGCGGCGCGCTGGGCGACGGGGCCGCGCCGGACGCGCGCGCCGTCGCCGACGCGGCCCGGGCCGCCGAGCAGGCCGTCGAGAAGTCCGGCGGGGCCGCGGTCGGCGACAAGACGATGGTCGACGCGATCGTCCCGTTCGTCGCCACCCTGGACGAGCGGGTGGCCGCCGGGGACGGACTGGCCGCCGCCTGGGCGGCCGCCGCGGACGCCGCGACCGCGGACGCCGAGGGGACCCGCGAGCTGCGCGCCCGGCTGGGCCGGGCACGATCGCACGGGGACCGCAGCATCGGCACCCCCGATCCGGGGGCGGTCTCGTTCGCACTGGTCGTGCGGACCGTCGGGCACCGGTTGCGGGAGGAACCCACGTGCTGATCGGCATCAGCTTCAAGACCTGGTTCTCGCACGCGCGCACCCTGGACTGGCTGCGCGCGGTCGCGGCGACCGCCCGCGGGCACGACGCCGTCGTCTCCGGCGCGGTCCGGCTGTTCGCGATGCCGCAGTACCCGACCATCCCGGCCGCGGTCGGGATCGCCGCCCCGGCCGGGATCGCGATCGGCGCCCAGGACATCGCCGAGCACGACGACGGCCCGTGGACCGGTGAGGTCACCGGGCCGGTGCTGGCCGAGGTCGGCGCGACGATGGCCGAGGTCGGGCACGCCGAGCGGCGCGCGCACTTCGGCGAGACCAGTGCCGTGGTCGCCGCGAAGACGCTCGCCGCGCTGCGCAACGGGCTGACCCCGGTGCTGTGCGTCGGCGAGGCCGGGCGGGACTCCCCGGAGCGGGCCGCGGACGCCGTGCGGGCCCAGGTCGACGACGCGCTCGCCCCGGCCCGCGCGGCCGGGACCGGCGGGCCGCTGGTGGTGGCCTACGAGCCGGTGTGGGCGATCGGCGCCCCGGAACCGGCACCGCCGGCGCACGTTCGGGAGGTCGGCGCAGCACTGCGCGAGCACCTGGCCGGCGAGCCGGACGCCCGGGTGATCTACGGCGGCAGCGCGGGCCCCGGCCTGCTCCCGCAGATCGCCGACGGCGTCGACGGGATGTTCCTCGGCCGGTTCGCGCACGACCCGGCGGCTGTCGGCACCATCCTGGACGAGGTGCTGGCCCTCGGCCCGGCCGCGGTGCAGGCCCGATGAGCGCCACCCCGGGTCTGCGCGGCGGGATCGAGCGCCGCGGCCTGCGCGACCACGTCTACGAGCGGATCCTGGAGCTGCTGCTCAGCGGCGGTCTGGAGCCGGGCGCCCGGCTCGGGATCGACACCATCGCGCGCGATCTGGACGTCTCCCCCACCCCGGTGCGGGAGGCGATGGTCCAGCTGGAACGCACCGGCCTGGTCACCCGGGAGGCGCTGAAGGGCTACCGGGTGGCGCCGCCGCTGGGCGCGGACCAGCTCGCCGAGCTCTTCGACGCCCGGCTGATGCTGGAGACGACGGCGACCCGGATGGCCGCCCCGGCCGGTCCCGAGCTGCTCGCCGAGCTGCGCCGCGCGCAGCAGCAGCACGCCCGGATCGGCGAGCGGGTGGCCGAGGCGCTCGACGCCGGCCGGGTCGACCTGCCGCTGACCGCCGAGTACTTCGCCGCCGACACCGGCTTCCACGCCGTGCTGCTGCACCACTGCGGGAACCGCTACCTGCTCGACATGTCCGAGACCCTCGGCGCCCAGCTGCACCGGATGCGGCAGACCGCGCTGCGCGGCGTGCCCGACGTCGAGGAGGCCGTCGCCGAGCACGCCGCGGTGGTCGAGGCGTTCGCCTCCGGGGAGGTCGACGCGCCGGTCGCGGCGATGACCCGGCACCTGCAGAACGTCCGGGAGCGGTCGCTGCGGCTCGAACGCGGGGACTGAGCGCCGGCCGCCCGGGTCCGTCACGCGATTGACGGCGGCCACTAATCCTATAGGATCTCTGAAAGAGACTCGCACCGCCGCGACCGAGGAGCCGCCGTGACCGCTCGCCCCGATCTCACCGCCGACACCTGGCCGATCGCCGTGTGCATGCACGGCTTCGCCCCGGTCGGCCGGGACGGGATCGCCCTGCACGACGCCCCGGCCGAACGCTGGGACGCGCTGTTCGCCGAGGTGGCCGCGCTCGGCTTCACCGAGCTGGAGCTGGCCGACTCGCACATCCGCCCGGCCGACCTGGAACCGGCCCGCCGGGCCGAGCTGCTCTCGATCGCCGCGGAGCACGGGGTGTCGATCATCTCGGTGCACGTGCAGCGGCAGAGCGTGCTGCAGCCCGGCCGGGAGGACCGCAACCTCGACTACGCGCACCGCACCATCGACGCCGCCGCCGAGATGGGCATGAGTGTGTTCTCCACCGGCCTGCACCATCCGTTCTCCGAGGCGCAGAAGCGGGCGCTGTGGTTCTGGACCGCGCCCGGCTGGAAGGACCCGGACGACGCCGACACCCGCGCGTTCGCCGTCGACCGGCTGCGCGAGCTCGGCAAGCACGCCCAGGACGCCGGGCTGCCGATGGCCCTGGAGATGTACGAGGACACCTACCTGGGCACCGCCGACTCCGCCGTGCAGCTGATCCAGGAGATCGGCCTGGACAACGTCGGCCTCAATCCCGACATCGGCAACCTCGTGCGGCTGCACCGGCCGATCGAGGACTGGCGGGAGATGCACGCCAGGACGCTGCCCTACGCCAACTACTGGCACGTCAAGAACTACACCCGGGACGAGGCGGGCGACGGCTCCTGGTTCAGCTCCACGCCGACCTCGATGGAGCTCGGGCTCATCAACTACCGCCAGGTCGTGCGGGAGGCCGTCGAGCTCGGCTTCCGCGGCCCGTTCCTGATGGAGCAGTACGGCGGTGACTCGCTCGGCGTCTGCGCCACCAACCGCGACTACCTGCGCACCCTGCTCCCCCGTCCCTGAGGAGACCCAAGCATGACTCTCACCGGAACCCACGCGGTGATCGGCAGCGGCTACATGGGCGGCGGGATCGCCCAGGTACTGGCGCTGGCCGGCGCGCACGTCCGGATCGCCGACGTCGACCCGGCGACCACCACCGCCAACCGGGAGCGGCTGATCGCCGAGGCGAAGCAGTTCGCCGCCGACCGGCTGTTCCCCGCGCACGCACCGGACACGATCGCCGAGCGGGTGACCGTCGCCGCGTCCTACGAGGAGGCCGTGCAGGGCGCGACGTTCGTCGAGGAGGCGGTGCCGGAGCGGATCGAGATCAAGCACGACGTGCTGCGCCGGGTCTCCGCGGCGGCCGCACCGGAGACGGTGATCGGCTCCAACACCTCGACCATCCTGATCGGCCGGATCGCCGAGGCCGTGCAGCACCCGGAGCGGTTCCTCGGCGTGCACTTCTCCAATCCGGCGCCGTTCATCCCGGGCGTCGAGGTGATCGCGCACGCCGGCACCGACGAGTCGATCATCCCCGGCGTCGAGGAGATCGTCCGGGCGACCGGCAAGCACCCGGCCCGGATCTCCGACGCCGACGGCTTCGTGCTCAACCGGCTGCAGTACGCGCTGTTCGAGGAGGCGTCGAAGCTGGTCGCCGAGGGCGTCGCGAACGCCGAGGACGTCGACACGATCGTCCGCACCACGTTCGGTTTCCGGCTGCCGTTCTTCGGCCCGTTCGCGATCGCCGACATGGCCGGCCTGGACGTCTACAAGTTCTGCTTCGAGTCGCTGCAGGGCCGCTGGCCGGAGCGCTTCGCCACCCCGCCGGCGCTGGTCGAGCACGTCGAGAACGGCCGGCTGGGCACCAAGTCCGGCGGCGGGTTCCTCGACGTCCCGGCCGACCGGGTGCCGGAGCTGGTCGCCTACCGCAACCGCGCCTACGTGCGGATGCAGCAGCTGCTCGACGAGCTGGGCCCGCCCCCGGTCCAGGAGGCCGGCCGGTGAGTGCGCCGTTCCCCGCGGAGCGCACCGTCGTCCTCACCGGCGCCGGTTCCCCGCGCGGGATCGGCCGCGCCACCGCGTTCCACCTGGCCGGGCTCGGCTGGAACGTCGGGCTGATCGACGTCGACGGCGACGCGGCCGTCGCGACCGCCGCCGAGGTGGCCGCCGCGCACGGCGTGCGCGCCGCCGGGATCGGTGCCGACGTGGCCGACCGGGCCGCCGCGGTGGCCGCCGTCGACGCCCTGGAGGACGCGCTGCCGCAGCTGGTCGCGCTGGTCGCGTTCGCCGGGGTGTCCTCGCCGGTGCCTTACCTGGAGGTCGACGAGGCGGAGTGGCGCCGGGTCGTCTCGGTCAACCTGGAGGGCACCCACTGGGTCACCCAGCGGGTGGCCCGGTCGCTGGTCGGGCACGGCGTCGGCCGGATCGTCGGGGTGTCGTCGGTGTCCGCCCAGCGCGGCGGCGGCACCTACTCGAAGACGCCCTACTCCGCGGCCAAGGCCGGGATCGTCGGCCTGGTCCGGTCGGTCGCCCGCGAGCTGGGCCCGCACGGCGTGACCGCGAACGCGATCTCGCCGGGCCCGATCGACACCGACATCATGGGCGGCACCCTCGGCGAGGAACGCAAGGCCGCGATGGCGGCCGACGGCGTGCTCCCGCGGATCGGCACCCCGCGCGACGTCGCGGCCGCGGCCGCCTACCTGATCAGCGCGGACGCCGGCTTCGTGACCGGCCAGACGCTCAACGTCGACGGCGGCCTGTACATGCACTGACGGTCCGCGTGGACGACCCCACCGGCACCCGGTCCGCGGCCGGTCGTCCGCGGCAGCAGCGCACCGGCCGGTGCAGCGGCGTTCAGGCCAGCGCGTGCAGCAGCGCCGCGATCAGCGCGGTCCGGTGCACCATCCCGGAGGCCAGCGCGTGCTCGTGCCGGGCGTGCGCACCGGCGCCGAGCGCCCCGAGCCCGTCGAGCACGGCGATCCCCCGGGCCGCGAGGAAGTTCGCGTCGCTGGCCCCGCCCACGGCGATCTCGGCCAGGTCGGTGCCGATCCCGGCGGCGGCGGTCCGGGCGATCCCGTAGAGCTCCGCGGTGGCGGGTGTCCGCTCCATCACCGGACGGTTCCACTCGCCGGTGACCCGCAGCGCCGCGTCCGGGTGGTGGGCGCGCAGCCCGGCCAGGACGCCGTCGATCCGGGCGGCCTCGGCGTCGTCGGACACCCGGACGTCGATCTCGCACCAGGCGTGCCCGGCGGTCACGTTGGAGCGGGTGCCGCCGCCGACCACACCGACGTTCACACTGGTCCCGGCGTCGAGATCGCGGGCGGCGTGCAGCGCCAGCACCGCGCGGGCCAGCTCGTCGACCGCGCTCGCCCCGGCCGTCGGGTCCAGTCCGGCGTGCGCCTCGACGCCGTCGACGTCGAGCCGGAACATCCCGACGCCCTTGCGCGCGGTCTTCACCTCCCCGCCCGGCCCGGCCGCCTCGAACACCAGACCGGCCCGGGCGTCCTCGGCGGCCCGCTCGATCACCGGGCGGGACACCGGCGAGCCGATCTCCTCGTCACCGGTGAGCAGCAGCCGCAGCGGCGGCAGCGCGAGCCCCTCGACGCGGGCGAGCCGGACCGCCCACAGCGCCTGGACCAGCCCGGCCTTCATGTCGAACACGCCCGGCCCGGTGATCCGGTCGCCGTCCACCGCGAACGGCATGGTGTCCAGCGTGCCGAGCGGCCACACCGTGTCGTAGTGGGCGAGCAGCAGCACCGGGGGTGCGGTCGATCCGCCGGTGCCGTCGTACTCCAGCACCCGCACGTCGCCGTACCGGCCGCCGGGCACCAGCGACGACGACGCGGCCGGGCCCAGCCGGTCCCCGACCAGCCCGTCCAGCCAGGACAGTCCCTTCTCCAGGGCGGGCCGGTCGTCGCTCGGGGTCTCGATCTCGACGTACCCGCGCAGGTCCTCGATCATCGCCGGCAACGCGGCCCCGGCCGCCCCCGTCAGGCTCATGGCTGTCCCCTCCCGCTCGTGCTGACACGGTAGGCCCAGCCCGCCGGGCGGCTGACGGGGTGCCTCCCGTCTGCAAGGATCGGGCTCATGACGGCGCAGACCACGGCGCAGACCACGGCGCGGACCAGGGCGCGGACCAGGGTGCGGTGGAACGATCTGGGGACCTCCGGCCGGATCGCGGTGGTGATCGCGGCGGTGCTCCAGCTGGGACTGCTGGGGGCCGCCTGGGCGGACCTGGCGCGGCGCTCGCCGTCCGAGGTGAACGGTCCGCGCTGGGCGTGGGCGCTGGCGTCGCTGGTGAACTTCGCCGGCCCGATCACCTACTTCGCGCGCGGCCGGAAGCGCTGACTCCCCCGGGCCCCGCTCACTGCGCCGGCGGGTCCTGCTCGACGAACCGCAGCGTCATCGCCAGGTAGTCGCGCAGCGACACGGTCCCCGGTGCCCGCCGGAACCGGCCCCAGATCGCATTGGCCGCGGCCGGGCTCAGCGCGCGCGAGTGCGCGACGGTCGCGCGCACCTCCGCCTCGGCGATGTCGCGGCCGGCCAGCGCCGCGAACGCGGCCACCAGTCCGGCCGCCCGGTCGTCGTCCATGCGCCCAGCAGAGCACGGACCACCGACAGTGACCGGCGCGCTAGTCCAGCAGCAGGAACACGATCGCCGCGACGCCGATCACCACGATCACCCCGCGCAGCACCGCGGGCGGCAGCCGCCTGCCCACCTTCGCCCCCAGCAGGCCGCCGACGATCGAGCTCGCCGCGATGATCCCGACGACCGTCCAGTCGACCGGCGCCACCACCGCGTAGATCACGCCCGCGACCAGGTTCACCACCGCGGCGAGGGTGTTCTTGAACGCGTTGAGCCGCTGCAGCGGGTCCGACAGCAGCAGCCCCAGCAGCCCGACCAGCATGATCCCCTGCGCGGCGGTGAAGTAGCCGCCGTAGATGCCGACCGCGAAGACCGCCAGGTACACCAGCGGCCCGGACGCCCCGGACCGGCCGGCACGATCCTTCAGCCGCCGGGCGAGCAGCGGCTGGACGGCGACCAGCAGCACCGACAGGCCCACCAGGACCGGCACGATCGTCTCGAAGGCGTCCGGTGGCAGGGACAGCAGCAGCGCGGCCCCGCCGATCGCACCCAGGAACGACGCGACCGCGTAGCCCGCGAGCCTGCGCCCGTGCCCGGCCAGCTCCCTGCGGTAGCCGACGGCGCCGGTGATCGTGCCGGAGATCAGGCCGATCGCGTTCGACGTCGTCGCCGTCACCGGCGGGTACCCGAGCGCGACGAGCACCGGGAAGGTCACCAGGGTCCCGGAGCCGACCACGGTGTTGATCAGTCCGGCCCACAGCCCGGCCAGTGCGATGACCGCGACCTCCCACCCCTGCACCCGGAGCACTCTAGGTGCCGCGCCGGCGGACCGGGCGGGTCGGCGCTGCGTATGCCTTACGCCACGTGCGTAGGCGGTTCCACGCACTGCGTGTCATGATCAACAGGTGCCGTCGACGACCTCCGAGGACCCCCGCTGGGCGGCCCCGCCCCGGCCGCCCGGACGCACCCTCGACCGGGCACGGATCGTCGCGACCGCACTGGAGATCGCCGACGCCGAGGGGCTCGACGCCGTCTCCATGCCCCGGCTCGCCCGCGAGCTGGGGTCCGCCCCGATGTCGCTGTACCGGCACGTGCCCGGCAAGGACGCGCTGGTCGCCCTGATCCTGGAGTCGGCGCTCGGTGATCCGCCGGACCTGACCGGCTGCCCGGTACGGCTCGGGCTGGAGATCTGGGCGACGGCGCTGCGCGAGGTGCTCGCCGACCATCCGTGGGCGGTGCGGCTGATGGCCGGGCCGCGGCAGGCCGGGCCGGCCGAGTGCCGGTGGGCGGAGACGCTGCTCGCGCACGTCGTCGGGGCCGGCCGTCCGCTGGGGACGGCGGTGGAGGTGCTGCACCTGGTGCACGGCTACGTGCGCGGGGCGGCCGCGCTGGCCGGTGACCGGCTGCCGACCGTCGCGGACCTGGAGCGGTCCGGCCGGGCGGACGAGCTCCCGCTGCTGGCCCGGCTGCTGGGTGGCGCGGTGGTCCGCGGCCCGGGCGGCGGGGAGCCGCTGTTCGAGAGCGGGCTGCGGCGGGTGCTCGACGCCGCCCTCTAGTCCCCGGCGACGGTCTGCCGGCGCCGGAGGAGGAAGCGCCGCTCGACCGGGTTCGTGGTGAGCGCGAGGGCCGCGTCGTAGGCCGTGGCCGCCTCCGCGGCCCGGCCGAGGCGGCCCAGCACGTCGGCCCGGGCCGCGGGCAGGTACGGGTAGCGGGCGAGCGCCGGATCGCCGGTGAGCGCGTCCAGGTCGGCGAGCACCGCGCCGAGATCGGCGCCCGGGACCCGGCTGCGGGCGGCGGCCCGGTTGAGCGCGACCACCGGCGACGGTGCCACCCGCATCAACGCGTCGTACATCGTGACGATCAGCGCGCGATCGGTCCGCTCCGGTGACGGGGCGACGGCGTGCAGCCCGGCGACGGCCGCCTGCAGCGCGAACCGTCCGTGCCCGGCGTCCGGACGCAGCGCCGCCGTCGCCAGGGTGAGTCCCTCGGCGATCATCCGGCGGTCCCAGCCGGAGCGGTCCTGCTCGTCGAGCAGCACCAGCTCACCGCCGCCGTCGGTGCGGGCCGCGGTGCGTGCCTCGGTGAGCAGGAGCAGCCCGAGCAGCGCCCGCGGCTCCGGCTCGCCGGGCAGCAACCGGACCAGCATCCGGGCCAGCCCGAACGCCCGCCCGGTCAGGTCGGTGCTGGTCAGGGTGGGGCCGGAGCCGACGTGCCCGGCCGTGTAGAGCAGGTGGACGACGGTCAGCACGGTGTCCAGGCGGGCCGGCAGCTCGTCGTCGTCCGGTATCCGGAACGGGATCCGGGCCGAGGCGATCTTGCGTTTGGCCCGGGTGATCCGTGCCGCGACGCCGGCCTCCCCGGCGAGCAGCACCGAGGCGATCGCGGCGGTGTCGACGCCGCACAGCAGGCGCAGGGTCAGCGCCACCTGTGACTCGCGGGCCAGCGCCGGGTGGCAGCAGGTGAACACCAGCCGCAGCGGATCGGCGGGCTCGGGCTCGGCGTCCGGCCCGGTGCCGGGCTCGACCAGCAGCGGGAACCGGCGGCGCAGTGCCGTCTCGCGTCGCAGCCGGTCGAGCGCGATCCGGCGGGCCGTGGTGGTGAGCCAGCCGGTGGGGTTGTCCGGGACACCGTCCGCCCAGGCACCCAGGGCGCGGACGAACGCGTCCTGCGTGCAGTCCTCGGCGAGATCGAGATCGCGGGTGGTGCGGGCGGTCGCGGCGACCACCACCGGCCACGCCTCCCGGTACGCACGACGCAGCGCCGCATCCATCGCGGTCCCGGCCGCCATGCCGGTCCCGGCCGCGCCGTCCCCGACACGGGTAGTGCCGGTCCCCACCCCGGCAGCCCCGTCCGCGCCGGTCCCGGGCTCCGCCGTCCGGGCGCCGATCGCCCCCGCTCCGGTCCCGGCCCCGGCCCCGGCCCCGCTCAGGGGGTCGCCGAGTCGTCGTCGCCGGTGTCGAGCACCGGCCGCACCTCGACGGTGCCGGCCGGGCAGATCGCGGCGAGCCGCAGCGCGACGTCGAGATCGGCGGCCTCGATCACGTAGAAGCCGCCGAGCGCCTCCTTGGTGTCGGCGAACGGGCCGTCGGTGACCATCGGCGTCGCACCGTCCCCGCGCCGCACCGTGGTGGCCGACGACGAGCGTTCCAGCGCCTCGCCGCCGACCACGCTCGCCCCGGCCGCCCGCACCGCGTCCATGAACTCGTGGTGCAGCCGCATCTCGTCGGCCATCCCCTGCTCGTCGACGCCGTCGTACCAGTCCTCGGAGTCGAACATCAGGAACACGTACCGGGCCATCGTGGCTCCCCTCGGGTGTACGGCTCCGCCGGTCCGTCCGGCGCCGCCACCCTCCTGACGAACGAGCCGGGCCGGAATCGACACCATCTTCTCATCCGTTGTGTGATCCGGCTCTCATCCGTCGCGCCATCCGCACGCGACGACGGGCTGCCGGACCGGTTCGACGCGGCCGCGGGCACGCTCCACGGCAGGTCGGTCGCCCGTCGCCGTACCCAGTGATCAGTGCCCGGTGATCAGTGCCCAGTGATCAGCCCGCCCGGGTGCCGGGCCGGCCGGCGCCGCCCGCCCGGTCAGGGGCCGGACCGACCCGGTCCGGCGGACCACCGAGCTCCTGGCGCGGCCAGTCCGCGAGATCACGCAGGAGCTGCCGGTCGTGCGTCGCGACGACGACCGTGGCACCCGTGTCGCGCAGCGCCCCGGTCAGCTCGTCGACCAGCGTCGAGGACAGGTGGTTGGTCGGCTCGTCGAGGAGGATCACCCCGGGCCGCCCGGCGAGGGCCAGCGCCAGGTCGAGGCGGCGGCGCTGCCCCTGTGACATCCGGCCGACCGGCACCGCCGTCGCCTCCCGGTCCAGCAGCCCGAGCGACCCGAGCGGCACCGCATCGGCGTCGGTGAGCAGGCCCCGGGCGACCAGCCGTCCGACGTGCCGGGTGTGCACCTCCCGGGCGGTCAACCCCGGGTCCCAGGCCGCGGTCTCCTGACCGAGGAGCGCGATCCGCGCGCCGGCCGCGGTCCACACGTGGCCGCGGTCCGGGGCGAGGGCGCCGGCCAGGACGGCGAGCAGCGTCGACTTCCCGGCGCCGTTGGGTCCGGTCACCAGCAGCCGGTCACCGCCGTCGAGGTCGAGCCGGTCCGGCCCGTCCAGCCGCCCGTCGACGGCCACCCCGTGCGCCCGCAGCTGTGGTGCCCCGCGACGGACGCCGGGCTCCGGCCACCGCAACGAGGGCGGTGGCGCCGGCACGTCGAGCCGGTGCGCATCGAGCGCCTCCTGCTGCCGTTTCAGTGCCTGCACGACGCCCGGCGCCCGGGACTGCCGCTGGTGCTTCCCGGTCCCCTTCTCCGGACGCCAGCCGGTGCTGAGCCGGTCCCGGGCACGGGCGACGGCGTCGGCCAGCCTGCGGTGCTCGGCCCGCTGGTCGTCGTGGTCCCGGGCCCAGCGGTCCCGTTCCCGACGCCGGGCGTCCTGCCAGGCGTCGTAGCCGCCGGCGTAGAGCCGGGGCAGGCCGTCGCGGGTCGGATCGAGATCGAGGAACCGGTCGGCGACCGCGCGCAGCAGGGCCCGGTCGTGGCTGACGACGGCGAGCCCGCCGGGATGCTCGCGCAGCGTCGCGGTGAGGAAGTCGAGCCCTGCGGCGTCGAGATGGTTGGTCGGCTCGTCGAGCAGCAGAACGTCGTGCCGGGCACCGAGCAGGCACGCCAGCCGGACCCGGTAGCGCTGCCCGACCGAGAGCGTCGCCAGCTCGCGGTCGCGGTCGGTGCAGGCGGCGAGGGCGGCCAGCGCGATGTCGAGCCGGCGCTCGGCGTCCCACGCGTCGAGCCGGGTGGCGGTGTCCAACGCGGCCGCGTACCGGTCGTCGGCGCCGGTGACGCCCTCGACCAGCCCGCGTGTTGCCGAGTCCAGCGCGCGCAGTGCGCGCTGCGGCGCCAGCAGGGCCTGCGCGGTCAGCGTGCCCACCGTCTCGCCGGGACGGGCGGACAGCTCCTGCCGGGCGAGCCCGAGGGTGCCGGTGCGGTGCACGCGTCCCTCGTCCGGTGTGACGATGCCGGCCAGGACGTGCAGCAGCGTCGTCTTGCCGCGCCCGTTCTCACCGACGACGGCGATCCGGGACCGCGCGGAGACGGTGACCGAGAGGCGGTGCAGGATGCGCCGCGCCCCGCGGGTCACGGAGACGCTGTCGGCGCGTAGGTGCGCGGTGCCGTCAGCGGTGCCGTCAGCGGCGTCGGCAGCGGCGTCGGCAGCGGCGTCGGCAGCGGCGTCGTCGGCCGGGCAGGCGGCGGCGAGATCAGGGTGTTCGGGGTGGTGGTTCACGAAGTGCTCCGCAGCTCGCAGTGGAGCCGGGCAGCACAAGATCGCCGCCCGGCGGGGAACCGGAACGGCGGACGCGATCAGAAGGAGAGGTGGGGCGCCGCCGTCAGCGGGCGCTGCGGACCTTCTGCGACCAGATACCTCGTGCCATGGGGTCGACGCTAGCAACGGACCGCACTCCGGACGAGCGGATATGTCCCACAGGACCGGCACCGGCGCAGCGGTCCCGCCGGCGGCGCCGGCGGTCGCGTCAGCCGCACCGGCCGCGGCCGGTCATGTCGTGCGGCCGCGCCGGCGACGCCGACCGCTGCCGCGCTCATGCAGCCGCGCAGGCGGCTCCCACAGCCCGCGTTCGTGCGGCCGTGCCGGGCGCGGCGTTCGGGAAACCGCGGCCCCGGACGTGCTGTCGTCGACCCGTGACGGCATCCGGCACCGTCCACGAGAGCCGGCCGTGAGCCGCTCCGGCCCCCGCTCGCGTGGCACGCTCCGCGGAAGCGTCGCTCTCCGGCGGACTCTCGAAGCCGTCGGCTCTGCCGCCCGAGGCGATCGGCAGCCACGCAGGTGGGCATGTCGGCGCCACTCCGGGGCCTCCCTCGGTGCGTTCCCAGGGCACCTTCCCGCGGTGCCTTCCCGCGGTGCTGGCTCAGAACGGCGGCACGTCATCGCCACCGTCCCCTGTGGTCTCGCTCCGCCCACTGTCGCCGGACCGTTCCGCCTCCCCGTCACCGGTGGTCGCGGTCCGCGAAGTGCTGCTGCGCAGTGTCGTGCCCGTGTCGCCGAGGTGAGGTCGGTAGTCGTGCGGCCGGGTGGTCTCCCGGTGCCCGCACGGGCTGATCCAGGTCAGTGAGCCGTCGGCTGCGGCGAGGACCTGCCAGCCGGGTGCGTCCTTGAGCTTGTGGTGGTGCTGGCACAGGCCGTGCAGGTTCGCCGTGTCGGTCGTGCCGCCCTGGGCCCAGGGGACGAAGTGGTCGAGATCGCGGATCGGTCGGCTGCACAGCGGTCCGCGACAGAGGCCGTCGCGGGCCCGTACCAGGTCGGCCATGTCCTCGGGTGGGGTGTAGGTGCTGCGGCCGCGGTCGCGGACCGCTCCGGACAGCGGGTCGACCACCAGCCGGGCCCATACCCCGCCGGCGGCCAGTGCCCGCGCGGTGGTGGCGGGGATCGGGCCGTGTCCGACCAGTTCGCCGGGGCGGTCGTCGCCGAGCAGTGTGTCGAGGGAGACCACGACCTGGATCAGCGGCTTGCGCCCGATCGCCGTCCCTGGATCGGCGCGCTCCGCCAGCACTCCGGCGACGATCTCGGCGAGCACCTCTGCCGGGGGGCTGACGTATCCGGCGGCGCCGGCGACCTGATCGACCCGCCCGATGCCCCCACCGGCCCCGGCTGCCCCAGCCGCTCCGGCGTCCTGCCCGGCCGTTCCGGTTGCACCGGCGGTCCGGGCAGCACCGGCCGTGTCGGCGGCACCTGCTGTGCTGGTGGTGTCAGGTGGGTGGGGCGCCAGGATCTGGGTGACGGCCTCCCGGATGGTCTCCACGTCGGTGACCGTCATCGTGCCCTGCAGCAGTTGATGCGCCAGATCGACGCGGCGCTGGTCCAGGGTGCGGGGGTCGTCGGTTCCCAACGATCGGGCCAGTCGGTCCACCGACCGCCATGATGCCTCGGTCTGCTCGGCGGCTGCGGACAGCC